>DATFDL010000092.1:0-4792 GCA_035252155.1 Pirellulales bacterium | reverse complement strand
GTTTGTTTGTCAAGAAGCCGCTATCGGCTATACCGTCCGCATTTCGTTGGTCTGCTTGCCCAACGAAAAACCGTCGATCTTGGCCAGGCGAAAACGCCAGAGGGCGCCGCCGCGGATGTCGAGCCCGATCTCCGGCGAATGCACCACGCGGGCCGAACGCAAATGAATGTAGTCCGGCTCGACCAGCGGCACGGCCGCGTCGCCGGCCTGACGACGGGCTTCGTCATGAATCGCCTTGGGATCGAGGGCAAAGCTGGCGCGGTTCAGCAGATCGGCCGCCGATTGCTGCATCGTTTCGTCGAGCGACTCGATGCCGCCGAGAAACTGCTCTTTGAACTCGGCGGCGTAGCGGCCGGCGCTGATCATTTCGCCAGTCACGTGCAGCCCATCGACCGCCAGTGTGACCCAGAGCGAAAGACCCACGTGGTCGGCCAGCTTCACGAGCATTCGCAGGAACCAGTCGGACGATGCCTCATCGAGTCCGCGCGCGGCGGCCGGGTTCACGGGGCCGGGTTGTTCGGGTTGCGCCGGTGATTCGGACGACATGTTCTGTATTGTAGAACGGAATTCATTCCGTTCCAACCGGCGAAACTCGCTTTTTATCGAACGAAACGCCTCGGCGAAAAGAACCGTTTCTGGCGACAAACGGAATAAATTCCGTTCTACGACGGGCGAATCGTAGCCTATCTTTTCACGGCATGATCAAGCTTACGCAGTTTGGCGGAGACGAGTTCGTCTTGAACGCCGATTTGATCCGTTACGTCGAGTCCCGGCCCGACACCACCCTGACGCTTGTCAACGGCGAGCGGCTGGTGGTGCGCGAGACGATGGACGAAGTGGTCCGCCGCGCCGTCGATTATCAACGCTCGAAACACCTGGTTTAAGTTCGCATGGACATCGCAACCGTAGCAGGGGTCGTCGGCGGATTCGCGCTGATGCTCGTGGCGCTGTTCATCGCCGGCAGCCACGGCGGCGGACACGGCGTCTCGCTGGGCCAGTTTATCGACCCGCCCGCGGCCATCATGGTGCTGGGCGGCGGGCTGTGCGTCGTCATGACCTCGGTGCCGCTCAAAAAATTTCTGGCCATGCCCAAGATGATGATGAAGCTCATCGTCAACAAGAGCGAAGACCTGCCGGCCTTGGTGCAAGAGTTGGTTTCGCTTTCGGAGATCGCCCGCAAAGACGGCCTCTTGGCGCTCGAATCGAAAGTGAAGGAGCTGCGCAACCACACGCTGGTGTTGGGCGTGCAGATGGCGGTCGATGGCACCCGGCCCGAAGTGATTCAAGAAATTATGCACACGGAGATGAAGGCCGAGGAGGCCCGACATCATGTCGGCAAACGGATGCTCGAAATGATGGGCCGCTGCGGACCCGCGTTCGGAATGATCGCCACACTGCTGGGTTTGATCCTCATGCTCGGCAACCTAGACGATCCTGATTCGATCGGACCCTCGATGGCGATGGCCTTGGTGGGCACGCTTTACGGGGCCGCGATGGCCAACATGATCTGCATGCCCTGCGCCGAGAAGCTGGCGTACCTCAGCCACCAAGAACAACTGACTAAAGAGATCGTGCTGCACGGAGTGATGTCGATTCAGGCGGGGGACAGCCCGCGGATCGTCGAGCAAAAGCTGAACACCTATTTGCCGCCCAGCATGCGCAAGGGATTCGAGGAGGCGGCGTAGATGTCCGGCAAATGTCCTGAGTGCGAAGAGGGCCTGCCCGAATGGATCATGTCGTACGCCGACATGATTACCATTCTGATGGCGTTTTTCGTGGTGATGTATTCGATGGCCGGCACCAAAGATCCCGAAAAGGAAGAGGCCGTGATGAACTCGTTGCGGCACAGCCTGGGGCCGTTTGACGGCATGCTGGGCCGATTCCTGCCAAAGTCGAAGCTGACCGAGATGGGCACCACCCCGCCGCCGGCCGACCGCGAAGTGCGCGACCGGCAGCCGGTGCTGCGGGCCCCGCCGCCCACGGTGCCGCGGGTGCCGCCCGGTCAGCCCCTGGCGAACGGCGGATTGATCTATTTCGACGAAGGCTCGACAGACCTCTCGGACGAAAACCAGCACCAGTTGTCGTTGGCTGTCGAAACGCTCAAGGGCAAGCCGCAACGCATCGAGATTCGCGGGCATTCGTCGCGGCGGCCGCTGCCCGAAGGGTCGCCGTATCGCGATCACTGGGACTTGGCCTATGCGCGTTGCCGGAAGACGATGGAATATCTCGTCGAGCACGGCATCGACGCCGAACGAATTCGCCTCGGGGTTGCCCCTCAGGCGACTCAAGCTCAGGCGGGCAACCAGCCGCTGCTATTGATCAGCGATTCGTGGGTCGAGATTTTCATGCTCAACGAGTTTAGGGAACAATTTCGCGAAAGCGGGATTACTCCCACGCCCTTGGAGAAGAAACGAAGCAAGCAAGCCGACCAACACCCGAAATCGTAGTCGCAGGAAACAACCATGAGCACTCAAACCATGCCTCCGCCCGCGGGTCACGCCGCCACGGCCGATGCCGCGGCCGGCGGTAAAAAAAGTTGGTTCTGGAAAGCCGTTGTGCTCGGCCTGATTATGGCCGTCATCGGGGCCGAGTGTCTGTTTGCCTTCGTCTACGTGACCGTGGCCACCGACAAAGCCACCAGTGGCGAGGCTGCGTCGGGGGCTGCTCCGGGCAAGCACGACAGCCATGATCCACATGCCGACCATGCCGACGACAGTCATGGCAAGGCTGGCGAACATGGCGAACACGGAGAACATAGCGCGGCCGGCGAAGAGCGCGAGGTCGACATGGGCGATTATAGCCTCACGGCCTTTCAGCCGGCGTCAAATACGACCCTGCTGATCAACTTCCACCTTTACGGCACGATTACCTCGGAAGACGAGCACCATTTCACCGCCCAGTATGAGGCAAACAAGCACAGGATCCGCGACCAGGTGCTGACCACGATCCGCAGCGCGGAGATCGCCGACCTGACCGATCCCGGATTGGGCTTGATTAAAAGGCAGATTTTGGAGAAAACCAACCGCGCCCTGGGAAAACCGCTTCTTCAGGGAATCGTGTTCAGCGATTTCTTGGCCGTCGAGCAATAGTGGACGACAACCCGCCGGTTCAGAACGACGAGATCGAGCGTCTGCTCCAGCAGGCCCAAGCGGCGGGCGACCTGGGACCGGCCGCGGCGGACGCCGCCACGCCGGAGGGTTCGCCCAGCCCGTTCAATGTCGAGAATCTGCTCGCAGGGCAACCGGCGGCGATGTCGCCGGGGCCGGCCGTCAAAGCCGTCGTGCCGCCGCCCGAAGGCATCGCCCCGGCCGATGTCGAGCTGCTCTTGCAGCAAGCGCAAGAAGCGATCGCCTCGATCGACCAACCGCAGCACCCCGCGGCCGGCGCCAAGCCGCTGGTGCTCGAAGAGCTGAACGGCGCTGCCCCGAACACCGAGCGCGCCACACTCGACCTGATTCGCGACGTCGAGCTTGATCTGCGGATTGAGTTTGGCCGGACCAACATGTATTTGGAAGATGTGCTGAAGCTGCGCAAGGGATCGGTGGTGCCGCTCGACAAGCTGGCCGGCGATCCGGTAGATATTTTTGTCAACGGCCGCTTGATCGCCAAGGGCGAGGTGTTGGTGCTCAACGACAATTTTTGCGTGCGAGTGGCGGAATTGATTGCCGGCGAACCGGCGAACTAAGTTCGACTTCACGCGGGCATGGATGCGACATTTGGGGCACGCATCCGGCCATGTGGCACAGCCGCCCTCGGCTGTGCGAGGGTCGCCATAGGCGACCGCGACACAGCCGAGGGCGGCTGTGCCACACCGCGAGACCCGGCAAGGATGCCATCCAATGAAAAGCAAGCACATCAGCGGACTGCGTTGCGTCTGCGTGTGCAGCTTTGCGGCGCTCGCCGCGATGCCCGAGGCGCTCATCGCCGAAGAGTCTCGTGCCCCGCGCCAGGCCGCGCGGGCGGATGTCATTGATGACACCTCTGTACAGCCGGCCAGCTTTGAGAAGCTGTCGCAGAGCAAAGGCGTGAAGCAGCCTCAACCGGCGGCTGCCACGAACCGCGGCAAGCCGGAGAACATCCGCAAGAGCGGCGGCGTTCCACTGCCGCCGCGAGGCCAAGCTAAGACAGGCGCCGAGGGATCTTCTCGACTATCGCGGCCGGTCGGCACGGCGTCGACACTGGTCACCGGCGCGGCGAGCCTGGCCTTGGTGCTGGGGCTGTTTTTCGTCGTCGCCTGGGCGTTGCGCCGCGGCATGCCGCGGGGAAGCATGCTCTTGCCGGGCGAAGTGGTCGAAGTGCTCGGCCGCACGCCCTTGACCGGCCGACAATTCGCCCATCTCGTGCGGTGCGGCAACAAATTGCTGCTGGTACACCTGGCCACCGGCTGCGCCGAAACGCTCACAGAGATTACCGATCCGGTCGAAGTCGATCGGCTGGCGGGTCTTTGCAAGCAGGCGCAGCCGCAAAGCACCACGGCTTCGTTCCGCCAGGTGTTTCAACAGTTTTCTCGCGAAAAGTCGGCCGCGGGCCGAACGGCATCGGGCGGAACTCTGCTGTCGAAGTTGCGCGAACATCAGCCGGCCGACACGGCCTTGGAGGACATCGATGGCTAACGCCTGTCGAGAACGGACGCCCTGCCCTTCCGCCATCTGTAGGGAACGCCCTCCGTGGCGTTCCGCGATTGGCGAATTGACGTCGCACCGCCCCTCGCGGAACGCCACGGAGGGCGTTCCCTACAGGCGCCTTTGCTGGCTCTCGGCAGTACTGCTTGCAGTTGTCGTCTTCGCATCGC
>DATFDL010000091.1:0-7984 GCA_035252155.1 Pirellulales bacterium | reverse complement strand
GGCCTCCCGCACGTAGAACGGAATTCATTCCGTTTGCTTGCGAAAAACAGACACCCTAGCTGTTGCTTCCTGTGCCGCAAGATATTCCATAACAAAGGTTTGGGGCGCGATCATGAAACATCAACCATCGTTGACGCAAGCGCATTCCCTGCCTGTCATTCTGCGGCCTCTGGCTCCCAGCTTCCGACCGCCGGCCTATTTTTCGGCCCTCTCCCCGCATTATTTCCAAAAACTGGCTTGGTGGGTTTTCACGTGGGAAACCTTGTCAGATGAGGGAAACCTGGGAACGAGTTCGCGCGGGCTGATGGTCAGGGAATCTCGCCCATCGCGCGCAGGTCGGCGATGGCTGCCTCCAGCGACACGGCATACCGCAGACCGGCGGCGGCTGCGTCAGCGGCAATATCCGGGTGGAACACGGCCGCGTTCGGGTCAGCAAAGTCCGATCGGTTCGAACTGACGAATACGCGCGAATTAGGAAATCCAGCGGCGCCAAGCATGGAGCTCAGCCGGAGCGCGTGGCCGAGAATGTGACAATCTTTAACCATCCCTTTTCCCGACGACGGCTTCCTTTTCGTCGCCACTCGCTCGATTGCCCAAGACATGGCGTCGTAATCGCGATCGAGCGTGCCGGCCGCGGCCAATAGATCGTGTGATAACTGCTTAAGCTCGTCGATCAGGTTTCCGGGCGGGACTACTGGAAGGGGTGGCGCTGGTTGGCCGAGATCCGCTCCGATCTGCCAGGTGGCGGTGAATGCGCGGACGCCAGCGTCGCCGTCGCGCTGCGCGGCCGGCAGGTTCTCGGCCCATTCGCCGCGCACGATGTCTTGAACATAAAGCTGAAGCGTTCCGGCAGCCGCCCGCCCCTGGAGATTGACGCACGCGTTGACCTCCGCGACTAAGTCGCGCAAAGGAGCTCGCACAATGTCGAGCAAGGTGCAGGTGTCCAGAAAAAGGACCGGTCGAGGCGCCGCAGTCAGGTCTGCCACGGCCTGAGCGAGCGTGGTCATGGGGCCGTAACCGGCAGCCGCTTGGCCAGCAAGCGGGAGTCCGCGAAAAACTGGTCGGCAATCTGTGGAACAACCGCCCGTTCCCAACCGCTGTCAGCTAGCCATTTTTCCAGCTCCGTGCGGTCGATGGCGATATGCTCAGCCAAACAGCCGGAGATAAGGTCCTCCCACAGTTCTCGTGTCTTGCCTGGCAAGGGCCATTGGCCATCGAGCGTGTCTGCGAACTGAGTGAGCAGCGTCTCCGCGGCAGAGGAGACGGCGCTCCGCGGGCCGAAGCCTGGCCGTGTGCGGCGAACGCCCGCCATGTTAGCGGCGGAGAAGACGCAACCATCGTCGAACTCGGCGACCAATCGCGCGATGCGTACCGCATCGCCCGACGGTGGATGGCGGAGCACCTGCACTGGACCGCCGCGCACGCGGGTTGCAGTCACCCGCTCAAGCCAGACCCGCACCGCCGCATCCGCCGCTCGATCGAATCGGTAGCAGCGGATACGATCGCGTCGCGGGCGGGTCTGCTCGTAAGCAAGGTCGCGAACCCAATCGGTTGGCAGCGTCGCGTCGATCGCATCCAGAAACCGGTCGACCGCCGCCGGATCGCCGCGGTACAGCGAACGGCGCCAGTCGCGTAGTGGGAGAAATAGATCCTCAGCAGGCATGTGTGCTTCTCCGAATGGGCGTTCTGAACTAATTATACGACACCTGCCAAATCGGTCGAAGTCAGTCCTTCTTCCCAGATTGGAGCGGCACAGTGAAAAGGATGGGCGTCTTCGTTCGTCTTTAGTGCCGTTCAGGCAAACATCGAGGTCTTTTCATCGCGCACCCACGGCCGCGCCTCTGCGTCGTCCGCCCGGACGCTTCGTCTGCGCGTCGCGCGGAAGCTCCGCGTGGTTCACCTTGGGAAACCACTCGGCCAACTCGGCCTTGACCGCTTGAGATTTCGGATCGGCCGCCAGGTTGGTCCACTCGTAGTCGTCGGCGTCGTGGTCGTAAAGCTCTTCGCCGCCGTCGGCATAGCGGATGTAACGCCATCGCTGGTTTCGCAGGCTGTGGTTGTCGCGGTGAAAGGTGGTCAACGCCGGACGCTGCCACGCTGAGTCTGGATCGGCGAGCAAGGCGCGCAGGCTCGGCCCTTCGACATGCTTGGGAATGGCGATGCCGGCTAGCTCGCAAAGCGTGGGATAAATGCTCATGAAGTCGACCGGCCGGCGACAAACGCCGCCCGGAGTCGTCACGCCGGGCATGACCCACACGAGCGGCGCCCGCGTCGACTCTTCCCACAAGGCGAACTTGCGCCAATGGTGCTTCTCTCCCAGATGCCAGCCGTGGTCGCCCCAAAAGACGACGATCGTGTTGTCGCGGTGGGGCGATTTGTCCAGCCCGTCGAGCAGCCGGCCGACCATCGCGTCGCAAAAAGCGATCGTGGCCAGGTAAGCCCGCACGGCTTCCTTCCAGCGGCCCGAGGCGAGTATCTGGGCGTGGTCGCCGCCGGGCTTGGCCATCTTTATGCCGGCGGCGGGCACGTCGTCGAGATCTTCTGCGCGATACGGCGGCAGCTCGATCGTCTCCAACGGGAATTGGTCGAAGTATTTTTTCGGCACGCTGAACGGCATGTGCGGCTTGACCAGACCGATCGCCAGAAAAAACGGCTTGTCGTGCTTCGCTTGCAGTTTTTCCAGACCGTAGCTGACTGCCTTGTAATCCGGCAGCTCTTCATCGCTGTTCGCCAGCGGATAGAACTTGATGCCGCCGACACCTTCGTCGGCCGCGGAGGGATGGCGCTTGAGACCGCCGCCGCCGCGGGGCGTGAAATAGTCGGTCCATTCGCCCTCGCGATGCGCGCTGGCGTGGTAGATTTTGCCGGCCCCGTAGACGTTGTAACCCGCCTGCAAAAACTGCGTGGTCAGCGTGAGCTCTTTGCCGATGACCGGCTTCCAGTCTTGGGCGTTGTCGTAGACGCCGCTGGTGCTGGGCCGCAGTCCCGACATCAAGGCGGCCCGCGACGGATTGCAGACGGGCGCGGCGCAATAGGCCCTGGTAAACGTGACGCCCTGGGCCGCCAGGCGATCGATATTGGGCGTGCGCGTCTGCGGGTTGCGCTGTAGATGCCCGACCCAGTGGTTGAGATCATCGACCGCGATGAACAACACATTTGGTTTCCGCGCCCCGTCCCGATCCGCCGCCAGCGCCGCGGGCGCCGCCAAGAGAAGCAATGTCAAGGAAAGCAGCCAATGGCGAATCATCGTAGCACCTCGGTCGGCCGGGCAAATAAATGAGCGATGATGATTATAACCGCACTTTTGGGGTGCAGCACCCGTCCAGGCCGGCTGGCAGGTTCAGGCCGCCGGCGACCGGTCAACTTAGCGACGGATCGGTGGCCAGTCCGTGGAGGGTTGCGGAATGTTCCGCGGCGTGACTTTGAGATACTCACACCGGCCGCCACTTTGCTTTCGGATTTCTTCTGAGAGATCGTGCCCTCGGCCGAGAACGATGACGGCGCACCGTCCGTGCTCGAGCAGATTCCGGACGATGGCCGCCTCGCGGGCTTTGAAGCATGGCCAGTGTAGCCTCGACTGACTAGCCACAGTTGATTTCCTCGCAAAGCTGATCCAAGTCAACGGTGCATGCGGGCACTGGTCGATTATAACATGACTAAGCCACGTGGGTGCGAGGCGGTACATGCGGCTCATGGGAAACTCGGATGCCATCGAAAGGCCCTCCCGCAATTTCGTCTGCCGAGCGCAAATCGCGACTTCATCGCGTCCGTCGGATTGCGCGCGCGTACGGATTTGTGGGACGGATTGAATACCGACACGAGTTTACGGGGAGCGGAGGGGCCCAGTTTGGTTTGGGATCGGCTCGAGAACAAGATTCGCTGGTTGTCGACGCG
The DNA here is from genome assembly GCA_035252155.1 of Pirellulales bacterium. Classification (GTDB taxonomy): domain Bacteria; phylum Planctomycetota; class Planctomycetia; order Pirellulales; family JAICIG01; genus JAICLL01. The sequence goes on along the minus strand of DATFDL010000091.1, from coordinate 4,090 downwards.
GAGGCGTTTTTGCGCGACGCCGACCCCGACGATTTCTCGCTCGAAGCGGTGATCGCGCATGAGCGCGGCCACCAGATTGTCTGCCGGAACAAGCAGCTCCAAGACTTCCTAGGCGGGAAGGTCGCGCCTGCCACCGAGGAAGTGTTGGCGTCGCTCGCCGGATCCTGGCTCGCGGAAGATGATCGCGATAGGCAATCCTTAGTTCTCAAGGCGCTCGGCGAGGCGTTACAATGCGGGTTGACGGTAACTGAAGCGACGGGGCTCGTGAAGGAGCTCCGGGCGTTATTGGAGCACCTTCGATGATCGGCAAGAAAAAGCTAAGCGAGATCCGCGCGGGCATCGTGAAAGCGTGTGCTAAGGCGGGCATTGACCCGGCTGTTTGGATGGAGGAGGAGATCAGCAAGGCCAATCGCGCCACGCCGCGGAATAAGGCAGAGATCGAGACGCTCCTCTTGGTCCGAGACGGTTTGCGAGCCGCCGGCTCCAATAAGCGACGCGTGCGGGCGCGTTCGAAATGAGCGCAGGTCGCTGATCGCTCCCTGCCAGGGTGCTTGGCTTGCTTCGACCAAAGGGGTACACTTCTCGCTCGTCGAGCCAATCGATTGTAAACGACTCTTGCTTCTCCGAGCCGCCTGCCCTCATGCCCCGCGTCATTGTCTTAGACACCCTTGCCCGCGAGGGACTCGATTTGCTCGCCGGTGCGGCGGGCATCGAGCATGAGGTGCGCATCGGCCTGGCGGGCGAAGAGCTGCGGACGGCCTTGGCCGAGGCCGACGGCGCCATTCTGCGCAGCGGCGTCATAATCACGGCCGAAAGCCTGGCGGGCAATCGCCGCCTGAAGGCCATCGTGCGGGCCGGCGTCGGCACCGACAACATCGACAAGGTCGCCGCCACCCGGCTGGGCATCGTGGTGATGAACACGCCCGCCGGCAACACCCTGAGCACGGCCGAGCACACCATCGCCATGATGATGGCGCTGTCGCGCAACATCGCCCCCGCCAACCAAAGCCTGATCGAGGGCCGGTGGGAGCGAAACCGCTACATGGGCGCTCAGTTGGCCGACAAAACTATCGGCATCGTCGGCCTGGGACGCATCGGCCAGGCCGTGGCCGTCCGCTGCCGCGCTTTCGAGATGCGCGTGCTTGGCTACGACCCGTTCGTCACCGAGCAGCGGGCCAAGGAGCTGGGCGTCGAAATGTTCGCCACCGTCAACGACATGCTGCCGCACGTCGATTACCTGACGGTCCATACGCCGCTGACGCCCGAAACGCGGAACCTGATCGGCTCGAAAGAGATCGGCATGCTGCGGCCGGGGGCGCGGCTGATCAATTGCGCGCGGGGCGGCATCTATGACGAAGCGGCCTTGCTCGAAGGCCTGAAAAGCGGCCGCTTGGGCGGCGTGGCGCTCGACGTTTATGCAGCCGAACCGTGCAACAACAGCCCGCTCTTCGGCCTGCCGAACGTGCTCTGCACCCCGCACCTGGGCGCCAGCACCGAAGAGGCCCAGACCCAAGTGGCGGCCGAAGGCGCCCAGTTGCTGATCGACTTTCTTACCACCGGCGCCATCCGGCACGCCGTCAACGTGCCCTCGCTCGACCCGAAGATGCTGGAGAGCCTGCGCGATTATCTCGATGTCGCCTATCGGCTGGGGCTGCTATTGGCCCAACTCGACCGCACGCCCGCCCGGGCCTGCCGGCTGACCTATCGCGGCGAAGTGTCGGGCAAAGACACCAAGCTGCTCACGGCCACCGTGGCCGCCGGGCTGTTGCAGCACTCGCTCGAAGACGAGGTCAACTTTGTCAACGCCGAGGTACTGCTGCGTGAACGCGGCATCGAGCTCTCGGAACAATCGACCACCGACCGCGGGGCCTTCAACTCAGTGATCGTGGCCGAGCTGGTCACGCAGTCGCGCACCTATAAAGCGGCGGGCACGTTCTTCGGGCATAAAATGGCCCGCCTGGTGCAGATGGCCGACTATCGGCTCGACGCCTATCTGGACGGCACGTTGATGATCTTCACGCACCGCGACGTGCCCGGCATTATCGGTAAAGTCGGCACGATCTTCGGGCAGCACCGGGTGAACATCGCCCAGATGGCGGTGGGCCGGGCCAGCGCTCATCCGGGCGGCGACGCCATCGGCGTGTTGAACCTCGACAGTCGCCCGCCGGCCGCCGCGCTCGACGAAGTCCTGGCCCATCCCGACATTCTCAGCGCCAGCGTGATCGAGCTGCCGCCCGCCGGCGAGTTGCCGCCCTGGCTGGCAGGATGACGGCCGCTTTCGGGCAGAATTCGCGCGATTGATACCGTCGGCAGATTCGGCGCGCTCTTCGTGGAAATCCGTGTTTTCCTATCCGCTTCGGTTTAACTCACCGTTGCCATTTGCCGAGAGATAAGATGCCGGGGCCGCGTCCCCCGACCTGTTCTGTTTTTTCGACCCAAGCGACAGGCAAGACCATGGCCGATTCTCAGCTAGCCGAGCGCGTCGACACGGTGTTACGCAGCAACCCGCACATTCCTCACCGCACGTTGCGGTTTGAAGCCAACGAGGGGCAAGTCGTGCTGCGGGGAGTGGTTCGCTCGTACTATCAAAAGTTGATGGCGCAAGAGGCCCTGCTGGGCGTCGAAGGCGTCGAGACGGTCGAGAACCAGCTCGAAGTGCAGTGGCGGTAGGGTGGACCGAGCGAAGCAAGTCCCCATACGCATCAAGTTACGCGGGCGACAGCCTGTTTCCTCTGTAGGGAACGCCCTCTGTGGCGTTCCGTGAGGGGCGAATTGACGTCGAATCGCAGTTCGCGGAACGCCACGGAGGGCGTTCCCTACAGACGTTTGGGTTTGAGTCACCTTAACTTGCTGCGTATGGGGCCGAGCAATGCGAGTCCCACCCTAGAGCAACGGCTTACAGCCGGCCACAAGGGCCGGGACTACCGCTTACGGCCGGCCACAAGGCCGGTTCTACCGCGGCTGCAACGGCCGATTGCCCAAGACCGCTTGGGTGCGGCTTGTGAACTGCGGAAAGAAGCCGTCGACGCGGCACTGCCGCAACGTTTCTTGGTTGTAGTCAGACAACCCGCAGAGCCGGAGCGTGCCGCCCTGGCTGCGAATCCGCCGGTTCAAAACCAAGAGCTGAGCGATCATCGCGCTTGTCAGGCGGCCGAGCTGGTCGCACTCCACCACCACGCGGTAGGTGAAATGCTGCTCGATCACCGACCAGATGCTATCGGCCAGCGAAGACTCGTCAGCGCCTTCTTCGGCGGAAACACCGCCTTCGGTGGACGAGCCTTCCGGGCTGGGACGCACGAAGAGCCAATCGGGACCGCGGTCGACCTGAAGCGACCAGCCTTGCGAGACGCCAATCATGTGAGTTGCTCCTTCAACCAGAGAGACTCGACGATATGAACGGAGCTGCCGCCACCATCATCAAGATGCACAAGATCATCATAAACGTTCGCCGCCAGGCCGCAAGCGTGCGGGCCGGTTTTTCTCCTTTTCCGGCAGGGGCGGTTTCGCTAGCAAGCCCGCCTACTTGATGCCGCACGTGAAAACGCGATACTGACTGTTTCCATTCGCCTACCCGCATCAGGAGAAACTGCCATGTCGCGTTCCGGAGCCGTCACGTTCAAAGGCAACCCCATGACCCTGGCCGGCAACGCGGTGACGGTCGGTCAGCAGGCCCCCGACTTTAAGGCCCACCGCTTCGCCGACGGGGCGTTGCAAGAGGTCACCCCGGCCAGCCTCAAGGGCAAACCGACCATCATCAGCGTGGTACCCTCGCTCGACACGCCCGTCTGCCAAAAGCAGACCAAAAACTTCAACCAGCAACTGGGGGCGTTCGGCGACAAGATCAACGCCGTCACCATGAGCCTCGATTTGCCGTTTGCCATGAACCGCTTCTGCGGGGCCGAGCACATCACCAATCTCAAGAGCGTCAGCGACTACCAGGACCGCAGCTTTGGCAAGAACTGGGGGATGCTGATCGAGGAGCTCAAGATTCTCGCCCGTGGCGTCTATGTGCTCGACGCCAACGGCAAGGTGGTCTACGCCGAGACGGTCAAGGAAGTGGCCGAAGAGCCGAATTACGATGCGGCGCTCG
>DATFDL010000090.1:0-15749 GCA_035252155.1 Pirellulales bacterium | reverse complement strand
GGCGTCCGTCGCGGCGAAACGTGCTGGTACAAAGGACGACGCCACCTGCGCCGCGACGGATGCCGTGACACCCGGGCTGCGGGGCTTCGTTTGCGGGTTCCAGGGCATGGGTAATCCGGCGGTGAAGCCCAACGCCAGCGTCACGAGCACATAAAAACAGTAGTGGAAGAAGGCGTTTTCAATCTCCAAGTCGAAGGTGGCGAACGCGACGCCGGCCCCGATCAAAAAAAATGGCGGCGCGATGTAGATCCAACTCCAGGCGGCGCTGGTGGCGTCGGCCGGCAACAAATGATAGGCGCCCCACAGCGCCAGATACAGCAGCCCGCAGATGCCTCCGCGCAGCCAGAGCGAGCTGCCGCGGTGCGGTTCGAGTTCGTCGTTTTGCAAAAACCAATAGGCGCCCACCGCGAGCGGGGCTGAAAGCACAAGCAATCCAACGGCTCGCAACCACACCTGCTCTTGCAATGGCTGCCGCACAAGCCAAGCGATGATAAACGTCAGCAGTGTGCCCCCCGCAATCACCAAGCTCGGCACCAACGCAAACTGCGTCTCCTTGCGAGTCAGCGGCTTGACCACGGGCCGGCCGGTCGAAGTCTTGGGCCCGATGGTCTCCGGCTCATGGATCTTCACTTCGAGCGGGGCGGCAGGTTGTTTTTTGGCCGCGTCTTGTTTGCCGTCCGTCTGCGGGGCAGCCGGCTGCTTGCCGCCGGCAGGCGCCTTGCCGGCGGCTGTGGCGGGCCCGCTCGACGCGGCCTCAGGCGATTCGGCCTTGGGAATGCGAATCTTGGCCTTGCAATTAGGGCAGGCCCCTTCGACGCCCGCGAACTTATCGCTGACGTTATACGTTTTCTTACATTTCGGACATGTAACCCGAATCGGCATGCGCGCGTCGCTCGATTGCGAACCAGAGGTGCTCTTCTCCGCCAGACTTAGTGTTTGCGGTGCGTCGGTCGGCGTCAAGCGTGATTGTCCGAGTCGTCCTTTGGCGGCCTGGAAGGGCATCGTCCGCGGTTTGATTGTTTGGTGCGAACCGACGGATTACGATAAGGGGTGATGCCAATCACCTTTCAGTGTCCGAACGGCCATCGGGTCTCGTGCCCCGACGATCAAGCCGGCAAGGCAGGCAAGTGCCCGCGCTGCGGCGTGGTCATCCGCATTCCGCAGCCGGGTAGCGCCGTGGCAGTGGCCACTGCCAACCAGTCTTCCGCAGGGCAAGGAACCGGCGCCGTGACGGCGGGCGAAGGGCAGACCCCCACCTCGGGCTTTCTCGAGCTTGACGAAGCGCCCGACGAAGATCAGGCCGGCGGCGGACCGGTCGGCGAGCTGATCGTATTTCTTTGTCCGAATGGGCACCGACTGAATAGCCCCGCGTCGCTGGCGGGCCGGCCGGGGCAATGCCCGCACTGCGGCGCCAAGTTTCTCATCCCCGAACTGGAGGAAAGCATCGAGGACGAGCAGCAGGAGCACGAGGTTGCAATCAACGACAACGGCATCTCACTCGACGAGATCGTGATTCAGGTCGATGCCTCGAGCCGGGGCGGGCCGGGATCGTCGAAGAGCCGGGTGGGCAATCAGCCCGCGGCGCCGCCGGCCGCCAATCTTCATCCCATGGCGCAGTTGCTCCAGCGACTATGGCCGCGCAAGGCCGCGGGCGCCATGCTGGAAATTCACTTGGGCGACGGCAAGCTGCTGACGCCCGACGAGTTTGCCGCCCGCGATCCGCGGTTCGCGTTGTTTGGCGTGCGCGAGGCCAACGGCAGCCACACGCTGACGGCGGTCACTTGGGATTCGATCGAGCGGGTCGTCGTGCGTGGGCTCGACCGGCTGCCGGAAGAGTGGTTCTAGCTATACTCCACGGGGCCGCGAGTGCGGCGTCCGCCTCTGGTGTGGCACAGCCGCCCCCGGCTGTGAGGTGGTCGCCAAAGGCGACCGCGAGACAGCCGAGGGCGGCTGTCCCACATTGCCGTCGCGCTTCGGGCGAACGCTCAGAGCGCCGCGGTGGATGCCGTGGCACCCCGAGGCTCACAGGCTTAGCAGCTTGCACCTAGGGTGGCCCGGCTGGGCTGGCCGAAACGGGCGGTACGCTCGTATCGCAACGATAAGGCACGCGGCGCACGCGCCGCTCTTCGACGTACCGTACCGTATCGACCGGCACCTGGCGCACGTGAACCTGCGGTGCATACGTCGTCTTGGGCACCTGGATGGTCACCAGGTTCGGCTTCCAGGTGCGCACGGTTTCAACTTTTGGCGGCTGCGGCTCGCGAACGGGACGCAACATCGGCGGACGCCAATACTCGCGCCCCGTGGCAGGATCGATCGTCCAGCCGCCCTCGAACCAACGCAACCGCAGCGCCTTGCGGCCAGGCTTCACCACTTGCTCGTCGACCCACGTGCCGTGATCGACCTGCTGATTTTCAAACGTCGTGACCGGCTCGTAAACCACGTAACGCTGCTCGCGCATGCTGGTCTCGATCACCGGGCGGCGCACCGTGTAGTATTCTTCGCGATACTGCACGGCGCCGGCCGGGGGCGCCGCACTTGGCGGCAAGCTGTCGAGCGGTTGCGGCCGCTCATCGGCGAGGGCCGCATGCACCGCTGAAAAAACCATGACGGCAGCAAGCGCCGCAGCCGGCCAAGTCGGAAAGCAGTTTCGTCGCCAAACCATCGCACCATCCCTCCGTGTCGCCACGATGAGAAGCGAAAGGCGTGCCCGATTGCACGATGTGCAGATCAGGTCTTCATCGCGGCAACCGGGGGAAGATGAGCAAGGCCCTTTTGGCCGAAATCGCCGCGCATGAACGGAACGAGCTTCCTTCGCCCGTTGTAACTTTTTCAAAGGGGCTCACGCGCCTTCCCGAGAGGCGCGCCGGTCGAGCCGCCTTACCTACGTGCGTCAGGCTGGAAAGCCTGACCTACGCCGCAACTACGCCTTTTCGCGCTTGGCTTCCCAGTCGCGCGATTGCTTTTCGCCGTTCCGCTCGAACTCGGTGGTGCCTTTGATGGTGTCGCCGCTCACCTTGCCGCTGAACTTACGGACAAACTTCTGCCCGTTGCGCTCGCGCGTGACGGTGAACGAAACTTCGCCGTCCTTGTACTTGGCGTCTTCGATGGCGGTTTCTTGATTGTCGCGTCCCAGCATGGCGCCGGTCAGTTGATCTCCGTCCAACTTCAGCTTGAGCGTTTGCTCGCGGGTTTGATTGTTGAACGTCACCGACCACTTCCACGTGCCTGTTGGATCGGCTTTGTCTTCGGCCCGCGAGAGACTGGCCAGGCACGTGAGCGCCAAGGCAAGAGCGGCGGCGGTAAATACGGACGGCTTCATAGCGAATTCTCCGAAAATCAGGGCTGGACGATGGGGCGCGCTCGTCGCACGAGCCGTTCTCGCCCGCCGTCCAACTCCTGCTATAGCCGACCGCGGGGCGCGAAGCAAGCCTACGGGCGAAATTCGCGTTGATGAGCAAAAAGAGATTGGAGAATGGCCTTCTTTCCAGGCATCAACGTGGAAGAGGGCAATGCAGGCCGATGGTGGGACCCGCAAGCTCGTCCCATCTTAACGCTGAGAATTCGGAACAATCTCAAAGGTCTTGCCCTCGCCGTGGAATGTCAGCCCGACGGGCTTGAGAATGGCGGTTAGCAGCTCGTCCAGTGTCGCTTCTTCGATTCCGAACGAAATGTGCTGCTCGAGTCTTACGCCCGCCTTTTCGAGCGCAGCCTCATCGACGGTCAGCTTCAGGCCGAGCTGGCCGCGCAGCTTGTCGAGCACGGCAGAAAGCGGTTGGTTGTGAACGCGCATCGTGTAGACGTCTTTGCCCGGCTTGCCGCTGGGCGGTGGTTTGGGTTTGGCGGTCAGCCGTTCGTGATCCTCGATTCGGCCGCGCACGATCACTTTGCCGCCGGTCACTTCGACCTCCGCGTCGGGCGCCAGCCGCGCGTAACGCTCGGCAACCACGGCCGGATGGCGGCCGCCCGAATAACGCCGCTCGATTGATACCGGCTCGACGATCGGCACCAACCGGACCGATTTTCCATCTTCAGAGAACTCAAAGGTCAGATCGAACTCGTTGGTCACAAACGTCAGTCGCTCCGTCCAGGTGAGCGGCGGCAGATCGGCCGCGGCCCAGAGGTCGTGCGGCATGGCGTCGAGCGATTCCGGCCGCAGGCGCGCCTCGTCGGCGAGCGATTGGCAAAGGTCGCGCGGCGTCGCCAGGTCGTCCCAATGCCACGACTGCTCGTGGATGACCAGCGATCGGCGTTCGGCGGGCAGCCGTTTGGCGTCTTCGGTACGCAACGCCGCCAGCGTGCGCAATCGTCGGGCGGCCGGCTCCGGACCCACGTAGACCAACGAATTCAACCAACTCACGTCAAGATCGCGTCGGCGGGCGATCCGCTCGACGGCGTCTTCCAGCGCATCGCCGTTGATCGTCAGCGACAGCGGTTGCTGTGGATCGACCCGCCGATCGAGCAAGATCGCCATGCGCTGGCTGCGCGACAATTCGGCAAGTGCTTCGGCCAGCGGTGCCGCGGACCAGCTTGCAGTCACCGGCTGGGTGCGCTGAGCAAGCAAGTCGCGTCCGGTCCGCCAGCCCGGCGGCGGTTCGGCCGCCGGTAGCGTCGCCATCGCCGAAGCGCACCAAAGCAACAGGCAGGTAAAGTAAGGTCGAAGATTCATGCTCTTATTATCCCGCGGGCACGCTCGCCGAGAAAGCTGTTCTTCGCTGGGCGACCCTGGTGAAATCCGCAAACCCGATTACACTGGAACTTGTCCGTTGAGATTTATCGTCAGGAGAGCCCGCTGTGAGCGAACCGGGATTTCGTCTTTCGTTGCTGGAATTACTCTACCACGATTATCTGTCGAAGAAGCAGCTTTCGGCATTCGTGGGGCAGGTGTCGCGGGCCTATACGGTGGGCACGCTCGAAGGGCTGGCCGAACGCGGCTCGCGGCTGACCCGCCGCGCCGCCGTGCTGGCGCTGGGGCACCTGGCCGATTACAGCTCGAACGACGTGCTGGGCCGGGCCCTCCGCGACGACGATCGCGGCGTGCGGACCTTTGCCGAAGACGCCCTGCGCCTGGTCTGGCGGCGGGCCGGATCGAAGTCCCAGCGAAAAGAGCTCGACAAGATCTGCCGGGCCAACACCGCCAGACGGTTTCACGAAGCACTGGTCCGCGCCACCGCGGTGATCGCCGAGGCGCCCGATTTGGCCGAAGCCTGGAACCAACGCGCGATCGCCCATTTCGGCCTGGGCGCCTATGCCGAATCGATCGCCGACTGCCACCAGGCACTGGAGTTGAATCCCTATCACTTTGGAGCGGCTGCTGGTCTCGGGCAGTGTTATTTAGAGCTGGGCAAGCCGCGGCTCGCGTTGGAGAGCTTTCGCCGAGCGCTGGCGTTGAACCCGAACCTTGAAGGCGTCCGCGCCAACGTCACGGCGCTCGAGCGGACGCTGGGCAAAAAATGAAGTCGTCTTTTGCTCAAGCGTAAGAACTTCGTTATCCCGGTGGCTGGGGCAGAAGCTGGCCGCGTTTTGCACGGAATTGCCATCACGCTTGTTCGGCCAGCGATGCCCCGGCGGTGAACCCTCCGGGGCATCGCCGCGACGACGCGATTGCATCACTTTGTACTTTGTGGCGCGGCTCTGCCCCAGCCACCGAGCTTTGTCTCCAATGGATGTCGCCTCTACCGCTCCCGCCCTCATCCTTGGCGCCGGCATCAATGGCGCGGCGCTGGCGCGGGAGCTGGTGATTGGCGGGTTGCCGGTGGTGGTGGTCGACACGGGCGACATGGCCCGCGGCGCCACGGCCTATTCCTCGCGCCTGATACACGGCGGACTGCGCTACCTCGAGTATGGCGAGTTCGACCTGGTGCGCGAGTCGCTGGCCGAACGAACTCGCTTACTCCGCTTGGCCCCGCACTTCGTTCATCCGCTCAAATTGCACATTCCCGTCGGCAACCGGCTGGGCGGGCTGCGCCATTCACTGAGCCGGTTTTTTGGGGCTGATCGGCACGGCGACCAGGCGGCCGACGCCCGGGCCGCGCCGCCGCGCGGTCTGTGGCTGGTCCGGGCCGGCCTGTGGCTCTACGATTTCTACGCGCGCGATCCGTCGTTGCCTCGGCATCGCGTCGCACGTCTCGAGGAATACGCTTCGCTGCCGATCGATCGAGCGCGCTATCGTTGGCTCTGTTCCTACTACGACGCCCAGATTCGCTTTCCCGAACGGTTCGTGGTGGCTCTGTTCGACGATGCTCGGCGGGCGGCCCAGAACACCGGTTCATTTCAACTATTTACGTATCACCGGGTCGAGCTGTCGGGCCGTACGGCCGGCGTTTATGCCGAAAGCAACGCCTCGCGGCCAGTTCTGGAGTTCGAGCCAGCGGCTGTTGTAAACGCTACAGGCGCCTGGGTCGATCGCACGCTGCAGCAGTTGCGCGCAGCCTCGCCGCCGCTGATGAGTGGTACCAAGGGAAGCCACCTCATCACGTTTCACCCGGGCTTGCGTGCGGCACTCGGCGAGGCCGGCATTTACGCCGAAGCCGCCGACGGACGGCCCGTCTTCATTCTGCCGCTGGGCGAAGCCACGTTAATCGGCACCACCGATCTGCCATTCTCTGGCGACCCCGCCGATGCGGTCGCTTCGGAGGCAGAAATCGAATATCTGCTGGCGGCTGTGCGCCAAGTGCTGCCGAGCATGCGTCTGGCAGAGCAGGACGTGGAGTTTCATTACTGCGGGGTTCGCCCGTTACCGCACAGCGACGTCGACCGGCCCGCGGCGATTAGTCGCCGACATTGGCTGGAAGAACATCCGGGCAGCCCCGTGCCGCTCTACTCGGTGATCGGCGGCAAATTGACCACTTGCCGTTCACTGGCCGAGTCGTCGGCACGGACCATTCGCCGTCGACTGGGCGTGGCCGGTGAGGTTGCCGGCAGCCGCGATCGCCCGATCCCCGGTGGCGAGAATTACCCCGCCGACTCGCGTTCGCTCGAAGCGGCCTGGCGAGAGCTGGCCGATGCGCATCGCTGGAGTGTCCCGCAGGTGAAAGCCGTCTGGCAATTGCGCGGAACGCAAACCCCTTCGATCTTGGCGGAGCTGGCTGATGGCGAACGAGCCAATCTGCGAGGCACCGATTTGCCGGTGGCCTTTGCCCGTTGGGTGATCGCCAACGAGTGGGTGCGGCGGCTCGACGACCTTGTTGAGCGGCGTCTGATGCTGTTGTACGATCGTCGGCTGTCGACAGCATGCTTGAGCGAATTGGCCGGCTTGCTCGTCGACGCGGAGTTATTACGACGCGAGCAGGTCGAAGAGGAGGTGCAGCGCACCGTGCGACGGCTCGCGTCGCATTTTGGCCGAAAGGTTGGATCCGAAACGACGGGCATCGCGTAATCTGGAGGATGGCCTTCCTAGGTCGTCCAGCGCTGCACTGGACGGCCTAGGAAGGCCATCCTCCATGTGTTCGACACGATGATGAATCAATTCATCTTGGCATTGGATCAGGGAACAACCTCCAGTCGCGCGATGGTGTTCGATCGCCGGGGAAGCGTTGTCTCGGTCGCGCAGCAAGAGTTCCCGCAAATCCTGCCATCGCCTGGCCATGTCGAGCACGATCCCGAGGCCATCTGGTCGTCGCAATTGGCGGTAGCCCGGCAGGCGATCGAGCGGGCCAAAATCGAGCCACGGCAAGTCGCCGGGCTGGGCGTGGCCAATCAACGCGAGACGACCGTCGTTTGGGAGCGCGACACGGGGCGGCCCGTGGCCAACGCCATCGTTTGGCAAAGCCGGATCACCGCGCCGATCTGCGATCGGCTGCGGCGACAAGGTCTGGCCGAGGTCGTTCGCGATAAAACCGGATTGGTGATCGATCCCTATTTCTCGGCGACGAAGCTCGCACATTTGCTCGACAGCATCGATGGGCTGCGGGCCAAGGCCGCCGCCGGAGATGTGCTATTCGGCACGATCGACACGTTTCTGATCTGGCGGTTTTCCGGCGGTCAACTGCACCTGACTGACTACAGCAACGCCAGCCGGACGATGCTCTACAACATCCACACGCTCGATTGGGACGACGAGTTGCTGGCCCTGCTCGACATTCCCCGCGCCATGCTGCCCGAAGTGCGGCCGTCGAGCGAGCGATACGGCGAAACATCGAGCGAGTTGCTCGGAGCGCCGATTCCCATCGCGGCCGCCGCTGGCGATCAGCAAGCGGCCACCTTCGGCCAGGCCTGCTTCAAGCCCGGCGAGGCCAAAAACACGTATGGCACCGGTTGCTTTTTGCTGCTCAATACGGGCGAGCAGCCGACCCACTCGCAACATCAGTTGCTCACGACCATTGGCTGGGGCCTCGGCGGGAACGTGACGTATTGCCTCGAGGGTTCGGTCTTTATTGCGGGAGCCGCGGTGCAATGGTTGCGAGACGGTCTGGGTTTGATCAAGACTTCTGGCGAAGTGGAGACGCTGGCCGCTTCGGTGCCCGATGCCGGGGGAGTCTATCTGGTGCCGGCGTTTGTAGGGCTGGGCGCGCCTTATTGGGACGCCGAGGCACGCGGCGCGATCTTTGGCCTCACGCGCGGTACGCAGGCCGGGCATTTGGCCCGCGCCGCCATCGAAGCGATGGCCTACCAGACTCGCGATCTGGTCGACACCATGCGACTTGACACCGGCCTGGCGATTGAGCAATTAAAGGTCGACGGTGGCGCAAGCGTGAACGCTGCCCTCATGCAGTTCCAGGCCGATTTACTCGATGTGCCCGTGCGGTGCCCGGCGGTCTGCGAAACGACGGCCCTCGGCGCAGCCTATCTGGCGGGCCTGGCCGTGGGCTATTGGCGCGATTTGTCCGAGATTGCGGCCAACTGGTCGCTCGATCGCGAGTTTTTGCCGTCGATGCCTGCCGCGCGGCGAGAGTCGCTCTACCATGGTTGGCAACGGGCGGTGCATCGCGTGCTAAAGTGATTATCTTGCGGCCGTAGGGTGAGACGAGTGAAACGAGTCCCACCATTGGCCGATCAGGCATGGAACCCCGCCTCCGCCAGTGCCGCTTGATACTCATCCGGATGATTCAAATTGCGCAATGTTGCCAAGCCACGATCGACCCCTTCCAACTTCGCCAGCGAAACCTCACAGGTTCGCACCACTTGGAACAAATCGACCAACCGCAAACGGTCGGCGGCCAGTAGTTCTCTGACTTGCGGAAGGACCGCGGTTCGATAGACCGCCGCCAGCGGGTGAAAGAGTTTTTTCCCTCCGCTTAAATCCACCGGCACCGCCGCATCGTAGTCGCGGGCAAGCTCGAACATTCGGTGGACAAACGCAGGCGACACAAAGGGAAAATCGCAGCCGGTGAGATAGGCGAACTCGGCTCGCTCATCGAGGGCCATCAAGCCTCCGGCCAAGCCGGCCAGCGGCCCGCAAAAGAGCTGCTGATCGCGCACGATCGCCACCTGCCTCGGCAAGTCTGGCAGTTCTTGATCGGCCGCCGCGACGACGACAACCGTACTCACTGCTTCGCCCAGCAAGCGCACCACGCGCTGGAGCAGCCGTTCGGGGCCAAATGGCAAGATGGCCTTGGCGGTGCCCATTCGGCTGCTGCGCCCGCCGCAGAGAACGATTCCGGCTTCCGTCATCTCGTGGAGCATTCGCGGAGCGTTATGATCTGTAGGGAACGGACTCCCGTGCCGTTCCGCGAGGGGCGGCGCGGGGCCGAATCGCAGTCCACGGAACGGCATGGAGTCCGTTTCCTGCAGAGACCATTGCGTAATGATAACCGCAATCGCATCTTCAAAGCGATCGCCGCAGCAGCGGCGCGAGAATCCTTAGCACTTCCATCCTCAAGATCCGGCCGGGCGATGAGCCGGGCTGATACCTGCCGGTGGCCAGGTCGCGGCCATCGGGGCCGAAGCGATATGCGCGGCGCAGGTGCTCCCCGATTGAATTGGAAACGACCGCCGCCACGACCGGGTCGTCGACGATTACGCCCGTCTCGGTGTTCAAATACTCCGAGCGCGGGTCAAAATTGTACGAGCCGACGTAGGCGATCCGCCCATCAATCACGGCTGTCTTGGCGTGCAGGTGATTGGGGCCGGCTTGCTCCCAGATCCGCACGCCACGCGCCAGGAGCCAATGCTTCTGATTGGTAAACGTGGCCGCCACTAACATCTGGTCGGTGCTGGCCAGCGAATTGGTCAAAAGCGTGACGCGCACACCGCGGTCGACAGCCGCCGCCAGCGCGCGTTTAAACGCCGCCGACATGACAAAATACGGTGTCTCGAGCACGATGCTACAATGCGCCCCATCGATCAGCCGCAACAGTTGATCGCTGATGCCGCGCGGCCGACCCTTGATGCCGCATGGGTCGTAAACAAACCAGGCGCACGTTGCGTCATTCGCCTCGGCCGACCAGTCTCGCGGTTGGTCGAGCTCAATCGGCTGTCCGCAGATGGAGATCCCCTGCCCCGCCGCCAGCCAGAGTTCGGGGCAGCACGGCGAGGGCATCCCGCTGGCGGCGCCCGGCCTTTGCGATGATGCTTGCGAAGCATCTGCCGGATCGGGCCGGCGCTGGCGAATGCGTTGCATCAGCGAAGGCGCAAACTCTGTCGGAAAAACTTGGTCGCAGCCCCACACGCAGTTGAAATAGCGTTGGGCTTGCCGTACTGACTCGCCTTGCAGGTAAGCATCGCGATCGACGTAGTTGATCTTGGCGATGCCAAAGTGGCAATTGCGGATATTGCGGCTGCCCACAATCAGGTGCGTCGTGTCGACTATCACGGTCTTGTCGTGCATCCGGCGGTTCAGCCAGAGCGGATGCCCGCGATGGTGCGGGTGAAATTCACGAATTTGAACACCGCTGGCGACCAGACAGCGTTCGACCGGAGGGGGAATGTCATTGTGCGCCGCATCGACCAGCAACCTGACGCGCACTCCGCGCAGGGCGGCGTCGCGCAGCAGCGACAAGAAGAGCGCCCCCACCTGGTCGTCGTCGATCCAATAATACGAGGCGTCAATCTGGCATTGGGCCTGTTGAATCAGATCGACGCGGGCCTGCAAGGCTTCGTAATTCGAGTGCAGCAAGCGGAACGAATCGGCGCGCGTCGCGGCCGCGGGGCCGAGTAGCAGCAAACTGATGATCCAGGCCGCGCGGCGCGTCATGTGTCACTCCCGTGCGCACCAGACTGGATGATTTCATCAACCGGTAGCTGACTTCGTGAGAAGTCAGGCCGCTATCGAGCCACGGCCAGAATTCTCACGAATTCTGCTACCTGCGGCGGGAGACCGATAAATCATCCGCGCAGGGCGCACGAAGATTTGTTCGACCATTTCGATCGCGCGGCGTCAGCGTGCGCCGGATCGCTGGTGGGACTCGCAAGCTCGTCACCACCCTACCGAAGCCTACAGCGCGGCCGGCAAAATCAGATCGGCGTGCAGGTAACGCTTCAGTTGTCGCACCACGGAAAGAAACTTCTCAAGATCGACGGGCTTGGTGATAAAGCTATCGACGCCCAGCATCTCGCTCTGCACTCGGTCTTCGTCGTCTTCGGAGCTGGTCATCACGACCACCGGAATACTCTTCAAGTGCGGGTCGAGCTTGACCTCGCTCAGCACCTCGCGGCCGTCCTTTTTGGGCAGGCCCAAATCGAGCAACATCAGATCGGGCCGCGGCGCCCGGGCAAACTTGCCCTCCTGCCGCAGGAACTCCATCGCCTCTTGTCCGTCGCGGATCAGGGTCATCCGATGCTGGATGTTCCCCTTTTTCAGGGCATTGATGGTGACGCAGGCGTCGACTAAGCCGTCTTCGACCAGCATGATTTCCATCGGCCGCCCGATGGTCTGGTTCGATGTAAAATGATGTGGACTAGACATCCGAAACAACCTCCTCTCGTGGCTTACGCGCACCGCCCCTGCTGTGCGTCGCAAGCATTCGCCTGTATTGTAGTTTCTCGAACAGGCGTTCGCGGCACAACCCCGCCTTGCCCCCCTTCTGGGGAAAAATGCGCAGCGCCGTGCGCATCGAGTGGCTGTTTTGGTTCGCGATGCGGCTCGACAGGCGGCCGAGGCATTTATGGCTTGAGCGGCAATTCTACCGCCACGCCGGTGGCGGCGCTGCGGGCCACCGCCTCGGTAAATTCCATATAACGCACTCCGCTGGCGAAATCGGTAAACCGCACCGGCCGCTCGCCTCGGATCGCGCCGATGAACTCCGCCTCGACTTCCCACTGCATGGCTTTGTCGTCGGGCACCTCCAGTTCTCGCAACTCCAGCTCGCCGCGGCGAGCGCCCCACAGGCGGTCGTGCGGCGCCAGCTCATATTTGAGCACCCCGTCGCTGCCATAAAGATCGATCCGCGTGCCGCCGCCGAACCGCGCCACGCCGCTGATGTGATATACCGCATGCGCTCCGCCGGCCAGCGTGGCCAATACCTGCACGCTGTCGGGTGTGCCTACCCGCCGCAACAGGCCGGTGGCCGGGTCGAGCCGTTCGGGCACAAACGCCCGAAGCTGCGCCATCACGCGCACAGGCGCCGGCGCCCAGCGCATCAGCGTCTCGTGAATGATTCCAAGCGACAACATATTGAGACCCGATAGCTCGCGCGCCTGCCGCCACCCCAGCGGCACCTCGGCGTCGGCCAGATCGTCGTTGGCTGCCGACACCACCACTTCACGCAACTCGCCGATGAAGCCCGAACCCAGCAGATCGAGAACGACGCGGTGTGCCCTTAGCCCGAACGGGCTCGGCACGATCTGGCAGACCAGCTCACGATGTTCGCGGCTGGCCGCCAGCATCTGCCGGGCCTCCGCGGCGTTCATCGCCATCCGCGCTTCGGTCAGCACGTGCTTGCCAGCCGCTAAGGCCGCCAAGGTGATTGGGCAGTGGAGGTACGGCCAAGTGCCGATCACCACGGCATCCAACTCCGGATCGGCCACCAGGTCTTGCCAATGCACGTAGGTTTTCGCTATGGCGAACTCACGCGCGGCCGCCGCCGTTGAGTCGGGCCGGCGGTTGCAGACCGCGTGGACTTCGACATTCGCACAGGCCCGCAGCCCAGGAATATGCCGGCGGCGAGTGTTGCCGCCCAGCCCAATGACGCCCACGCGAATCGAGTCGGTAGTCATGCGACCATCATACAAAAAAACACGCGGTAGGCGATGCGTAGGTCATGCTTTCCCGCCTGATTCACCTGACTCTCCGCGTTTCGCGCGAAGGTGGTGGGTTCGATTGTCAGGGGGTAGAATCGACCGGGCAAAACTGATGAAGGAGAGTTGCCGCTTGCCGCACGTCTCGATCGCCGGTCTGACCCCTACGCATTGGCTGCTCGTCGGCGTGGCGCTCGGGGTGGTTTGCGCGTTTGAGTTTGTCAACGGCTTTCATGATACGGCCAACGCCGTGGCCACCGTCATTTACACTCGATCGCTCCGGCCGTGGGTGGCGGTCGTCTGGTCGGGCTTTTGGAACTTTCTGGGTGTCTATCTGGGCGGCGTGGCCGTAGCGTTCAGTATCGTTCACCTGCTGCCGGTCGAACTGCTGGCGCAAATCAATACGCACCAGGGGCTGGCGATGGTCTTCGCCCTGCTGGGGTCGGCCATTCTTTGGAATTTCGGCACTTGGTATCTGGCGTTGCCCGCTTCGAGCTCGCACGCGCTGATTGGGGCCATTTTGGGCGTGGGGCTGGCGAACCGTTTTTTGCCCGGCCACGGCGCCGGCTCGGGCGTCAACTGGAGTAAGGCGGCCGAGGTGGGGTTGTCGCTGTTGCTGTCGCCGCTGATCGGCTTCTGTATGGCGGCGCTGCTGTTGCTGTTGCTCAAGCGGATCGTCGCGACACCGAAGTTGTACGAACCGCCAGGCGACGAAGATTCTCCACCTGGCTGGATTCGTGCGATTCTGATTCTCACGTGCACCGGCGTAAGTTTCGCCCACGGCTCAAACGACGGGCAAAAAGGAGTGGGCATGGTGATGTTGATTCTCATCGGGCTGGCGCCGGCCCACTACGCGCTGAATCTGAAACACGACGCCGTACAGATTGCTCAGACGAGCCACGCCGCCCAAAAGCTGGCCGGATTTCTCGAACGTTCACCGCGGCGCGGCAAGCCCGACGCCAGCGATCCGGTTCGCGAGGCCGAGCATGTCGGACGCCTGTTGCTCGACCGTAGCTCCTACGATTCACTCGCAGCTCAGGAGCGTTGGGAACTGCGGAGCTCGCTGCTAGAGCTCGACGCGGCGGTACGTCGCCGGATGCAGCAGCTTGCCACTCGGCTCGATCGCCGCGAGCGGGAGCGGCTGTCGGCGTTGCGGGTCGACCTGGTACGTCCGATCGAATACGCGCCCACTTGGGTCGAGTTGATGGTGGCGCTATCGCTGGGCGTCGGCACCACGATCGGCTGGAAGCGGATTGTGGTCACGGTGGGCGAACGAATCGGCAAGATGCATCTGACCTACGGCCAAGGCGCGTGCGCCGAGTTGGTCGCCATGCTGACCATCGGCCTGGCCGATCGGTTTGGTTTCCCCGTGAGCACGACGCAAGTGCTTTCTTCCGCGGTGGCGGGCACGATGTCGGCCAACCGGGCCGGCGTGCAGTCGGCCACCGTCCGCAAGATCGCGCTGGCCTGGGTCCTGACGTTGCCGGCGACCATGCTGTTGGCTGGGCTGTTTTTGTGGGTGTTTCGGTTATTCCTATAGCGTGGGCCGAACGCCAATGTCGTCTCAATTCGCCCAACGTGGTTGCGGTTTCGCATTCGTCGGCTTGTGGATCGTGCTCTGGTCCCTCGGCACGTTGAGCGCCGATGTGGCCCAGGTCTACAACTTGGTGAGGCAACGCGCAGCGAGCTCATTCCCTTCGGTCGACGGAACGATCATCGAAAGCACGGTCGTCGAGAATCACGATGCCGATGACACGACGCACACTGCCCGGCTTCGCTACACCTATCAGGTCGCGGGACGAGATTATACGACCGACCGCGACCGCTATTACACCGTTTCGGTGGGGCAACGCGCGGCCCAGCGGATCGTCGAAGCGCACCCCGTCGGGAGCAAAGTGACAGTCTATTACAATCCGGCCGATCCTAACGAGGCGTTGCTGAGACCGGGCATTGCCGCCGGCGATTCATTCATGCTGCTCTTCATGTTGCCCTTCAATATCATCATGTTGGGCAGTTGGGTTTTCGCGGCCAACCTGCTGCGCCGTACCGAGAAAACGCCCGGGGGGCTGCGGATCGTCGATGGCCCCTCCGAGCTGCGCGTGCGGCCGGCATGGTGGTCGCCGATCTTCGTGTCGGCGGTCGCGGTCAGCGTCGTATCGGTGGTGCTGGTCTTTGTCGTCGGGTTCTTCTCGGGCTTTGATCAACCCTCGGCACCAGCGATGGCCGCCACCTGGGCCACTGTGTTCGCGGTGGCGATTCTGGCTTATGCCGCCGCGTCATCGAGCCGACGCGACTTGGTGCTCGACCGAGTGCGCGATCTCGTGTTTCTTCCCGCAAAAGTGTTTGGCGGCGCGCCGGCGCCGATCGAGCGGTCGCGGTTCTACGCCGTCGATCTCGTCGAGCAAGCATCGACCGATTCCGAGGGACAGAGCTCGATGAGTTATCTTTCAATGCTCCGCTGG
This sequence comes from Pirellulales bacterium, assembly GCA_035252155.1. Lineage (GTDB taxonomy): Bacteria > Planctomycetota > Planctomycetia > Pirellulales > JAICIG01 > JAICLL01. The sequence continues at coordinate 171 of DATFDL010000090.1, read as the reverse complement.
CACGGTGACGACGGGCAGCCGGCCGAGGCCGTTGTTTTCCCCCAATCGACCAAGCAACGCGGTGAGCAAGTCGCCGCCTGGTTGCGCGAAGTAATCCTGCCTCGATCGCCACATGATGCGCCAGCTTAACCATTCTCGGTGGCTGAGGCAGAGGTGGCTGGGGCAGAGCCT
>DATFDL010000089.1:0-2444 GCA_035252155.1 Pirellulales bacterium | reverse complement strand
TTCGCGGAACGCCACGGAGGGCGTTCCCTACAGACCAAACAGGCCGCCGCTCGCTTAACTTGATGCGTATCAGCACGGCCCACGCTAAACTCCCTGATCTCCGGCCTCTGACCTCCGACCCCTGCCCCTCACCAGGCGGTCCAGCCGCCATCGACGCAGAGCACCGAACCAGTCATGTAATCGGAGGCCCGTGAGAGCAAGAACAGCACCGCGCCTTGGTAATCTTCGGGCGAGGCCATGCGGCCCAGAGGCGTCCGGGCACTGTAGCTCTCGACGAACTCGGGCGACTGATTGTCGAACACGCCGCCGGGCACCAGGCAATTGACCCGGATGTTTTTGTCCCGCCAATGAACGGCCAGATAGCGCGTCAGGTTGACGACGCCCGCCTTGGCCGCCGCATAGGCCACCGGCGAATTGACGCCCGAGCCGCCGTAAATCCGCGGGTCGGGCGAGACCAAACCATACGTCGATGAAATGTTGACGATCCGCCCGCCGCCGGCGATCATCGCTCGGCCAAACGCCTGGCAAGCCAGGTGAACCGCAGTGAGATTGGTTTCGATGACTTTTTCCCACGCCTCGCGGGGATAATCTTCCACATTCGATGAATAGAATCCCGCGCCGCGGAATTGCGCGGAGTTGATTAGCAGCCGCGGCACACCAAGCCGCTCGGTGATCGCGGCCACCGCGTTTGCCAATTGTTCTTCACTGGTGGCATCGGCCGCGACAGCAATCACGCGGCGCCCAGTTTGTCCGCAGACGTGCTCGGCCAGCCGTTGGGCCGCGGGCTGATCGAGATCGACAATGGCCACATCGGCCCCGGCCGCCGCAATGGCGTGACAAAGCGCCCTGCCGATGCGTCCCGCGCCCCCCACGACTGCCGCCACCTGGCCCAATAATCCAAACGTTTCGTCCAAGAACGATGAAGGCATGACCGGTATTGTCGTCTTTCGCTCCGCGAAAGCAACGATCCTTCTCCGCGGCATACGACGATGCCGGCCAAGAGGGCGGGCGATGGAAGAGCCTAATTCGACGTATGCACACAGCCGGGGCATCGGCAAGCCTCTGCCCCAGCCACCGGAGCAAATCTCCCTTCGCCTTTTCGCCGTGTCGCCTTTTCGCCGTGTGGGCGCATCGCCCCTGTTTCGCGCTACTTCGCCGCGGTGGCGGCCGCGGCCGGCGCGGCAGGCGGATAGCCGGGCGAAGCCTTGAAGGCCGCCAGTTGCGCGCCGTCGGCCAGGTTCCAAACGCGCACCTCGCCGTCGAAGCTGCACGTGGCCAGCCGCTGCGTGGCTTCATTGTAGGCCAGGCCGAAAATCCAATCGGTGTGCCCGTTGAAGACCCGCACTTGCCCGCGATCGGCCGTTTTATGTTGGCGCGCCGTCTTATCAGCCGAACAGCTATAGACCATGTCTTTCACGATCAGCACCTTGTAGACCTCGCCGCCGAAGCCGCCGATGTCGCCGATCTTGTTGCCGTCGTCGGGCTTCCAAACGTGAATCTGCCGGTTGCCGCCGCCGGTGAAGATCTGCGTGCCGTCGGCGTTGAACGAGACGCCGTACACCACGTCGCCGTGGCCGGGAAAGGTGGCAAGCGATTCGCCTTTGACGGCGTCGAACACCTTGGACGTTTTATCGCGGCTGGCCGAGGCGAGCTTGCTGCCGTCGGGACTCCAGGCGATGTCCATCACCCAGTCGGCATGATCCTCGATGACGCGCTCCTGAGCGCCACTCGCCACGTCCCAAATGCGAATCGACCGGTCGGCTGCGCAGGCCGCCAGCTTTGTGCCCGCCGGATTGAAGGCCACGTCGAACGCCTCGTCAGACATGCCGCCGAGCACCTTGACCAGCTTGCCTTGGTTGGGGTCGAACAGCGCCACCTCGCCCGAAACGCCGGGCGTGCCGCTGGCCGCGGCCAGTAAAGTGCCATCGTTGTTGTAGGCCAGGCCGAAGGTGCGTTGATCGACGTCGCCGATCCGCCGCAGCAGAGTGCCGGTGAGCGGATTCCAGATAGTGATTTCATAATAGCCGCCCACGGCCAATTCTTGTCCGTCGGGGCGGAAGGCCACGGCGGTCAGCGGCAACATGGCGGGATACGCCGCGGGCGCCGCCGGGTGTGGTTCCTTGGGCGCGATTGACGCGAGCGAAGCGGCCGGATCGGCCCCATCGTACTTCGCCCCCTCTTCGATCCAGCGCTTTACCAGGGCGACTTTGTCGGCGGGCAAAGGATCGGCGTCCTTAGGCATCCGCTCCTCTTTCTCTTGCGAAAGAATCAAGCGCAGCAACTCGCTTTCGTCGGGCTTGCCGGGCGTGACCGCGCCCTCAGCCTTCATCAGCGTTGCGAAGTTGAAGAGCTGAAAATCACCCTTCGGGTCGGTTTGCCCGTGACAAGCCTGGCAGTTCTTCAAGAAGATCGGGGCGATGTCCTTCGAGAAACTAACAGGGGCC
>DATFDL010000088.1:0-7280 GCA_035252155.1 Pirellulales bacterium | reverse complement strand
CCGGGGCAGAGCCTGGCCGGAAACTGGCCGGCGACAACGAGCAGGTGTTGTCGGCCAGGCGATGCCCCGGTGACGGTGTACCACCGGGGCATCGCCAAGGCTCTGCCCCAGCCACCGTGTTGGAGCTGAAAGCGCGTGTGGTCACGCTTTCGGAACTTGAAGAAAAGCTGGATCGAGTGGGCCAAATCACGGTGCAGCCACGAGCGGTGATTACACCGGCCGCCCGTGACGAACTGAACCGGCGGAGCATTGCGATTGGTTATGCCGTCATAACCCATGTGAACAAGACTCGTCAGGCGGTCGCCTGGGGGCAAGCGGAAACGAACTACGAATCAGCAAGATTGATTGAAGCTCTCGCGCGAGAGCGAATCACCATCGAACCCATGGCGCAAACAGGTTTGAGGCAAGTGATCGACGAGCTGGGTGAGGAAATTGTGAAAGGTGGAAAGCCCGCCGTGCTGCTCACGGGCCAGGCCGCGGTCGCCTTGTGTCTGGCCAATCGCCGGCGGGGCGTGCGGGCCGTGATGGCTCAAACCGTTGCAGCGACCATGCAGGTTTTGCAGGCTGCCGGCGGCAACCTGCTGGTGGTCGATCCCGCCGGTCGCAGTTGGTTCGAGCTAAAACGCCTGGTCGGGCGGTTCGTCGCCGGCGCGCCGTATCCTTGTCCAGCGGAATATCGGAGCCATTTAGAATAACGATGCGCATCGCCAAAGTGATCGGCACGGTGATCTTGAACCGCTGGCATCCCAGCCTCGATGCGGCCTGTTATCGCCTGGCCGTATCGCTAACGCTCGATGAGCTCGCAAGCGGCGAACCAGCGGGCGAAGAACTGGTCGTCTACGACTCACTAGGCGCCGGCGTCGGCAGTCTGATTGCCATCAGCGAAGGCGGCGAGGCGGCCCAGCCGTTCCTGCCCGAGTTGAAGCCGGTCGATGCCTACAACGCGGCAATTTTGGACGCCATCGACATCAACCCCGAACAATGATCGATTTTGAAAATCATATATCGGTGGCGACTTGGCTGACGTCTGTAGGGAACGCCCTCCGTGGCGTTCCGGGAGGGACCGCGCAGGGCCGATTCGCAGTTCGCGGAACGCCACGGAGGGCGTTCCCTACAGAACCCGTCGCCTTCAAACGTCAAAAAACAGACGGCCTCACGGTCGCACGTCGTAATATCGCGGTCGCGCCAGATCATCGTCCGAGTCGAAGGCGTCTTTGTTCACGTAGCGTTGCAATTGGGCGTTTTGCTCCAGCGGCTCGAGCACGAGGCGCGTTTTCAGGCCCGGCTGCCAACCGGCGATCGGTTCAGTCTGTCCGTCGAGCAGCGCCCAATGGGCGACAAGCACGTCGCGTTGGCCGTCGAGCGCCTTGGGCACGTCGCCCGACACGCGATATTTGTAGACGGCCAGCGCCGAGCGGTAAGGCTTGATTTCTTCGAGCGTGGGCAAGGGAGAACGGGCGACCAATTCGGCATCGACGGCGATCCGCGCAACGGGCGAGCGCGATTTGACCAAAGCCAGGTACGCCGCGGCATCGCGGCCGATTTCCTCCGCATCGAGCGCTCGACTAAAGATCGCCACGCCCTCCAGCGCACCACCCCAATCGCGGGCGCCATCCCATTCATCGCCGAACAAGAGATGGTGTGGAGACCAATTGCTGAAATCGCCTTTGACATCGCCACCTCGATAGACCTCTTGGCCGTTGACGTAAGCCACCAGCTCGCCGGGCCGATAGGTCACCGCCACGTATAGCGGCTGCCCGGCGGCGACGTGGCACAGGCCCACTTCGGGCTGAACGCCGTTGATCCCCGTCGCCGGCGTGCGAAGCCGAAAGATCAGGCGGTCGTCTTGCTGGCCGAGCGTAAAATTGCGTTCGTTGGCGCTCGACGAGAACGTGACAATGCGGGCGGGTCCCTTCTGCTTGAGGTCGTCCGGTTCGATCACGGCTTCGATCGTCAATTGGCCGCTACGGCGGCAGGCTTCAAGCAACGCTTGGTCCGCCTCTTGCACGACGTACGCCCCGCCGGTGAGCACCAGCCCCTGATGGCCGTTCAATCGTGCGCGTCCGCGCGGCGCCAAGGCGAAGCTCCGCGGAGGCCCGTCGGCCGCCGGCACAAGGTTCGGCTGGTCGGCCGTCTGGAAAAGATACACGAGCCCCTCTTTGCTCGACGGCCAGTTTGCATTTTCGCCTGGCGATTCGGCGGCCAGCGGCGGATCGGGCCGGCGAGCGACTTGCGTTGCCGAGCTCGCCACGAACACATCCGGGAACCGATCGTTGTGGGGGTCGAAACTGTAACGGACCGGCCGTTCGATCACCTCCAGCCGCTCCGGATCGAGGCGGGCGACAAATACGTCGTAATCCGATTTGAAGTGATCGTGCTGGTTGGGCGAAGCGGCGAAGGTGAAGAACCGCCCGTCGCGCGAAATCATGGGGAAATAGAGATAGGCGCGCCCTTGGGGCATGCGTGGATCGTTAGCGGCCAGCATCGGCGCGACTTGCCGCGTGCGCAGGTCAATGCGGTTGATCGGCCCGCCGGCGCCGCCCATCCAAAAACCCCAGCGGCCGTCGTGCGTGAAATAGGGCTGGCAACCGCCCAGATCGTTCTGGCCGATCACCGAACGCTGCTTCGCGTCGTAAAGCGAGAACGTAGGCTGGCCCCCGGTGGCGTGGGTTTTGGCGGCGTTAATTAGATATCCGCTCTGCGGCCAGGCGGTGCCAATGTTGCCGGTCGCCGTCAGCCGCTCGCTCTTGCCCGATCGCAGATCGAGCTCGCAGGTGAACCCTTCGCCGTCGATATAAGCCAGCCGGTCGTTATCGAGCCACACGGCGGCCCGGTCTTCGTAATAATCTCGCGCCTGCGTCAGCAGCTTGGGCGACCCGCCTTCGGTCGACAGCAGATAAAGCGGCATGGGCTGCGGCGGTCGGTGGTCGTAAGTGTCGGTCCCTACCGGGTAGCTGAGATAGACCAGTCGCGTACCATCGGGCGAAAGGTGGGGGCAATAGTGCTCGCGGCCATCTTCATCGGGGCTGAGCTGCCGCAGGCCCGAGCCGTCGAGCTCGCGTCGAAAGATACGCCAGCGGGCGGTGCGGTTCGATTCCCAGATGACAAAACCGCTCCCCTGCTGGGCGAGCTTTTGCCATCCCGCGCGGGTTTCGGCGTCGGGCTCTTCGGCCCGCGCGTTGCCGCAGAGGGTTGCCGCCAGCGTGACGCAAACGACCCAGGCCGCTTGGCGGGCCACGACACGGAGACTCGATTTCATGGAGTGCCTCTTCCAAGAAGGACCGGTGTTTCGCGATACTGTCTAGTGTGCCGCGGGCGGACAAGCCGGTAATGCTTAATTGCGTAAATCTTTTGCCGTTTTGCGACGTGGTTTACCAGAACCGGACCCAACGACTCTCACCAATGTCGATGGGTAGATCATCGACGGCATCCTCGCCTGACGCACGAAGTCCGGCGACGGGGTCCGGTATGTACCGGCTGCCGCGGCGGAAGCGTGCCTCTACTTAGGAGTCCCGCGAACAAGGCGGTTCCTCCGTGCACCGGTGACATGGAAGCGCCGTTGAATGTCCCGGTTCCTCAGGCGCGTCCACGGAGTCGTTGCTGGAACCGAGGGTACCGCAGTCTCAGTGCCTCGCGTGATGGTCGCTGCTCGCTCTCGCAAGCGAGCGACACATCGGCAAAGCGACCATACTCCGGGGCTACCTCTGGGTGCAGCACAACGTGCAAGTGATGTGGCTCAATACCGATCAGATCGAGGTCGAACAGTGTGTGGACGTCGGACCGCAGCAGCAGACCATTTTCCGGATGCTTGTCGTTTTCTCCACGATAGGGGCTGATGTGTGCCGCCTCCAGCACAGCGAGAACTTCGCAGCCGGTTACGAGACACCGCTTGCCGTACCGCGCAAGCAATGCGTCGCGGAACTGTCGCTGCCCGCGCCGCTCGCGAATCTGTCGCGCAATGATCTGCCGTCGGTCACCCTTCTCGGGACTGAATACGACTCAAAGAATTCTTTGTCGCTCAGGATACTGAGTTCTTGTCCGGGCCGAGGCCGAGTTCGTCGAGCGAGTTGCCTGAGACCACCGCGCGGGCCAATTCGGTCAGCCGGTCGCCTGACAGAATATCGAGCTTGGCACGCGCGGCAGGCGCGAGCGGACCAAAGCGAGTTTCCAGCAACTCGCGGACGATTTGCCGCTGGCCTTCCAAGAGGCCCCGCTCGATTCCCTGCTGCAAGCCCTGCTGCAACCCCTGCTGCATGCCTTTCTCCACGCCGCGCTGTTCAACATGATCTAATAAGCCCAACTCCATAGCTCTTACTCCAGGGTCTGGATGATTCCGCACCATCGCCTCAAACTGCAGCCGCTGCTCCTCGTCGGTGGGCAAATACGCGAGCACACATTCGCAGAGCAGCGTTTTCCGATACAGGTTTTCCGGACAATGCACGATGCGTTCTAGCGCCTCACTCGCCAACTCTATTCTCCGCTCCTTGGGCACGCGCATCAAGACCGCCAAGGCGACACCGAGCACGTTGTCTTGCCACTCGAGGCCAGCGAAATCGAATCGCGCCGCCCACTCTGGAAAGAAGAGCGAAAAGAACTTGGCAAAGAATTCCTGAAGCAATCGCTTGAAACGTTGATCGTGCATCGCTGTCGCCTGCGGAACGTAAAGTGCGATGCCCGGAATGTACCAGATTTGTTAGCCATTCGCGCATTGCCTCGTGTGCCACCAGGTGTCGGAATGGGAATGCCCATTCGCATAAATCTTTTGCTATTTTGCGACAGGCGATTAAACTGGGTTGCATGAAGCTGCTGCGCATCGGACTGGTCTTTGGTTACGGCCTGGCGTTTTATCGCGATATTCTGCACGGCGTGAAAACGTTGGCCGCCGAACGCCCTCATTGGGTGTTGACGCCCATTGCCCCGGATCGACGCGCGCTGAATTCGCCGCTGGTGAAAACGCAGCACGGCTTCATCGCTCACGTTTTCACTACGGAGCTAGCGGCCGGTCTGCGCGCCTTGCGCAAACCGGTGGTGAACGTGTCGGGCGTCTTGCCGGAGCTGCGGTTCCCGCGCGTGGTCGTCGATCATCAGGCTGTCGGGCGACTGGCCGCCGAACATTTGCTGGAGCGCGGCCTTCGCCATTTCGCTTTCGTCGGGCATATCGAGCACGCCTTTTCGCTCGGCCGCGAGGCCGGCTTTCGTAGCGAGATCGAGCGGCTCGGACACCGCGTAGCCGTGTTCCACGATCGCCTGCGGCGGCCCAGCGAGCTGAACGGGCTGTGGCGATGGAACCCCTCGTTGTTGACGTGGCTGAAGTCGCTACCCACGCCTGTGGGCATTCTGACCAGCAACGATAGCCAGGGCGTTCAAGTCTCGGAGTACTGCCGGCACTTGGGGTTGCACGTACCCGACCAGGTGGCGATGGTGGGCGTCGACGACGACGATCTGCTTTGCGACCTGGCCCGGCCTTCGCTCTCCAGCGTGCAGTTGCCCGGCCCGCGCATCGGTTACGAAGCGGCGGTCATGCTCGAACGGCTGATCCGCCGGCAACGCCTCGAAACGTCGCGATTGGAGTTGCCGCCCGTGCGGCTGGTCGTGCGGCAATCGTCCGACATTCAGGGGATCGACGATGGCGATGTCTCGGCGGCGGTGCGCTACATTCGCGACCATGCGGGCGAGGCCATCGAAGTGCGCGACGTGGTGCGGGCGGTGGCCGCCTCGCGCCGTTCGCTCGAACGCCGCTTTCGCCGCCACCTGCAGCGCGGCATCGGGCAGGAAATCCGCCGCGCTCATCTGGAGCGGGCTAAGGCGCTGTTGGCCGACACCGACATGCCGATGTCGCTGGTGGCCGTGCGTTCGGGCTTTACCGATTCGCGGCAACTGTCGATCGTGTTTCGGCAGGAGATCGGCTCGACGCCCACGCACTTTCGCCGCCAGCACCGCTTTCGTGATTAAATACCGCCAGCACAGCCCGCGGCGACTCGCCGACGGCTGACGGATTTGGTAGAACAAGCTCACCGCTACCGACTGGACGTTGTCTGTCTCGTTATCGAAAGGTTTGCACGTGCGACGCCCGTTGATTGCTGGCAATTGGAAGATGAATCTCAACCGGCGCGAGGCCGTCGCTCTGGCCGAGGCCGTAGCCGGGAAGTCCGGCGGGCTGGCCCACGTCGATCTGGCGGTTTGCCCCCCCAGCGTCTATCTGGATGCCGTGGGCGCCGCGCTGGCCGGCGGCAAGGTGGCCCTGGGCGCGCAGAACATGTATCACGAACCAGTCGGGGCTTTCACCGGCGAGATCAGCGCCGCCATGCTCGTCGATCTGGGCTGCCGATACGTGATCCTCGGCCATAGCGAACGACGCCACATCCTGGGAGAGACCGACGACCAGATCAACCGCAAGGTGCTGGCCGCACTGGCCGCCGGGCTGACGCCCATTGTCTGCGTCGGCGAACTGCTGGCCGAGCGCGAAGCCGGCGAGACCGCCGCCGTCATTCGCCGCCAGTTCGACGGCTCGCTGGCCGGCCTTTCGGAAGATCAAATGGCCCGCGTGGTCATCGCCTATGAGCCGGTGTGGGCCATCGGCACCGGCAAGGTGGCCACGCCACAGCAGGCCCAAGAAGTGCATCTCGACCTTCGCAAACTGGTCGGCAGCCGATACAATATGAGTTTGGCCCAGGAAGTGCGCATCCAATATGGCGGCAGCGTGAAGCCGGCGAACGCCGCCGAGTTGTTGTCGCAACCTGATGTCGATGGCGCACTTGTGGGCGGCGCCAGCCTGAAGGCCGACGACTTTTTGGGCATCGCCGCCGGGGCGCGGTGCGGCTCGTGACGGAGAGACCGAGATGGAATATGTGATTCAGTTTTTCATGGCGATCATCGCCTTCTTTTTGATTGTGCTGATCTTGCTGCAACGCGGCCGCGGCGGTGGTCTGGCGGGGGCCCTGGGCGGCATGGGCGGCCAAAGCGCCTTCGGCAGCAAGGCGGGCGACGTCTTTACAAAGATCACTTCGGGCTTGGCGATTGTCTGGATTCTGCTTTGCGTCGGGGCGCTGAAGTATATGAATAGCCGGTCCGACCTGTTCGCCGAAGACGTGGGCGCCGCGGCGGCGCCGGCAGAGGAGTCGGTCGAGGGCGGTCCCGGCGATCCATCGCCCGTCAAAACATCGGAAGGCAAATCAACCTTGCCCGCGGAGAATAGTTCAGACGACGATGCGGAAAAGGGCGAATAGCGTCGTACCTAGAAGGGACCGGTGGCTGGGGCAGAGCCTTGGCGATGCCCCGGT
>DATFDL010000087.1:0-6853 GCA_035252155.1 Pirellulales bacterium | reverse complement strand
AATCGAGAAGGGGCGCGAGGAAGGTCGAGCGGAAGGCCGGCGGGCACACATCGAATATCTCCAGAGGGCGCTCCGCCGCGAAGTAGCGTCTCGCGAACAATTGCAAAAGCTCTCGCTGCCAGAGCTTGAGGACCTCGCGGCTCGGCTACAAGCGGAGCTCGACGCGAAACTGGCCAACGGTGCGTGAACTTGCCGTTCCAATCGATGGCCGGTTGCACTCAGTCGCCAGACGTCCCGCCGCCAACGGCGCGCTGTAATAGATTGTGCGTAATCCGCTGCACGCGCTCGTCGGGACCGTGCGGGCGAGACCAGTGCGACCAGGGCAAAGTGTGGCCGGGCGGAGACGATAGTCCCTGCGCCCAAAAGATCGTCGAGGCGTTGAACACGAAGTTGCCTTTCGGGCCGGGATAAACCACGGCCGCCCAACGCTGCGGGTTTTCTCCGCCCTGCCAGGCCGTGCCCGCCGCCACCACTTGCAGGCCGGGAATGTCGGCCGGTTGGCCGTGATATTCCCAGCCAATCAGGCCCGGAATGCGATCGCCCTGCTTCATGCCGGTGCCCGCAAAAATCCAATGCTCAGGCCGGACCACCACCCAATCGCCGCCGCCGTTGACTGGGTCGATGTTTCGCACGCCCATCAGCAGCCCTTCGTCGGGGCCATGTTCGGGAAACGGGCCATTGCGCTTCATCCGCAGCCGCGCATAGTCGTTGTCGGCGCCGTAGGGACCGCCGCGAAAGATGATGCGATTGGGCCGACCGTCGCCGCTGGGGCGAAAGGGAGTGACCCAGCAGATGGAGTTGCCCGAAAGAAAAAGTAGATTCACACCCGCGTCTCGCATTCGCTCGACGCTGCGAAACTGCCGGATGTCCCAATACTCGTCATGCCCGACGCTGATGAACGCTTTGCACTTCAGTCCGCGGTCGGGCGTGAGCATGTCGCTATTCGAGCAATAGGCGACGTCGTAGCCGTGCTGTTCGAGCCAGAAGGCTAGCGGAAATTCCAGCGGCAAGAACTCGCCCGAGCCGAAGGTCAGCGGGTCGTTCACCACGGAAGTGAATTGGGCCTCGCGGCCATACGGGCGGTCGAAGCTGACGTCGGCCCAGGGGCCTTCGGTTCCTTTGGGGTGCGTATAGACCGAGTAATTGTTCGGCCAGCGGTTGTAGGCTTGCCACGTATTGTCGGAGCACTGAAACAACACGTCGACCGGCCGATCGTCACGCACGATGAACACCACGTAGCTTTGCCAGTAGGGACCGCTATCGCCTTCAGGCAGTGTGGTCAGCCGGCCGAGATAGACGCCGCTGAGCCAGTCGTCGGGAATGGTCAACGTCGTGCAAGGCTGCCAGCGGCATTCGTGAAGGTTCTTTTCGCCCGGCGCGGGCACGCTCTGGGCCTGGCCCTCGAACGGTCCCAGCGTTTGCATGAGCCGGGCGCCTCGGCCACCGTAGTAGCCCATGCGAAAGATCTCGATGCGAAACGACCGCGGCGGATCGGTCGAGACCATGATGTCGAGCGATTCGCCGGCGCCGACGCTTTGTCGCGAGCAATAGCCTTCGATCCACGGCGATCGAAAGCCGCCTCCGTCGGCCCGCACCCGCGTTAATTGCCAGTCGTGGCTGCCGGGCTGGCGGTTCTCAACCTCGATCGGATTTGGCGATGATTCGGCAGCCGATTTTGGATGGTAGCCCGGCAGCACCGAAAGCGCGATAGCCACGACGATGGCGGCGTAGCGACGCAGGCGAGTTGGGATTTTTCGATTCACGGGTTATCGCGTCGACGGGTTGTGGCCGTACGGCGTAGGGTGGGAGGAGTGAAACGAGTCCCACCATTAGCCCCAAGCTCAAAAAGCCATCACGCAGCTCGCAGCCGAATGGTGGGACTCGCAAGCTCGTCCCACCCTACGGCACTCGTCCCATCTACGGCTGGTTCTGTTCGGCCTGCCGCTGGTGCAGCCGGGCGTGTTCTTCTTCCTCGCTCGGCCGATTGTCGCGGCCGCGCTCGGTCGACAGCTCGATGCGGTCGACGAATTTGACATTGGCGCACTCATCGATCTCCGACGTGTGGCAGGCGGCAAAGTCGGGAATGAAAAATCGCACCGGCCCGCCCGACTTGACCGGCAGCGGCCCGCCCTCCAACCGATAGAGGAGCACCGCCCGATCGCGCACCGCGTCGAGCGGAATGCTGGCATGAAAATCGTCGGCTGAGGCGTGCAGCGTCAAATATCGAGCGGTCGGTTTGACGCCGGCCATTTGCAGCAAGGCCGCCAGCCGCACGGCGTCGCCCGAACGTTTCGCGTCGAGCCGGCTGACGTCGATCACTTGCTCCGCCGGATTGACTTTCGACAATTGATCGAACGACAACATGAGCGGGCGTTCGACTTCGCCATCGATGGTGAGAGATGTCAGAACTGGTTTCATTTCTACGTTTCCAACGGAAGCCTTTAACGCGTTGCGCCTTTCGCGCCGTTCATCACGCTCTCAATCGTCACGGGTCGGCCGCCTTGGCGTTTGCTTTCGTCGGCGGCTTCCATGAAGGCCATGATCTCGATCGTCTCGTCGGCCGAGACGGGCGGCTTGCCGGTCTTGAAGAATTTGGCGATCTCGACCAGCAGCGGCTCATAGCCACCGTAGCCGCCACTCGGTCCGTTCGACTTGCTGCCGAAGACTATCGCGCCGTATTCCGGCTTGCCGGACCGCAGCCCCCGATATGTCCCGATGCGGCCGTCGCGCCATACGCCGGTGACCAGCTCGGTGTTTTGCGTTTGCACGCGCGTCACCGTCACGCAGCCCGGCCCCATGATTGTGAACAGCGCTTCAACCCCGTGAATGCCGTACCAAAACAGGTCTGGATGATGAGGTTCGAGCGAGCATGGGCTAAAAGCGTCGCAGCCGAGCACGTCGCCGATCTGTTCGTTGTGCCCCATGCCGGCGATGCCCGGACTGAACCGCAGCGAGGAGCTGGAAAAGCACGGCACACCGTTTTCTCGCGCGAGCCGGAAGATCTCGATGGCATCTGCCAGCGAGCCGGCCACTGGCTTGTCGATAAAGAGCGGCTTTTTGGCGGCGATCACGGGCTTCGCCTGCTCGAGATGTGGGCGGCCATCGACGCTTTCCAACAGCACGGCGTCGACATTGGGCAAAAGGGCCTCGATCGAGTCGACGATTTCGACGCCATATTTGTCGCGCAGCTCGCTGGTGAATTTTTCGACGCGATTGCGGCTGTCGGGCAAATCGGGGCTGCCGCCGGGAAAGCCGGCCACCACTTTCACACCGGCCAGATCGCCCGCGGCTTCGGGGTTGTTCAAGACCGATGTGAACGCGGTCACGTGCGACGTGTCGAGCCCGATGATGCCGACTCGAATCATGCGTTCCGTCTCGGCGGGTTTGGCGGCGGATGGTAATAGCAAGGCGGCGGTCATCGCCAGTAGGGCGGCGGATCGTAAGGATGGCATAAACCTCTCCGGGCGAGCAAGTGCGGGACAGCCGCCCAGTGTATTCCGCCGGTCGTGCCGATGCAAAGTGAACGTAGCACGGAATTCATTCCGTTCCTACGCTGCGAACGAATCGCCTTGCGCTCTGGTGGCTGGGGCAGAAGTCGCCGGCGTTGGACGAAAACCTAACCTTGTGGCCCCTTCCGGCGACGATGCCCCGGCGGGTCGCGCATTGAGAACGACCCATAGGACCACAACGGCGACGATCTCAGGAAAAACGAAGCTTTCATCGCCACCTGGAATGCCCAGCAAGATGCCCCACCCAAGGCAACCGATCCAAAGCATGACGAACACGGCACGCGCCCATTCGGCTGTCGATGCCGGTTTGACAAAACGGAGGGTTGCCGGCAGCCGGCGCCCAGCGATGAGTAGCAAAATCAAGACTGTTGACACCGCTGCACCAGCCACAATCGCAATAAGACTCCCGGCCAGCGGAATAGCCATTGAGTCGCCCCACCACGGATAGTCGTGGCGAGCAGCCCGAACTTCATAGTACCAGTTCTCCAATGGAACTCGAATCATCCAAAGGCCGATCCAAAGAGCCAGCAGCGCCGGCCAAGTTCTCAACGCACGCCAGAGGTGATAATAGTGCCACACGAGAATCGCGCAGAGCAATCCGACGCTCGCCGCCAGGCATCCTCGCCCGCAATCGGAAAGCTTCTTCCGGCTAGTTTCGTAGGCGGGCAGCCGGGCGTACCATTGTCGGAAGCGCACCTCACGCGGTACATCCTGCAGCTCATCGGCCAAGCGATGAGGCGCGGCGCGATCGGTGTAGTACGGCATGGTGCTCGAATAGAACACGAGGCCGATACCGACCAAGCCGATTGCGGCGGCGAGCCAAATCACCGAGCGAGGTTTTACCATTTGCATCTTATTCCTCGTGGCCAAATACGGGACCATGCCGTCGCATTCGACTTTGGGTTGCCGCGGCAGAATTGCCGATTGCTGCTATAATACCAAAGGCTTGAATCTGGGGACCTCTGGTGAAGCCGAAAGACCATTTTTGGAGACTGCGTAATGTCCTCCGTTCCGCTCAACGAGTCTTCCGCGACGATCCAAGGTGTCGCAATCGAAACGCTCGATCAGCGATTCCGGCGTCTGGAAGCCAAGTGGAAGGAAGAGACCAGCCACTTATCATCCAACGCAGCCATTGCTCACCATCCGGCATTTCGCGAAATCGTCATGATGGGCGAACCGGTTGTGCCGCTGATGCTGCAAGATCTCAGCGAACGTTCGAGTCTTTGGGTCTGGGCGTTGCCAGAACTTACGGGCGAAAAACCCGTTGCGCCAAGCGAAAGCGGTAAAATCGCCCGCATGAGCGACGCCTGGGTTCGCTGGGGCCGCGAACGTCATAAAACTCCCCTGGAATGATCCGCCTTATCCGTTAGTCTATTGGTGTAATCCTCGCAGGCATCCACCGGGGCATCGCCCGGGCTCTGCCTCAGCCACCGTCACAAGTTTCGGCACCGATCGCCATGCACCATCGCTACTTCTCGCTTTTAGCCGCCAGCGCGTTCTGCTCTTTTGGTTCCATGACCCTGGCGAATGATAAATCGGCCGAAGAGCTGCTGTCAGACTCTCTGGGGGCCGCCGCGGCGGGAAAGCGCGATGAGGCAATCGACCTGGCGACGCAGGCGATTGCGGCCGACGCCAAAAACGCCCAGGCCCGCTATGTGCGCGGCCTGCTCTACGAAGGCGCAAGCAAGCACGCCCAAGCGGTCGCCGATTTTACCGCCGCCCTCGAACTTGATCCCGGCCGCGCCGACTCTTTCGACCACCGCGGCAGCGAAGAGCTGAAGCTCGGCCACGCCGAACGAGCCATCGCTGATTTCGACCGGGCGATCGAGCTCGACCCCGCCCGTGAGGCCGGGCATTGGCGGCGCGGCATCGCCTATTATTTCGCCGGCCGCTACGCCGAGGGCGCCAAACAGTTCGAGGGCTATCAAACCGTCGACGACAACGACGTCGAAAACGCGGTCTGGCGGTTCCTTTGCATGGCCCGCAAAGAGGGTGTCGCGCCCGCGCGAAAGGCCCTACTGAAAATCAAAAACGATCGCCGAGTGCCGATGATGGAGGTCTATGCCTTGTTCGCCGGCAAGATCAAGCCTGACGCCGTGCTGGCCGCCGCCCGAGCGGGCGGTCCCGCGCCCGCCGAACTGAAGCAGCGGCTGTTTTACGCTGAGTATTATCTGGGCCTGTACGACGAAGCGACTGGCAACAAGCAAGCGGCGCGGCGGCATATCGAAACGGCCGTCGAAAAGAATCTGGTCGGGCAGTACATGTGGGACGTTGCCCGTGTCCACCTCGATCTGCTCAAGCAACCGAAAAAAAACGAAGCGAGCGAACCCTGACCGGCTCAGTCGCCTCTTGCTGGGGCGAAAGAACGTACTTTCGCAAAGCGAAAGGCGACGATGTATGCATCTCGACGTGCGCGACCGGATCTCGCTGACGGAAATCCGGCCCACCGACAAGCAGGCGCTGGTCGAACATCTCGCCGCTCGTGATATCTACGACAACACGCTGCGGATTCCCTATCCCTATACTGCCGACGACGCCGACGAGTGGCTGACGATCGTCGCACGAAGCACGCGCGAGCACGGCCGGCCGGTGCACTGGGCGATCCGACAGGACGAGCAATTGATCGGCTGCTGCGGGTTCGACCACTTGGCAATCGGCCGATCGCACCGGGCCGAGATCGGCTATTGGCTGGCAAAGCCTTATTGGGGCTGCGGCATTATGACCGCGGTCATCGGCAAGCTCTGCGAGCACGCCTTCGGCCAGTGGGGACTCTCGAAGCTTTCGGCCTATGTCTTCGCGCACAACGCCGCCTCGGCACGCGTGCTCGAAAAATGCGGCTTCGAGCAAGAGGGCTATTTGCGGCGGCACTTTCTTAAAGACGGCCGGCTCTGGGACGCTCGGCTGTTTGGACGGCTCGCGTAGAACGGAATTCATTCCGTTCCCATTTCAGCAGACGGAATGAATTCCGTTCGCTTCTCGGAAACGGAATGAATTCCGTTCTACGGCGCATAAAAAAGGCCGCCGTGCCCAAGCGGCGACCCTTGGAGGCAGAAAGCGCCTGCGTGACAGAGCTTCCCTGGCCTGCCAGGCCCTACCAGCGCGGCAGACGTACCACTAAAGTCGGCATATTCCCTACGGGGAGTTCACAAAATCACCCGGCTGGGTGACGCCGCGGCCCGCAAATCGCCGTCAGACCGCCCAGTTTCATGCGCAACACGCCCGCTCACGGTGGCTGGTGGGATTCACATCTCCGGCCGGGACTAGACTTGTATGGGAGTGTTCTAGTCCCCTCGGTTGCTGGGGCAGAGCTTGCGATGCCCCGGATTTTGTCAGCCGGAGCATCG
>DATFDL010000086.1:0-6222 GCA_035252155.1 Pirellulales bacterium | reverse complement strand
GGATTCGCAACGACGCACGGCCGCCTGTGGGCTCAGCCTGGGCGGCGGCTTCGGCGCCTTCATGCCGCTCGAGCGTCCAGCGTTCGGCGCCGCGGGTAAAGTCGCCGTTGGCCAGCAGCTCGCGGCCCAAAGGCGACTGACTGGCGCCCCACTTCCGCTTTAATTCAGCGAAGTCACGATATCTTTTTGCGAGCCAGCCGTTCCATCGCGCCGCCAGCTCGCCGGCATAAAGCTCGGGCATACCGTCCAACTCGCCGCTCCACCATTCGTGCAACAGGGCGTTTTCGTTGTTGACTTCGATCAAGGCAATGGCTGGCTCATCGACATACCGCGACTGCGTATAGCGGTTCTTATGCGTCAGCAGCTCGCGCGCGTAGGCCCGCTGCATCTCGAACATCGGGGGAAAGAAATTATCGACGCCCTTGAAGAAGCTCGGCATGCCTTGCCATGTGGGTAGGCCGGGATACGTGCGGCTGACGTGCAGGTTGAGGTCGGCATAGATGCCGTTTTTCTTCAGCTCGGCGATGAGAAAGTCGAGCCGGTCGAGCTGGCCAGGGCTGAGCGCGCGTCCATCGGCGTCCCAGATGCCGTCGGGCGCCGGCAGCATATCCATGTGATGAAAGCGGACGCAGTTGATGCCGAACTTGGCCATTCGCGCGGCGATCTGCCGGGCCTCGTCGTGCGTGGGAAAGTTGGCCGCGAAGCAAAGATTGACGCCGAAGATGCGAAACCGCTTCTTGCCGGCATAAAGTTGCCCATTTTTGACGGTCAGCGGGCCATATTTGCCCGCCGGCTTTTCGAGCCAATCGGCAACGTTCGTGACGCTGGGGCTGGCATCGTTCCACGGCAAGACAAACGGAAACAGCGCCGCCGACTGCTGGCCAAATGCAGAGCGGGCACTCGCCAGCGCGAGCAAGCCGCCTAACAAAGCAAGACTTTTTACTTTTGCCTTTTGCATTTTGACTTTCCCAGTTCGAGCGTTCCTGCCATGATACGCCGAACCATGCCTGCGACAAACCGCTGGGAAAAGCTAAACCGAGAGATCATCGCCTGCGAGCGCTGTCCGCGGTTGCGGGCCTATTGCCGGACGGTGGCTCGCGACAAGCGCAAGGCGTATGAAGACTGGACGTATTGGGGCCGCCCGGTGCCGAACTTCGGCGACCGCCGTGCACGCCTGCTCCTGATCGGGCTGGCGCCGGCGGCCCACGGCGGCAATCGCACCGGCAGAGTTTTTACCGGCGACCGCAGCGGCGATTGGCTCTTCCGGGCGCTGCACAAGGCCGGCTTCGCCAATCAACCGACTTCGACCGATCGCGACGACGGGCTGAGGCTCATCGACTGCGCCATCACGGCCGTCTGTCACTGCGCCCCGCCCGACAACAAGCCGACGCTCGACGAAATCGCTCGCTGCCACGACTGGCTGACGGAGACGATCGACGCCTTGCCGGTGCGCGTTCTATTGGCTTTGGGGCAGATCGGTTGGCAAGCAGCTCTGCGCGAGGCGCGACGGCGCGATTGGCACACCGGCAAACTGCCCAAGTTCGGCCACGGGGCACTCGTCCCCTTGGCCGGCGAACGCTGGTTGCTCGGCAGTTTTCATCCTAGCCAGCAGAACACCTTCACCGGCAAGCTGACCGAACCCATGTTCGACCAGATTTTTCAGACCGCTCGTCGATTGTTAGCGTAGTCGTGATTCGAAAATCTCACGCGATCACATCTCGGATTAACATATCCTCAATCGCCTTGAGAGGCTCGACAAACTTCGATACCTCTTGGTCCGTGACGAAGATAGCCTCGTTGTACGGGAGCGCATTAAGCCATTCTTTCGAGATGCGGCTCCCCTGATCTTTCAGTGC
Organism: Pirellulales bacterium; assembly: GCA_035252155.1. Classification (GTDB taxonomy): domain Bacteria; phylum Planctomycetota; class Planctomycetia; order Pirellulales; family JAICIG01; genus JAICLL01. Next base: position 4,366 of record DATFDL010000086.1, on the reverse strand, counting down.
GTTCATCGCGTCCTCGAGTATAAGTAGCATGCGTGCCTTTTGATCTTGGTTAGTTACGAGTTCATCTAGATGAAGCTCGTAGCAGCCAAATCCGCGTCCTTGACGCTCTGAGTCCCACGTCTCCCGCACATGATTGGTCCATTCATCGCAGTCGAATTTCGCCAGTGAATCGACGAGCACGTTTAACAAAACGACGATTTCACCATCCTTAACATAGACGTATTTCTTCTTGAAAAACACCGGGCAGGTCATGGCATCAACCTCTCGATTCGTGCGGCGTTGCCACCAACTGCTTTGGCGCAGCGGCAGGACCGTTCCTCTCAATCATCGAGCCCCCTCGGCTCGCCGCGCGATGACGATTCGAGGTAAGCCGTAAGCATAATCTGAGCGGCCAGCTTGTCTCGCCGGGCTTTACGGCGCTTCTTGGTCAACTTGGCGGCCCCTAAGAACTGGTCGGCCTCGGCCGTGGTGAATCGCTCATCAAAAAAGGTCACCGGCACTTTTGTGACACCGGCCAGCCACTGGCCGAACTCGCGCGCCTCGCGCGACTTTTGGCTCTCGCGGCCGTCAAGGTGCACCGGCAGCCCGACGACGAAACCGACAATCGCTTCGCCGGCCACGAATTCCTGAAAATACTTCGCATCCGCGGTCGAGCCGCGCCGGGCGTGAATCTCATAGGGACTGGCGAGCCTCTGGCGGCGGTCGGTCACCGCGATGCCGACGCGGACGGTACCGTAATCGATGCCAGCCAATCGTCCAGCGGGAAATTCAGGGACCACAAGTAATGCGAGCTAGGAGGGGGAGCAGGCGGTCCCAACCACACCATATGGCTGCGGATTCTCCTGCGATTGTATCCTATGTGCCGGCGCCCTAAAATGAAGTCGAGAGACAATCCATGACTACCGCAATCGTTCCACCCTTGGCCGCCGGCGATAAGTTGACCAGGGACGAATTCATTCGTCGCTGGGAAATGCATCCCGAAATCAAGTTCGCCGAGTTGATCGAAGGAATTGTCTATATGCCCTCTCCGGTGTCCACCGAACACGGCGATATGGATGGCGACGTCGGCGGCTGGTTGAGCGTCTATAAGGCGTGGACGCGCGGGACAGCCAGCGGCCGAAACTCGACCACTTTTTTGCTCGACGACTCTCCGCAGCCTGATCTGAATCTGCGCGTTCTGCACGAGTGCGGCGGCGGTTCGTGGGTCGAGGACGAGTATCTGCACGGCGTGCCCGAATTGCTGGCCGAAGTCTGCCGATCGAGCGTGGCGTACGACCTGAACCAGAAATTCGATCTCTATCAGGCGGCTGGCGTGCCGGAATACCTGGCCGTGCTGATGTTCGAGCAGGAGATCCGCTGGCACATTTTGGTGGATGGTAAGTACCAGGTGCTCAGTTCTGACGCGGACGGGCTGTTGCGCTCTCGCGTCTTTCCGGGCTTGTGGCTCGACGGCCAAGCCCTGCTGGCTGGCGATCTGCAGCGCGTGTTGCAGCGTCTGCAAGAAGGTTTGCAATCGCCTGAGCACCAGCAATTTGTTGCTCGTCTGGCCGGCCAATAGCAAGACGCGCCTCTCAGACGCACGGTCCCATCGCGTCACATTTCTGCGCGCTTTGGCATGTCGATTGATGCGCTTCGGGCAACACATGCGCGAACTGGATGGAGATGCCGATTCTGTTGGCGAATAGGACTTGAAATGGCCGCCGTGGTACACGATCGAGCACTGCCCTCCACCATCGAGACCGACGTCCCGGCCCGGCTCGATCGGCTGCCGTGGGGCCGGTTTCATTGGTTAGTGCTCGCGGCCCTGGGAATCACCTGGATTCTCGACGGACTTGAAGTCACGCTGATGGGCTCCATCAGCGGTGTGCTCGAAGACGCCGATACGCTCGCCTTCAGCAGCAAACAGATCGGCCTGATCGGCTCGTGCTACGTGGCCGGCATGGTCGGCGGCTCGTTGGTGTTTGGCTATCTGACCGATCGCTGGGGCCGCAAACTGCTGTTTTTTATCACGCTGGCCATCTACCTGGGCGGCACGCTGTTGACCGCGTTCTCGTGGAACGCGACTAGCTTCGCCCTGTTTCGTCTGCTCACGGGGGCCGGCATCGGAGGCGAATATTCCGCCATCAATTCAGCCATCGACGAGCTGATTCCCGCCCGGCGGCGAGGCTGGGTCGATCTGCTCGTCAACGGCAGCTATTGGCTGGGGGCCGCGTTGGGTTCGCTCTCGACGCTGCTCATTCTCAACCCGCGTCTGCTGCACGTAGATCTGGGCTGGCGCGTCGGCTTCGCCGTCGGGGCAATTGTCGGGCTGGGCATTCTGCTGCTGCGCAATTGGGTGCCCGAGAGCCCGCGGTGGCTGGTGCTGCACGGATATCCGCATCAGGCCGAGCAGGTGGTGAGCGAGATCGAGCGGGAGATCGAGCAGCAGACGGGCGAGACGCTCGCACGTCCTCAGACGACCATTACGATTCATCCCCATCGCTCGTTCGGTTTCCGCCGGATCATGCGGGCCATGCTCGGCCAATATCGCCAGCGTTCGCTCTTGGGACTGACGCTGATGGTCGCCCAGGCGTTTTTGTATAACGCAATCTTTCTCACCTATGCGCTGGTGCTGAAGCAGTTCTATGACGTACCCGGCGAGCAGACAGGGCTTTATCTGCTGCCCTTTGCGGTGGGAAACTTTTTGGGAGTCGTTTGTCTGGGGCACTGGTTCGACAGCATCGGGCGGCGACGAATGATCACGCTTACCTATGCCTTGGCCGGCACGCTGCTGGCGGTCACCGCCGTTTTGTTTCAACAACGGCTTTTGTCGGCCACCAGCCAAACGGCGCTTTGGAGCGTCATCTTCTTCTTTGCCTCGGCGGCTTCGAGTGCCGCTTATCTGACGGTCAGCGAGACGTTTCCGCTGGAAATCCGCGGTCTGGCGATCGCGCTGTTTTTTTCGATCGGCACGGGCGTGGGCGGTGTGATCGCCCCCACGTTCTTCGGCATTCTTGTCGGCACCGAGTCGCGCGAGTGGTTGTTGCTCGGCTACTTGATCGCGGCCGGCTTGATGCTCGCCGCGGCGGCAGTCGAGTGGTCGATCGGCATCGACGCCGAGCGGAAATCGCTGGAGGAAATCGCCGAGCCGCTGGCGGCCGAGGAATGAGCGCTACTCGACATGTCTCCGATGGCGTGCTTATAATGGCATCTTTATCGAAAGGAAGCCAATGCACGACCGACAGCCCGCGCCGCCGCTGTTTACGCAAGTCGACATTTCGCCCGGAGCACTCAGCAGCGTGCCGCCGGGCACTATCGAAGAAGAACAAACTCGCTTGTTGCGCGAGATTTTGACCGCCCAGGACCGCCAGAACGAGCTTTTGGAAGAACTGGTCAACCAGCTTAGCGGGCCGCAAAAACAGCGCAATCAAGAGCTGAACCAGTGGAAATCGGCCAATCCGCAGCTCGCCCAGAGCTGCCGCCACGCCGCCGAAACACTCAGCCGCGTCCAGACGGAATACTTGAGCTCTCTGGCCACCGAGGTCAACGAGAACGCAGAGGTGCTCTGCGAAGGCGACTTTATGCTCAACGAGTTCGTCGACCGCTACGGCCCGCGGCTGGCCCATCTCAACGGCGTGTTGCAGGTGCTGGCGCAGTTGAGCGCGGCGCCGCCGCAGCCGTCACGGACCTAGCTCGCCGCGCCGCAGCTTGCGGTAGTGATCCAGCGCCTCGCGGATGATCCGCGTGGCGTCGTCGGGACCCATGAAATCGTCGATCACTACCTGCTTGTTTTCGAGCACCTTATAGTCCTGGAAAAACCGCTTCACCTCGCGGAGCGCGTGTTCAGGCAATTCAGAGTGGTCGTGATATTGGCAGACCGCCGGATCGTGGACGCTCACGGCGATGATTTTATCGTCGATCCCTTTGTCGTCGCGCATTCGCATCACGCCGATGGCGCGGGCTTCGACGATGGTCAGCGGATGGACCGGCTCTTGGCCAAGCACCAGTGCGTCGAGCGGATCGCCATCGTCACAAAACGTGCGCGGAATGAAGCCGTAATTGGCCGGATAATGAACCGAGCTGTAGAGCACACGGTCGAGCCGCAAAAAACCGGTCGTCTTGTCGAGCTCGTATTTGTTCTTGCTGCCCGACGGCACCTCGATCACGACGGGGAACGAACGGTCGATGATCTCATCGTCCAGATAGATGTCGTGCCAAGAGTGCATGCGTCAGGCAACCTGTTCGGTGTTCCCTAATCGGTTTTGACGATTAAATTCGGCAATAAACCGATCTTAGTGCATTGGTCGGTGCCACGGCATCCGTCGCGGCGCGCTCGGCTTCGATGTTCTCGCAAGCGTTGCCGCGGCGGCGGACGCCGTGCTGCGTT
>DATFDL010000085.1:0-3461 GCA_035252155.1 Pirellulales bacterium | reverse complement strand
TTCTAGCGGTCAATCACCGCTCCGCCGGGGCAAGCCCGGACGGTGGCGGCAGTTCGCGACCGACCTTGAACATCAAAACCGATTAGGAAGCGCGCTCCGTGGCGTTGGAGCGAACTGCGATTCGACGTCAATTCGCTCGCCACGGAACGCCACGGAGGGCGTTCCCTACAGATATTTGGGGCCGAATCACCTTAACTGGATGCGCATGCACCGCGCCGGGCTTGGCCGATCGCGGCGAATCTGTTAGGTTTCGACCGAAATCCAGGCGTTACCCAACCTCGGGCAGAAAAGCCCGGATTACCCAGATTGTCGGGCACGAGGCCCGGAAACAGCTCGGACGCTTCACGGATGAACAACTTTGGCAGGGCGTTGCGGTTGTCGCTGCGGTATCCCTTCACGCTGACGGCTTCGGTCGTTTGCGCCGTGGCGGTGGCCCTCTTTTGGGGCGGCAACATCAGCGCCGTCTATCCCCTGGTCGAAGTCACTACCAAGGGCCGCTCGCTCCAAGTTTGGGCCAAGGAAGGCATCGAGCAATCGGCTCTCCGCGCCGATGAGATTCGCCGAGACCTCAAGCAACTCGATCGTCAGTTGGCCGCGGGCGGCGATCAGCACGAAAAGCTGACCAAGGAAAAAGTTCACCTGCTCAGCCAATTGCACGACCAAGACAAGAACCATGCCCGGTATCGATGGCTGCTGCGATATGTCATCGATCCGTTCTTGCCCGACGACCCCTTCTTGACGCTGACGCTGGTGGTGGGCCTGCTGTTGGCGGGCACGGTGATCAAAAGCCTGTTTTTCGTGTTTCACCAGATTCTGGTCGCCCGGTTGTCGCAGCACGTGACCTTTTTGTTGCGAAAACAGTTTTACCGGCGCACGCTGCGGCTCGATCTGGCCACCTTTGGCAACGAAGGCACCAGCGAGCTGATGAGCCGCTTCACCTACGACATGGAAAGCCTGTCGTATGGCATGAACGATTTCTTTGGCAAGCTCATCCGTGAGCCGCTCAAGATGCTCACCTGCCTGGTGGGCGCGGCCTGCGTCTGCTGGCAGCTTTTGCTGCTGTCTCTGGTGCTTGCCCCGCTCTCGGCCCTGATGATTCGCGGTCTGGCCAGAAGCCTGAAGCGGGCCAACCGCAAGGCCATGGAAGAGATGTCGCAGATCTATAACATTCTGGAAGAGACGTTCCAGGGCATCAAAGTGGTCAAGGCGTTTACGATGGAACGTAGCGAACGCTGGCGGTTCCATCTGGTCGGCAAAAAATATCTGCATAAGGCGATGCGCATCGCCCGTTACGATTCGCTCACGCGCCCCGTGACCGAAGTCATGGGCATCACCACCGTCTGCGTCGCGCTGCTCGCCGGCGCCTATCTGGTACTCAACAAAAAGACCGAACTCTTCGGCATTCCCATGTGCCGGCAGCCGCTCAGCTTCGAGGCCATCATGCTCTTCTATGGGCTGCTGGCGGGCGTGAGCGATCCCGCCCGCAAGCTGTCGGAGGTTTTTAGCCGCATTCAACGAGCCGCGGCGGCCAGCGACCGGATCTATCAACTGCTCGACCGCGAGCCGCAAATCGTCGATCCGCCGCATCCCAAGCCTCTACCCCGGCACCGCCGCGACCTGACCTTTGAAAAGGTCAGTTTCCATTATCAGCCGTCGCAGCCGGTGCTGATCGGCGTCGATCTGCGGATCGCCTTTGGCGAGACCATCGCCATCGTCGGCCCCAACGGCTGCGGCAAGAGCACGTTGGCGAATCTGATTCCGCGGTTCTTCGATCCGGTGGCCGGCTGCGTGCGGCTCGACGGCGTCGACCTGCGCGAGGCCCGGCTGCAAGAGCTGCGCAGCCAGATCGGTGTGGTTACCCAGGAGACGCTGCTCTTCGACGACACCGTATTCAACAACATCCGCTACGGCTGCCCCTGGGCCACGCGCGAAGAGGTATTGCGGGCGGCCGAGCGCGCCCACGCGCATCGCTTCATCGAAGAGCGGTTGGAAAACGGTTATCAAACCTACGTGGGCCAACGGGGCAACTTGCTTTCGGGCGGGCAGCGGCAGCGGATCGCCCTGGCCCGCGCCATTCTGCGCGATCCGCCGCTGTTGATCCTCGACGAGGCCACCAGCCAGGTTGATCTGGAAAGCGAGCAGGTAATTCAACAAGTGCTCGAACAGTTCATGCGCCACCGCACCACGGTGCTGATCACGCATCGCATGGGCACGCTGACCTTGGCCGACCGCATCGTGGTGATGGAGGCCGGGCGGATTATCGACGTCGGCTCGCACGACGAGCTGTTGCGGCGCTGCTCGCTCTACGGGCGGCTGCACGATATTCAGTTCAAAGAGATCGCATAGCGCGTAGGTCAGGCTTTCCAACCTGACAGGAGGATGGCCTTCCAGGCCGTCTAAATACCGCGAGACGGCCTAGAAGGCCATCCTACGAGTTGCCGGTGGCTGGGGCAGAGTCTAAGCGATGCCCCGGTGTTTCGCTGCCGGGGATCGGCAAGCCTCTGCCCCAACCACCGCCGATTTGCTACTCTTGCGGCATGATTACCAGCACGCGACAGAACGTTCTGAAGGCCGACGCCGAGGCGGTAGTGGTCGGCGTATTCGCCGACACGGGCATGACCAATCCGGCGATCGAGATCGATCGCGCAGGCGGTGGAGTGCTGGCGCGGCTGATCGAAAGCAAGGAGATCGCCGGCAAGCCATACGAGCTGACTCCGCTTTGGTCGGCGCCCGGCGTGAACGCCCGGCTGGTCTTGGTGGTTGGCCTCGGCGAGCAAGCCAAGTTCGACCGGGGAATGGCTTATCGCAGCGCGGCCGCTGCCGCGCGGCAGCTTGCCACGCGGCCGCGAGAGCGGGTGGGTTTTTATCTGCCCGGCGGTTCGGCCGATGAATGGGTGGCCAGCGGCATCGCGGGCGCCTTGGCCGGTTGCCAAGGCCAAGACCTCTATCGTGCCGAACGAAAGCGGCACCCGATCGGCGAGATTGCCTGGGCAGACGCCTCGGACGCAGCGGTCGCGGCAGGTGGAATCATCGGCGACGGCGTGAATCTTGCCCGTCGCCTGGTGAACGAGCCGCCACAAGAGCTGTATCCCGCCTCGTTCACCGCGCGTGCAGCCGAAATCGCCCAGGACTGCGGCCTGGAAATCGAAATCTGGGATCAGGATCGCCTAGAGCGCGAACGCTGCGGCGCGCTGTTGGCCGTGGCCCAAGGCTCGGTAAGGCCGCCGCGGCTCGTGATTCTGCGACACAACGGTGGCCGCCCAAACGAACCGCCCCTGGCGTTCATCGGCAAGGGGGTGACGTTCGATTCGGGCGGGCTGTCGCTCAAGCCCAGCGACTCGATGAAGACCATGAAGTGCGACATGGCCGGCGCCGCCACAGTGCTGGCCGCGATGCGGGCGATCACCCTGCTCAAGCTGCCCGTCAACGTGGTGGGCGTCGCCGGCCTGGTCGAGAACATG
>DATFDL010000084.1:0-8905 GCA_035252155.1 Pirellulales bacterium | reverse complement strand
CAGTCGGCTGCGTGCGGCCGGTGAGATCCCGAACTCGGTTGACAGTTGCAACACCTGTTTGTGCGCGGCGTTGAAGATCGACAGCCACGGGTTTTGGATCGGGAAACCGTTGGGGCTTTTCACGACTTCGCCGCCGGTGTCGCGTACCTGCTGGTGCGCGCGCCAGCAGCGGCCATAGGCGGTGCAGTAGGCGGTGAGCATTCCGGGGTCGGCATCGTCGAGCAGCCTTTCGGTTTCAAGCACCTTGAGCAGTCGCTCCCACTCGGCGCGTTCGATCGCGTCGAGCGTGGCGGCCGGTGTGAGCTTGCCGTCGGGTTCCTTCTTTTTGCGCCTCGTCATTCGTTGCTTTGTCAATCAGGGTGCGGATCCAAGACTTGTGGAACGCGAGCAGCTCGGCATCGTGCGTCAGTGCGAACTGTTCGAGGTTGCTGCAACTGCGCAGGTTCGCGGAGCTTTCGATGACCAGCCGCCGGCCGTCGCTCAGCTCAAACAGCAGAATCTTCGCGTGAGAGCGGATCGCGACGACGCGCTGCTTGCGCGCGGTCAACTGGCTGTGCAGAAACGCGAACTCGTCGCCGCTGGTCGAGCGGAAATAACACGAGCAAATGAAATCGACGCGCCCGACCTGGCCGGCGTCGAGCAGCTCAACGAGCTCGGCCGCGTTCTGTCGGTTGAAGCCCAGCGTGGCGACGCCCAGATATTCGATCGTCGCCGGCGCGGCCAACCGTAGCACGGCTGGCACCAGGTCCCAAGCGTGGTAGTTGCCGCGCATGATCGCGTGGATTGTTTCGCCCATCTCGGGCAGTCGCACCAAGTGCCGCGCGGCGTTGGCCACGTTGAGCAAGTGCAACATCTCACGCTTCAGCGATTGGCGCGGCAGCCTCAGATTCGCGGGCAGCTCGACCGCGGCATTCCGCGCATCAGCCGCCGCGCTCGCGTAGAACGCGGGCACCGTCTCGAGGTCGAATACAGGCAGGCTGTCGAGCAATCGCATGGTGATGGTGGTGCCCCCGCGAAAATCACGAAACTCGCAAAAAGCGCGCAACACGCGGTGTCCCGCTGGCCCCCACCCCCTCCGGGAGGACCCGCGAGAAATAAGGACTTAGGGCGATTCAAGAGGCATGAAGAATAAGGAGTTACGACGAGAGGCGAGTATCGACGTCAAGCGCGGCGTCGTGACGGTCAAGGCGGCGCTCGGCGTCGTCGAGCCGGTCGCCGTGTCGGCGGAAGGAACGGCGCGACCAGCGTCGGTCACGGCGCAGATCCCGGCGCAGGCGGCTGACCTGCAACGCCACCGCGAACGAACCGATCACGAGCGCGACGTTGAGCGCACGCTCGGTGAGTTCGAGGAGTTGGACGAGCTGCCCCAGCATGTCACTTGGCGGGCTGGGCGTCGGCCGACGCGGTGACAGTCTGAGTAATGACCGGCCCCGCAGCGGCGGGCGGCACGGGCGACGAGACGGGCGGGATCGTGAGCCAGGTCTCGACCGACTGGACGAGATCCTGCTTTGCCTTGGTGAGCGCGTCGCCGGCGGCCTGGGCCTTCGCGGTGGCGTCGGCAAGCGCCTGATCGCTGGCGCTCTTCGCTTGGCCAGCGGCGACGGCCGCCTGCATCTTCGATTCGAGGTCGTCGTACGCGGCGGCGGCCGCGGTAATTGCGGCCTGCACGTTATTGGGAGTCGCCATTGCAGAAATCTCCAAACATCTAGGCACTGGGAAGCGGCGGAATCGTCACGCCGGAAACTTGGGCGGCAGCCGGAGCGGCGGCGCCAGTTGAAGCCGCGCCGCCGTGAATCGCCGCGCTGATTGCGTCGGCGACGGCTTGGGCCGCCGGCGTCACGCCGCCCGGCGCTCCCATCGAGCCGCCGGGGCCTTGCGAGATCGCCGCCAAGCCGGCCAGCGCCGCGTAGCCGGGCGTCATTTCGCCGGCCAAGCCGGTCTCGCCGGGAATCGGACCGACCGGATACTGCACCAGATTCGGCACGATCAGATTTGCGGGAATGCCGACGGTGAACGGCAACAGGTCGTCGGTGCCCGGCAGACTCTGCAGCGCGCCGGGAGTGAAGAGCCGCTCCGTGTTGACCACCGTCGCCGGCGGGTTGTACGTCGGCGCCGTGGCATTCGCGGCGCTCGGTCCGGTCGGCGTGAGCGTCACCGTCGTCGCGTTCTGCGTGCCGGGGCCGTTGTAGGGGCCGGCAGGCATCGGCTGCGTGTCGTCCTCGGCTTGCGCCTGGGTCATGCCCAGCAACTCCGTGCACACGAGGATTTTGATTTCGCGGAAGTAGGGCCAGATTTGCGAGGCGAAGTCGCTGGTGACCGTAAGCGCCTCGTCATTATCGCTATGGCGATAGATGTTCGTGAGCGCCACCATGCAGAGCGAATTGAACTCGCGGAGCCAGGCGTTGCGCACCATCGGCCCCGTAAAGTACGGCACCGGGTGAATGTTCCAGAGCAGCAAATCGGGCGTGGCGTGCAGCGGCGAGAGCCGCACGTCGTTCGGTTGTTTTTGGCGGCCGGCCAGCACGGCCTGGGCGCGATTCACGAGCCGCGCGAGCGCCATGATCGTATTGACGCTCGGATATTGCTGCCGCTTGGCGTCGGCGCTGGTCATGATCGCGAGCTGATTGGTCGCGACGTCGTCGGCCAGCCGCCAGATCGGCAAGTTGAGCGTCGTGATCTGCCGGCCAAAATTCGGCACGCCGAACCCCAGGCCGTTCCAGGGGCTGACGTTATAGAGCAGCGGTCGCGCATTGTCGTAAATCGTCGGCGACGGCGGCGGCGCGGCGGCGGCGGTCATGTCAGGTGGCTCCGAGTTTTTGTGAGACTTGCTGCCCCTGCATCAGTTGATTTTTTGTGGCTTCGAGCTGTTCGATGTGCGGCGCCAGTCCCGGCGTGAGATTGACCAGTCGCCGGGCGGCTTCGCGATAGGCTTCGCCTTCAGGGTCGGTCACCGGTACGCGCACATATTCGGTGTTCGTCTTGGTTTGCGTGTTGACGAGAACGTCCGGCGAATTTTGGATTTTGGATTTTGGATTTTCGATTTGCGCCGGCGCGGCGCTAACTGCGCCGCGGAGCAATTCGAGTCGGTCAACTTGAGCTTGAATTCCGACCAGCAGAGCTTTGAAAGGGATCTGCCGCGGCGGCGCCTCCCGCGCCGCCGAACGATTGCAATCGGGCTTCGACCTGCTGAATGGCCGGCAAACGCTTCTTGAGCGTCCGCAACACGAGCCACAGGCCGACCGCGGCGACGACCGCCGGCGGACCGCCGAACAGCGCGGCCGACTGCAAAAGCGGCATCGCTTGCTGGCCGGCCACCTGCGTCACGAGCTGGCCGGCCACCTCGATCGCCACCTTTTTCGCCTCGGCGCCGGCCGGGCTTTTGACGAGTTCCGGGATCTCGATCTTGATGTCCTCGATCTCTTGCTTCGCATCGGCAATCGCGCCGGCCAGGCCCGCGTGGTTTTGCTGCGTGGCCGTCTTCAGCTCGTCGACGGATTGCGCGACCGACTGACTGTGGTCGTTCACCTGGTTGACGGCGTCAGCCGTCTTTTGGACGTTCGCTTTCGTCGCGTCGGTCCATTTTTGCAGCTCGCCGCGGGTTACGAATTGCGAGTGATCGATCGATGCCTCGCCGTTGGCGTAGGTTTGCTTGGGCGGCCTGGCCGGATAGCGAATCGGCACGGTCGGACCGCGTAAGATCTGGCAATTCGACGGCAAAATGCCCTGGCCGCGGGCGATCTGCGCGCAGCCGGTGAGGGCAATCGCGACGCACAGGGCGAGGGCGGCCAGCGAGTGCGCGAGGGGGCGAAGAGGCGAGGGGGCGAACGAAGAGCTCGCCGTGTCTCCGTGTCTCCGTGTCTCCGTGTCGTTTTTCATCACGCGGCCTTTCGTTTCTTCCCTGAACCCCGACCCCCGACCTCCGACCCCTCAATTCTCTCCACCGCCAAGCTCGCCGTTACGTTGCCCTTTTTGCTCTTCGTGACAGAGCGACCAAGAGACGTCAAAAGATCGTCGGCGGCGTCGACGAATTGATCGTCGATCTCGGGCAGATCTTCTCCGGCAGCGGTCCACGCGCGGAACAGCTTTTGCACGTGCTCGCGGGCGATTGCCCGCGCGCGGCCCGTCAAACAACTCAGAACCGCCGCTAGCACCTGATCCACCGGCGGTTTTTCAGACGTCGTTTGGCTGCTCTCGCCGGCGACGTTCAGCTCGCCGCGAATCCGCACGGTAAAATCGACGGCCTGGCCGTCGCCCACCTGCAGCCGCGGCCGCAGCTCTTTGAGCTGCCGCTCGCCCGTCGCCTTGCCCAGCGCGAACAGCTCCAGCGGCGTGAGTTGGCTCACGGCCGGGGCGATCGTTTCGGTCGGTTGGGTTCGGCGAGGCATGGCGGAAGAGTTGGAAGTTTGAAGTGTGAAGTTTTAAGACGGGAAGAAGTTTGGAGTGTTCACACTTCACACTTCAAACCTCACACTTCAAACTCCGTATAAAAGCGCGGGCGCGGGGGCATGAAGGACCGGTCGTGAGTCGCCTTGCACCGATTCCCTTTCCGCGCGACTCGCCCACACGAAGCGCCCGCGCGGCGTGACGGGGTGAGAGGTCGGAGGCCAGAGGTCGGAGGTCAGGGACGGGCGGTTGCCCGTCGTCTCTTCCCTGGCCTCTGGCCTCCGACCCCTGACCTCTCGCATGCGCGGTGCGGAATGCGGACGTCGGCGCGCGATAACTGAGGTCCCACGTCCCTGTAGGAGTGTCGCCGTCATGGCGTACCTGCCGTCTCGCGACTGCTAACCATTCCGCACTCCGCGCCGCGCATCTAGGGGAGTTGGAAGTTTGAAGTTTGAAGTCGGAAGAGTTGCGCCGTGCCGGGCGTTCGCGCTCCTTGATCTGTTTCAACGCCCCGGCCCAGGCGATGGCCAGCACGACCAGAATCGCCAGTCCCACCAGGCAGCCAGCGGCGCGGGCCTCGGCCGCTTGCCGGGCGGCAATCCGGTCTCGCGAATCGTCTTGGCCGTAGCGCGTCATGTCTTCACACTTCAAACTTGAAACTTCAAACCTGACACTTCAAACTTCCAACTGCTGCGGTACGCGCAGCGAATAGGCGGGCGCGGGCTGGGCTTCCTTGGCGACGTCGCCGCACAAAAATTGCCAGGCGAACAGCCCGTCCATGTAGTGGTGCTCGAGCGCCGCCTCTTGCGGCCGGCCGATCACCGTCCGCTTGGGATCGAGGGCCACCAGGTGATGGCCGCGGGGATAGTTGCGGCGCTGAAAAAAGTAATCGACCCGCCGCACATTGTCGGGCACGTGGATCTTTTTCCAACGCAACAGGGCGGTCCACGCCAGGCACCGCAACGGCGGGCAATAGACCGGATCGCTCAGCACCGCCCGCTCGACTTCAATGCCGCGCTTGCGCAGCGCCCGGGCCAATCTCACAAATCCGCCGCCGGCGCCCCATGAATACGCATAGACGTACACCCGCGGCGGCCGCTCTTCGGGTCGGCAGCGCCAGATCCACTCGGCGACGTCTTTCCAGTTGCTATTCCAGGGGAAGAACTCGACGCACGATCGGCCGTTATTCACCAGGCCGCGCAATCGCAGCCAGAGTTTTTGCGAGCCGGTAGGATCGCCCCTGTGCTGCGTAAATCCGCTGATCACGACGTGCCAGACGGCGATCGCCGCCGGCGGCCGGTGCTCGGTCGTGAAGCTGTGCGAGGGTGCCACAGAAGGATGCGACAGGATGCGACGAAGGGTTCAGGGTTCAGGGTTCAGGGTTCAGTGCCGCCGGCCGCTGAACTCTTAGACCTATTTGAGCCCGTGCATCCATTGACTTATCGAGCAGGCGGGCGATGGTAGCGGCGCACCGACTCCGGCGAAAGACCGACTTTCGGCGGGCGCCGGCACCGCGCGAAGCTGGGCGGGAGAACGAAAATGCTGAACCCTGAACCCTGAACCCTGAACCCTTTTCTCTGGCACAATTTGCAAAACCAGTGTAAGACTTACCCTGCTGCCCCCAGCGCGGTCGCAGGACGCGGCCGCGACTCTCCCACGTGAGGAAAGGAGTCCTCCATGCCGCTCCACATGACCCGGCGCGCGGGCGAGTCTTTTTCGGTCCGGTCCGCCGACGGCGCCCGGTGGCTGCGCGTCACGCTGCTCGTCGCCGGCGAAGAGCCGCTCTTGTCGATCGAGGCGCCTAGCCATCTGCGGATCTGCAAGGACGAATGGCCCGATCAGGGGTCGGGGGTCGGGGGTCAGAGGCCGGGGAGCGAAGCGGGATGAAGCGCCGGAGCTTTCGCGCGACGACGGTGACGGGCGAGCGCTGTACACTTTGCTCTGGGCGGGGCCGCTGTCGCGGGGTTACGATCACGGGCCGCCTGCCGGAGTGCCTCTCGCTACGGCTCGACGAACTCGCGCAGGCGGAGGGCGTGAGTCTCAATGGCCTGGTGATCCGGCTTCTCTCGCAACGCTTCGCCCCGGACCTTACGCCGCCGGCTGTTCCTCAGCCTAAGATCTCGCCCAGCGAGTAACGCGGATCGAGAGAAAAATCGTAGTCACTGCTGTTGCGGGCCTTAAAGTAAATTAAATCGCGACGCTCGATCTCGGCCCGAAATAGGTTCGACGCGGGGCTGTCAGGATGTTTCCGTACCTCGCGGCTGTAAAGCTCGACGAGATCGAGGAGCGGTATCCTCGCCAGTCGAACGCAGCCCGGAAGATGGTTCAACGCCATTCGCGATCTCCTTGGTTCGTCTCCCCTGTCTCTTCCGCCAGCAGCTCGGCTCGCACGATGGGCACGTCGGCCGGAGCCTCGATGCCGAGCCGCACCAGGCCGCCGTCGATCCGCGTGACCATCACGCGGACCTCTCCGATTAAGACGATTTCGTTTTCACGACGTGAGATGACGAGCATGGGGCCTCCTGGTACGAAAGGGGTCGGGATTCAGGGGTCGGGGGCCAGGGAAGAAGAGGGGCGGTGCATCGAGTCGAACGGAGGTAGTCCCAGCGCGCACTTCAAGAGCGACTGCATCGCCTCAGCGTATGTACCGACGAAAATTCGGTCCCTTGCCGGTTCGTCCGGCCGGTGGTGCACAACGCGCCACTGGCCGGCTCTAGGGCCGCGTTGCACGGGGGACGCTGAGGCGATCAGCCTGTTCGTCGCGTCGTCGCGGATTTCGTGGCGGAAGACAGTCATTTCGCTTTGGCCTTCTTCTTTCCCTGACCCCCGACCCCTGAATCCCGGCCCCTGCTGCGCAGCAGCCCGGCCAGCTCCGCCGGCATGGGCATCAGGCGGGCGGCGTTGCCCAAGAGCTTGCGGCGGATCTCGGCTTCGCTGTCTTTTTCGAGCACGGGCACTTTCCACTCGGCCGCCAGCTCGGCGAGCTGGTCGCGGTCGTGCAGGTCGAGCCAGGCTTCGGTGAGCGGCCCCAGGAATTGCTGCCTCCCGTGGGCGTCTGGCGCCCGCCAGGCTTTGGCCGGATCGACTTGGAGCGCTTTGCACCAGCGATCGATCTCCGGCATCCAGTACGGGTCGAGGTGGAACCAGCGCTCGTGAAACTCCTTTAAAAGGCACGCGTCCCAAAACAGGCGCTGCGCGGCGGCGAGCCCGAGCTGCTCGAACTCCTCTTCGTCCAGCGCGAGCAGCGGCCCGCTGTCCGCCGCCCGCGAGTATTTCGCGCTCTTCGGCCTGAACCGCTCGCGGCCGAACTCATCGAGCAATTCGCGCGCGGGCAGCTCGCAGCCCCCGATCGCGGCCGAAAGGATGGCCCGCACGGCGATGCCGGGCTGGTACGCGACGGCTTCCGAGCAGATCCAGCACTTCCAAAACGCGACGATGCCTTTCAGCCGCTCCGTGCGTCGGCGGCCGGCTTCTTCGGCTTCGCGCTTCTGCTTGGCTCGATTCTGCTTCGTGTCGGGGGCGGCTTTCGGCGACCTCTTCGGCTTGTTCCGGGCCCGCCACTCCGCGGCTTTTTCCTTGAGAATCTCGTCGGCCAGCTTGGCGTTGAGCGCGATCTTTTCCTTTTGGCCGTTCCACCCGGTCACTTCGACCACCTCGAGATCCGCATAGCGGGGATGCGTCGGCGCGATGGTGACCGACCCTTGCTTGCGGCAGTCGCTGGTGTGGACGTATTCGATCAGCTTGCGGCCCGCGGCTTCGGCCAGCCGGCGGACCGTTCTTTGCCAATCGTCGTGGCTGGGCTTCTGCTTCGCGCGGGCCAATTCCTTGGCAAGTTTGTCGGCCAGCTTGGGATGCCCCAAAAAGGGCGCGGCGTCGCGGAGGTGCGTTCCGTCGAGCTTGCCGTCGATCACCAACTGCTGCCATTCCGCTGGCGTCTTGAGGAGGCGGAGAAGATTTCTCACGTGTTGCTCGCTAAGACGCTGATCCTTGGCCAGGCTGGCGGGGTCGAGGCCGCGCAGGTCGGCCAGCTTTTGCAGGCCGCGGGCGTATTCGACCTGCGAAATATCGCGGCGGTCGCGGTTCTCGGCGATGGCCAGCTCGCAAGCCCGCGCGTCGTCGCACTCGATCCGCTCGACGGTCACCCGGCTCCAGCCGGCCCGGATGGCCGCGAGCGCGCGGCGTTCGCCGGCGACAATCTCGTCAGTCGCCGCGGCGTTTTTACCGGTGAGCGGTTTGAGGCGCAGGCCATCGGGAATGGCGCGCACCAGGATCGGCTGGAGCTGGCCGTGTTTTTGGAGCGACTCGGCCAGCTCCTGCAGTTCGGCCTCGTCGAACCGCTCACGCGGGTTGAACCGGTTGCGGGCCAGCGTGGCGAGCGTGGTCGAGAAGCGAAACGGCTCGCGGGGATCGCGGTCGGTCGGTTCACGGTCCACTCGTCGCGCTTCGGGATCGAGCGCGGCGATGCCGGCGGGCGTCGTGGTGCTAAGGACCTGGCCCGCTTCGCGCGAAGCGGGAGCAGGGG
>DATFDL010000083.1:0-4743 GCA_035252155.1 Pirellulales bacterium | reverse complement strand
CGACCACCGGGCCTTGGCCGGCAGCCTCTTTGCCCAACTCGAAGAGCGCGAGACCCGCGACATCGCGCGGCTGAACCAGGTGCTCGAATTAGCCGGGCTTGATGGTTGCCAGGTCATGCGGTTGTGCGAGCATTTCGGTGAGCGACGATCAAAACCGTGCGGGCATTGCACCTGGTGCCTCAACGGTCAACGCCCCACGCCGCTGCCGCCACGCCGCCAGGCCACGATCGACGAAGATACCTGGCGGCAAGCGCAAGCCTTGGTCCGCCGCAATCCCGAAGTGCTGGGCGAGCCGCGGGCGTTGGCGAGGTTTCTGTGCGGAATGACATCGCCTCGGCTCTCGGCCGCCAAGCTTGGTAAAGATCCGCTCTTTGGCTCACTTGCCGACGTGCCGTTTGCCAAGGTGCTCGAACGGGCCGAAGTCGCCCAGCCGCAACCCCAACCTCGTCGCGCGGGCCACGCCGTGGCTGTTGCCATGTAATATCCGAATTGCGTCGTTTTTCTGTAGGGAACCCCGGCGCGCCGGGGGTGCCGTTCCGCGAGCGGCGGGCTGACGTCAAATCACAGTTCAAGGAACGACGGGTGGCTGGGGCAGAGTCTGGCCGCGCATCGGCCGGGCCTTATCAATCCGCTCATTCGGCCAGGCGATGCCCCGGTCGGCGATCGCCGGGGCATCGCCAAGGCTCTGCCCCAGCCACCATGCCGCGAAACGGAATAAAACTCCGTTCTACTGGGGCGACCACGGCTCGACGTGAACCAGCACGTCCTTGACTGTGAGAACCTCGGCCACCAGGCGGTCTTTGACCAAATGCCCGATCTTGTGCCCCTGGCGCACGCTCAGTTCCGCATCGACCTCGACGTGGATGTCGATAAAGTGTTCGAGGCCCGATTTTCGGACGCGCACTTGCTCGACGTCGCGCACGCCCGGCACGCCCAGCGCGAGCTGACGAACTTTTTGGAGCAGGTCGGGTTCGGCCTGCCGGTCCATTAAGTCTTGCAGCCCGCTATAGAACAACGAGCCGCCGGCCCACATGACGATCGCGGCCACGCCAAGCGCCGCAATCTTGTCGACGATTCGCCAATCCGAACTGCCCCACCTTGCGATTGCCAGCCCGACAAGCACCACCAGCGATCCAAGCACGTCGAGCCGCTGGTCCCAGGCCGAGGTTTCGATGGCTTTCGATCCGGTGCGGCGAGCGATCGACATCGAGTAGCGAAAGACCGCCTCGTTCATCAGCACGCTGGTGAGGGCGATCACCAGCGTCCAGCCATGCGGCGCTTCGGCGGGGTAGTTCCAGGTGCGCAGCGCCTCCCAGACGATCCACACGCCCGAAACCAGGAGCAACAGGGCGACGTTCGAGGCGACGATGGTTTCGATGCGCGTATGGCCGTAGGGGTGCTCGCGATCGGCGGGCCGCTGCGCCCACCACAGGGCCGCCAAGATCGAAGCCGACGACAGCGCATCGCCCAACGAATGCACCGAGTCGGAAAACAGCGCCAACGAATGGCCCAGCCAACCGCCGAGCAATTTGGCGATGCCGAGCAGCAGAGTCACCACCAGACCCGCCAGGGCCGCGCGTCGCGTCGCGCGGTAGAGGTCGTCGGTGCTGGCCGCGGCGGTGTCTTTCGGACGGTCTTGCACGTTCCTACTGGCTCGGCGGGCGAGATGCCGCTTTGTCCGCCGGTTCCATGAGCATCGCGGCCGCGGCGTCGACGGCGTTCAAAGGTGTCCAGATGGGATAGGACGCACCTTGCTTCAGCAGATTGACATCTTGGTTCGCGACATCAACTGCCAGGAATTGAATCAGCCGAAGCTTGTCGTCGCGCGTGAGCGATTGAACGAGAGGAAATAATTGAGGAAGGGCGCTGTCGGCGGATGCCATTTTTTTGCCTCGATGCAATTCAAAGCGGATCAAACTGTAAGTTGTCGGCGATTGTCGCGCGACGACCGCCAGCAGGCCCGGAAGGGAGCAATCTCAAACTACCCGAACCGACCGGTCACGTAATCTTCAGTGTCCTTTAAATAAGGCTTGGTAAAGATGTCTGGCGTCGGACCATACTCCAGCACCCGGCCCAGGTACATGAAGGCCGTGTAGTCGCTGGTTCGTGAAGCCTGCTGCATGTTGTGGGTGACGATCAAAATCGAATACGACCCGCGCAGCTCGCGAATCAGGTCTTCGATTTTGCCGGTCGCGATGGGGTCGAGCGCCGAGCAAGGTTCGTCCATCAAGAGCACCTCGGGCTCGGCGGCGATGGCCCGCGCGATGCACAGCCGTTGCTGCTGTCCGCCCGACAGGCTGAGGCCGCTCTCGTGCAAGCGGTCTTTGACTTCGTCCCAGAGGGCGGCGCCCACCAGGCTGCGCTCGCAGACTTCGTCGAGCACGCGGCGGTCGCGTTCGCCGTCGATCCGCAGGGGATAGACGACGTTCTCGTAGACGCTCATCGGAAACGGGTTCGATTTTTGAAACACCATGCCCATCCGCTTGCGCAGCTCGATCACGTCGACGCGCGTGTGATAGATGGTGTCGCCGTTGAGCCGCATGTCGCCGGCAATGCGGACGTTGTCGATCAGATCGTTCAGCCGGTTGACCGATCGCAACAAGGTCGATTTGCCGCAGCCCGACGGCCCGATGAGCGACGTGACCTTGCCGCGGGGAATCGCGATTGAGATGTTGTGCAGCGCCTGCTTCTGACCATACCAGAGGCAAAAGTTGTCGACCTCGAGCACCGGCTCCTGGGAGGCCATCGAGGGGTGCGTTTCGGTCGGCACCGATTCGCCGCGGGCGATCGCCTCGAGCCGTCCGGTTACGCCGAGCTTGCGGCCTCGGGCGAGCACATCCGATGGCCTCGGCAAGCGCTGCGCGGCAGGTGAGGAGGGGGTGGAAGCTGGAATCGTCACGGATGAATAGCTTTGGTCGTTCAAAAATGGCTGCCGGCAAAACGGCGGCTGAAGCGCGTGCGCATCCAGACGGCCGCCAGATTCAGCATGGCAATGATCGTAATCAAGAGCAAGGTGGTGGTGAACACCATCGGCTTGGCCGCCTCGCTGTTGGGACTTTGGAAACCGAGGTCAAACACCTGAAAGGCCAGATGCATAAAGCTCCGTTGCGGATGCAAGAACGGCGGGGTCGCGTCGAGCGGCAGCTTGGGCGCCAGCTTGGCCGCCCCCACCAACATCAAAGGCGCCACCTCGCCCGCCCCACGGGCCATGGCCAGAATCATGCCGGTCATGATTCCGGGCATGGCGCGTGGCAGCACGATGCGGCGAATCGTCTGCCACTTGCCGGCCCCGCAGGCGTACGAGCCTTCGCGCATCGAGCGCGGCACCGCGGCCAGGGCCTCCTCGGTGGCCACGATGACCACTGGCAACGTCAGCAGGGCCAGCGTGAGCGAGGCCCAGATCAAGCCGCCTTTGCCAAAAGTCGGGCTGCCCGCCGCCGAGCGGGCCGCGAACAAGCCGCCAAAAAACGGCGAATGGGCCAGCACGGCCACCAACAGTGCGGCGCTGGCCAACCACGCCACCAAGGTGAGCCGAGGAAGGTGCTTTTGCGATCGATCGCCGCGCCGCAAGCAAACACCCGAGAAGACGATGGCGACGGTCGAGACAACGATCAACACGGCCAACCAGACGAACCACGGTCCTGGCCGCCAGGCGGCGGCTGGGCCGTGGTCGATAAAACCTCCGACGATGTAACAAAAGAATCCCAAGCCGAATACGCCGAAGACGATACTTGGTACGCCGGCCAGGTTGTTGATGGCAATCCGCACGGCCGCCACCACGAGCCCGCCCTTGGAATACTCTCGCAAGTACAGGGCGGCCAGCACGCCAAACGGCACGACCGCTAGCGTCATGACCAGCGTCATCAGCACCGTGCCGAAGATCGCGGGATAGACGCCGCCTTCGCTGTTTGCTTCGCGTGGGTCGTCGGTGAGAAACTCGAACCAGCGCGAGCCATAGACCCGCAGCTTGCCGGCCAGGCCAAGCTGATTGGCCGGGTAGGCCCGCACGATTTCGGCCACCGCCAGCGTGGCAGCTTCTCCATTTGCGGTTGCCAGCACCATTTGATAGCGGGCGTTGGCCTGCCGCAGGCGCTCGATTTCGGGCCGGATTTGCGCGACCTCGCGTTCGGAGTCAGCCTGTGCCTCGGCCAGTCGCTGTTGCTGGGCTTGCCAGCGCGGCGTATCGCGTCCGCCGCTTAGCTCGATGCCGCGCAGCTCAAGCCGGGCGTCCTCGACCACGTCGTTGATTCGGCCGATCTGGTCTTCGAGACGCCGCCGCTGCCGCCACCGTGCGCGCACTTCGGGATGATATTGGTTGAATTGCCGCCAGACCTCGGCGGGCGTCTCGGCGACCGGCTGACCATCGATCAGAAACTGTTGCGGACGACCGTAGAAGCGGCCCCAACTCAGGCGCTCGAGAACCACGGCCCACTCGGGCCGCGATTCCTCGGTTACCAGCAGATCCTGGACCCATTGAAAGTGCGTGTTGGTTAGCTCAAAGTTTCCGGTGCGCACCAATCGGCGACTGGCTTCGCCGCCAACGGCGTCGACGGCCGCCTTGGCCTGCGCCGCCAGCGGGGCATCCAGCGTGGCGTAAAACGATTCTTCCGGTCGGAAGGATTCTTCGCGGACGATTTCTCCCAACACCCGGCGGCCGTCGCGCAGCCGCAGCTCGATGAGCGGGGCGGGCCAGAACGTGATAATCCCCTGATAAAATATGAAGCTCAGCAGCACCAGGATCAT
>DATFDL010000082.1:0-18870 GCA_035252155.1 Pirellulales bacterium | reverse complement strand
GCCGGCCATCTTGATGGCCGTCAGCTTGTCTTGCGACTGGTCGAGCGCGTCTTTGCCCTGGTCGCGGGCCTCGGCAAAGTTGGTCGGCTCTTTCTGCTCGCCGGCCGCCTCGCCGCCCGGCAGCTTTTGATAGAGTTGCTTGGCCTCGTCGCGATAGTCGCCGGGATTCTTGGCCACAAACTGGGCGTGCTTGCGGGCGGCGGCCAAGGCCGTCTTTTTGGCGGCCTCGTCTTCTTTGTTGGTCAAGCTGTCGGCCAGCAGCTTGTCAGCCAGCGCCGTGTAATACCGGATCGCCAAACCTTCGGCTGTGCGCTCCAGGTTCGGGTTCGCCTGCTCGAGCCACTCCTCGCCACGATCGGCGGCGGTCGAATACTTTTTCTCGGCATCACTGGTCCAGCACTGCATGGCGAACGGCAAGGCCGACGCCTTCAGCCGGCGAATGGCCTCTTCATCGTCGGGCAGGTTCAACACATCCTCATACATGCCGAGCGCTTTTTTGGTATCGCCCAACTCCTGGTAGCACTGCGCTTGGTAGAACCGCGCATACAGCCCGGCCACCTTCCGGCGATGCTTCTCGTAGGTGCCGCCGTGCTTGTCGGCGGCTTGCTGGAGCAGCTTTTTCCGATCGTCCGAGCCGGGCGGATACGTTTTGGCCAGCTCCGAGAGGACGCTCGCCGAGTAGATGTGCGCCATCAGGGCGTCTTGGTAGGCTTTGTCGCGCTCGTGGCTCTGCTCTTCCTCTTTCTTTTTCTTCTTGTCGAGGAATTTCGGGAACGACTTCGCCTTCTCGGTCAGTTTTTTATCGGCTGTGTCAAACACTTTTTGGGCCTGCTGAAACTGCTCGCGGGCCTGATTCATCAAGGCGTCTTTTTTGGCCGCGTTGGCCGGGCGATTTGCCTGATCGCGAAGACTCTTGCCGTGCTCGACCAGCACGTTGCCCAACTCAAGCTCGGCGTTGGCCGCCAGGGGGTTCGAGGGATTGGCCTTGATAAAATCGTTGAAGCGGTCGCGGGCCCGATCGAGCAGCTTGGCCTTGGCCGCCGCGTTGCGCTCGACCTGCGCGTTGCGCATCAGCAGCCGCCCCTCGTCGAACGGCATCTGCTGTTTCTGCGCTTCGCTCAGCAACGGGCTGTTGCGCATGGTCTCGATGTAGTCGAGCGCCACGTCGTACATGCCCTGGTCGGTCAGCGCCTTCAGAAATTCTTCATATTGCTCGACGGCCTCGGCCCGACCGGCAATCAGTGCGACCATAAAAGCTAGGGCGCACCACCAAAGCGATTTTGGATTTTGGATTTTCGATTTTCGATTTGTCCGGCCTGAGAGGTGCAGCCTCATCCCTGTCGTCCTCAGAACTTCAGCGAATAGACATTCCGACGGCGGGCGTTCCGGCAGCCGGCCACGGAGGCGGTCTGAAGAAGACGCCTATGGTTCCAGCTTATCGGACGCGGCGCGGGGAAGCAACTAGGCGTTCGGTGATGCGGGTCACAAGGTCGGCGCTGGCGCTCGGGGTGTGAAGTAGGGTTCAGGGTTCAGGGTTCAGGGTTCAGCATTTTGACGCAGGGCGTTTAGAGTGCGTGAAGCGCCTCACTTGGAGGTTCGCCGAGACGTCGGCTGCGATCGGCAATTCGCGCTCACCAAAATTCTGAACCCTGAACCCTGAACCCTGAACCCTATTCCACTTTTGGGGCTCATGGGCCTAGAATCGTAATAAGACCATTCACTGCTCAAACCCCTTTCCGCCATGCTCGACTTCCGCCCGAAAGGCGCGCGGACGCGCAATTATCTGGCTCGCCGCGAGCAGCGGCGGTTGCTGTTTCTGGTGCTTTCGGCGGGGTTGGTGATGCTGTTGATTCAAGAGGCGAGCAAGCCCAAGCATTGGGCCTGGATTCGCGGCGGCGCGCCGGCCCTGGCACCCCCGGCCGTCGATAACCGCGCGGCGCGGCCAGCCCCCAACCGAGTTCGACCGCTGGCCGCCGAGCCGGCCGACGCCGATCTGGCGGAGGCCCAACCGGCCCGGCCACCGGTCCGCCGGGCGTTGGGGCCGGACGAATTCATCATCGAAGCTGAAACCCCACACGATCTGCCGCAGGGCAAACAATACTTTCGCGGCGTTCGGGCCGACCTGCTCGGGCGCGTGCGCGACGACACCGTGTTTCGCTCGGCCGAAGCCGGGGCGTTCTACAACTTCTTGGAGGTGCTCAACTCGACGCCCGAAGCCGAGCTCGAACGGGCCTCGCAGGGCGATGTCAGCTTTATGCAGCTTTATACGCAGCCCAAGGAGTTTCGCGGCGACCTGGTGACTCTGCGCGGCACCGCGCGGCGCGTGCTCGTCAAGCGGCTGGCCGCCAACGAGTCGGGCGTGGCCCAGTATTATCAGGTGGTGCTCGAACCGGACGACCGGGCCTACCCGGTCGTGGTTTATTGCCTGGAATTGCCCGATGGCTTTCCGGTCGGCGAGCGGCTCGACGAGCCGATCACGCTCACCGGCTTTTTTTATAAGCGGTGGGCGCACATGTCGGGCGAGGGAATCGCCACCTGGCCGTTGCTGCTCTCGAAGACGCTCCGCTGGCGGCCCGAGGCGCGTCCGGTGATTGTCGCGCGGGCGCCGGTCGATCGCCAGACGCTACTGGCCGCCGCGCTGATTGCGACGATCGTCAGTTTGCTCGTGGTGTTGTTTGCTTTGAACCGCACGCGCTTCCGGCTGGCCGGCAAACCGAGCCGGCCGCCGCAGCTCAGCGCGCTCAAGCATGCCGAAGTGGCCCCGGACGTGCGCGAGCAGTTGGCCCAATTGGCCAAGCAAGCGGAGTGACGATGGCGCGCGGAAACTCTACGTTCGACATCTGTAGGGAACGCCCTCCGTGGCGTTCCGCGAAGGGCGGGCCGAGGCCGAATCGCAGTTCACGGAACGGCACGGAGTCCGTTCCCTACAGACCTCGCACGAACGATTGGCGTTTGACGACTCGAGTCGCGAAATCCCTCGCCGTTGTCGTGCTCGCACTCGCGACCCTTTCGCCCGCTTGGGCCGCTGACGACGCCGCACCGATCGAAAACCCGCGCGAACTGTTCGAGTTGTTGGGCGCGCCGACTGCCGCACTTGAGCCTCCGCTCGCCAAGAGCGATTTTGTTTCGGGCGGCGACGACGACCTGTGGCGGTTGTTGTACGCGGTGCGACGATTTCCGTTGGCCAAGTTCGATCAGTGGAAACAGATCGGCGTGCCGGTGGCCGACGTGCTGGCGACGCCCGAGCGTTATCAAGCTCAGATTGTCGCCTGGTCGGGACGGGTCGAGCGAGTGGCCAAAGTGCCCTTGCCGCCCAAGGCCGCCGAAAGCTTCGATCTGCCGCACTATTACCGCTGCGAGTTGGCGATCGGTCCCGACCGTGCGCCGGCGATCGTCTATTGCCTGGCAGTGCCTGCGGCTTGGAAGCTGGGCGAGCCGATCGACCAACCGGCGACAGTAACCGGCTTGTTGGTGCGCCTAAGCGCCCACGACGATGATGACGACGGCAAGGGAGTCGTCCGCCCCGTGCTGATCGCCCGCCGCATCGCCTGGTTTCCGCCCAACATGCTCGGCGACCTGCAAATGGACGCCGGGCTGTTCGACGAGCTGGATCCACGGCCCGCCATGACGGCCGAAGACCGCGAGTGCTTTTATCAATTGCTGGCGGCCGTGGGCCGGGCGGGCACGCGGCAGTTGCTGCGGCAAGCGCCGGCCGAATGCCCGGTCGAGCCGCTCTTTAACGATCCGCATCATCAGCACGGCAAGCTGGTGGCCCTGACCGGCACCGCCCGGCAGGCCTTGCCGGTGCGGGTGGACGACGCCGACATCGTGGCCCGCTTCGGCATCGATCACTACTACGAGATCGAAATGTTCACCGAAGACTCGCAGGGCAACCCGCTGACCTTTTGCGTGCGTGAATTGCCTAAAGGATTTCCCGAAGGCAGCAACATCCACGAGCCGGTGCGGATCGCCGGGTTTTTTCTGAAGAAGTGGAGTTATCGGCGACGTTCGGCCGGCGACGACGCGGCCCAGGCCGGGCGTGGACCGACCGACCGGCAATCGGCCCCCTTGATCATCGGCCCCGGGCCGGTCTGGCTCGAACCGCCGGTTGCCGACCATCGTTTTGCGACGGGCATCTTCGTGGCTCTGTTCGTCGTATTGACCGTCGTGCTCTGGCTGGTAGTCTGGTGGTGGAACCGCACCGGCGACCGGTTTCACCAGCAAGTAGTCAAGCGATTGACACCCACCCCCGAGCGGTCGCTGAACGAGATCGGGCTCGAGGACCAAGGCCGGCCCGATTTTAGCCACCTCAGCTAACATTCCGCTCCTATATAATTGCCTTCCGCTGTTTTGCCTTCCGCTGGCGCGTAATCGGAGTTTGACGATGCTCACATTTTTCGGTCCCCGGCAGCGATACGGCCGCGCCAGAAACTTCGGTGAATCGACCTTGTCCTTCGTTTCGATAAAACGTGTTGCCGTAGAGAAACTGCTTTTCGTCCATTCCCAGCCGCTCGGCCTCCGCGCGCTCCAAGCGATATAATTTGGGATTCAAGGCCCGGTCGGGGCCGGTGCGATGTTTGAATTTTTGTTGTGGCTCAACCGACCAGGGGCTGTCTTGGCCGACCCACATGTCGGAGTGCATGTCGGCGACAAACAGGTCGAGCCGCGCGTCGTTGTTGTAATCGAACGCCGCGCACCCCACGGCCCCAAACGAGGTGGGTGCGAGCGTCATGTCGGTAACATCATCGAAGTGTCCCTGGCCGTCGTTGTGATATAGTTGGCTCTTGCCCAGCATGTTGGTGATGAACACGTCGACGGCGCCGTCGTCGTCATAATCGAAGACGGCCACGTCTCCGCTCCAGCCGAGTCCGGCCAGTCCGGCGGCGTCGGGCACTTCATCGAAGGTGCCATCGCCGCGGTTGCGATAAAGCACATTCTTTTCGCGAATCGCCACCTCGTAGATGATCGCCCACGAAAAATCTCTGCCGCGATAATAGCGAGCTTCTTCATCGAACTCCTCGGTGGTCCAGTTGGCGGTATTGGTGACCAGCAAATCGAGCCAGCCGTCGTTGTCGTAATCGAAGAACACAGGCGTTTGCGAATGGGCGACGCAGTCCACGCCCGCCACCTCGGTGATGTCGGCCAAATGCCCCTGGCCGTCGTTGCGAAACAGCACATTGCCGCCACGTGTGCTGGTGATATACAGGTCCTGGTCGCCGTCATTGTCGTAGTCGGCAAACGCCGCTCCCACACAGATGCGGTCGGCCAACGCCAACGGCCCGGTTTGTTCGGTCACGTCTTCAAAGGTGCCGTCTCCGCGGTTGCGAAACAGGGCGTTGCTGCCCAACTGATTGAGCAACAAAATGTCGTCGTGGCCGTCGCCGTCGTAATCGGCCACGGCCACGCCCGATCCATGGTCGTAGAGATTGATGCGAAAGGCTTCGCCCTGCTCGCCCGGCAAAAAACCCATCTGAAAATGGATGCCGCTGGCTTCGGTCTTATCCAAAAAGCCGGGCGGCCGGTCGCCCGCAACTTCCTTCCACCACGGGCGAAGCACGATCACGGCCGAGGCCGCCGCCGCGGCGATCACGGCCAGAACGATTGCCCCAAAGACGGCCCGCTTCAACAAGATGGATGCCATCGAAAATGACTTGGCGCTATTCCCGCACCTGCTGAAAATAGTTCGCGCCCTTCTTGTTGGCTGTCACGACGTCGAGCAAGCCGTCGCCGTTGACGTCGGCCACCTCAAATTGCGTCCCCACGCCGCTGTCGTGATCGAACACATGCGGCGTCCAGGTGGGCTTGCCGTCCTTACGGCTCAGTTCATACCAGCACATCACCGCCGGGTCGTTTGGCCGCGCGTCGCCGGACGGGCCGTGAGCCCACCAGCGCTTGCCGGTCACAAAGTCGGGCAGCCCGTCGCCGTTGATGTCGGCCAGGCACAGCGAGTGCGTCTGCGAGATGCTGTCGTCGATCAGGTGCGTCTGCCAGCCATCGGGCTTCTGCTCGTGCCACCACATGCCCACCGCATGGGCCGACGAGCTGAGCACGTCGTTGTCGCCGTCGCCGTCAAAATCATACACGTACATTTGAGCGCAGTTCTCGCCCAGCCGTGCGGCGTGAAACTTCCATTCACCGGCATTGGCCTCGCCGGGCGATTCCCACCATCCCTCGGTGACAATCACGTCTTGCCGGCCGTCTTTGTTGATGTCGCCCACGCCCAGCCCGTGCGTGAAACGCATCGTGCCAGGAGCGCCCGCGGCCGAGATCGCCTGGATGGTCCACAGCTTGCGCGCATCGGCCGTCGGGCGCACGACGCCCATTCGCCGCTCCGGTCCATCGACGTTCTTGGCGTCGGGCGAGAAGCCGAGCACCAGCTCGCGGCGGCCGTCGCCTTCGACGTCCCAGTATGTGGGACTTTCATTATTGGTCACCGGCGTGGCCTCGTGTTTTTTCCAGGGACCGCCGGCGGTCTGTGGGTTCTCGAACCACCAGGTTTGCTGGCCGGGAAAATCGACCACGATCAAGTCGGTCCAGCCGTCGCCGTTAAGATCGTCGGCGAAGTTGCAAAAGCTATGGCTGTAATGGTGCGGATCGTATTCTTCCGGCTTTTCGGCGATCACCTGCATCTTCCAATCGGGGGCGGCGTAGTACACGCTGCCGGCGGCGATATCGAGCTTGCCATCGTGATTGAAATCGCCGACCGCCACGCCTTCGCTGCGGAACTTATCGTCGAGCTGCTTGCGTTGAAAGCGGATTTTGCCCGTGCCTGGCTCGGCCGCCGAAAGCGGCGCCGTGGCGCTCAAGGAAAACAAAACTGGGAGCAAAGCAAACCAGCATCGCCGCAATGTCATCGACGCACCTCGGGTTGAAATCGTGCAGCCAGGAGGAAGTCAGGTTCCCAGTGTAACGTCCGGCCGCGGCAAAAGGGAGCCTCCCGGCCGGGCGGACGAGCCTTTGTGGGGTCTGTAGGGAACGCCCTCCGTGGCGTTCCGTGAACTGCGATTCGACGTCAAAAGCGCCCCTCGCGGAATGCCACGGAGGGCGTTCCCTACAGACTCCATGGGGACATTACCAATGTTCGTCGCGAAGACGGTTCGTGTTGCAACGCCTCCGGCGTCAGCATCATGCGGAGCATGATGACTACGATGGCGTTTCCAGCGCCTGCTGCAAATCATCGCGCAGGTCTTCGAGCGCCTCCAGCCCCACGCTGACGCGGATCAAGCCGTCGCTGATGCCATGCGCCAACCGGTCTTGCCGGTCGTAGCTGGCGTGCGACATCGCGGCGGGCTGCTCGATCAGCGACTCCACGGCGCCCAAGCTCACCGCCAATTGAAACAATTTCGTGCTTTCGACCACCCGCTTGGCCGCCGCGTAATCGCCCGTCACCTCGAAGCTCAACATCGCGCCGAAGCCGCCCTGCATTTGCCGCTGGGCAATGTCGTATCCCTCATGTTCGGATAAGCCAGGATAATAAACCCGCCGCACCTTGGCATGGCCGGCCAAAAACCGCGCCAATTCGTGGGCGGTGCGTGATTGCTCGAGAACGCGCAGCTCCAACGTCTTCAGCCCGCGCGAGCAAAGAAACGCGTCGAGCGGCCCCATTACCGCGCCCGTGGCGTTCTGCACAAAGTAAAGCTTGTCATAGAGCGCCTGATCTTTGACCACTAACGCGCCGCCCAGAACGTCGCTATGTCCGCCGATATACTTAGTGGCCGAGTGCATCACGATGTCGGCGCCCAGCTCAAGTGGTCGGGTGAGCGCCGGCGAGGCCAGCGTATTATCGACGGCCAGCAGCGCGCCGCGCTTATGGGCCAGCTCGGCGCAGGCCACGATGTCGGTGATCGACATCAGCGGGTTGCCGGGGCTTTCAATCCACAGCAGACGCGTGTGCGGCGTGAAGGCCGCGGCCAGCGCATCAAGATTCGAAGACGGCGCCAGCGATACGTCGATGCCTGACCGATTGACAATCTTGTGCAACAGCCGATACGTGCCGCCGTAAATATCGGTTCCGGCCACGAGATGGTCGCCGTGTTCCAGCAGCATGGTGACGCAGTGGGTGGCGGCCATGCCGGACGCGAAGGCCAGCGCGCCCACGCCCCCTTCGAGCGAGGCGAGCGTGGTCTCGAACGCTTTGCGGGTGGGATTTCCGCTGCGCGAGTAATCGTATCGAGCCCACTCGCCCGCGCCCGGCTGCACAAACGTGCTGGATAGATGAATCGGCGGCACGACGGCGCCGGTCTGGGCATCGGCCTCTTGGCCGGCATGAATCGCGCGGGTTCGAAAGTGCATAGACACGATTATCTGCCGCTAGGGGCACGGCACAAGTGGTAGAAATGTCTTTGGCACGCCGTTAGAATATGCGTTCTCCAACGTTTGAGTTGCGAAGGGATCTTTTCTTATGCGAATCAGCTACGACCCCGAGGTTGATGCGCTCAGCATTACTTTTCGGGACACGACCGTTACCACTCAAGAGTTGACCGAGGGCATCGCGGGAGAATATGACCAACAGGGACAACTAGTCGGCCTGGAAATTCTGGACGCGGCAAAGCGTTTCGGCGATCCTTCGACACTTCAACAAGTAATCCTAGAGGGAGTCGGACTATCAGCCGCCAGCGCGGCGCCGTGACGAACGCGATG
Organism: Pirellulales bacterium; assembly: GCA_035252155.1. Lineage (GTDB taxonomy): Bacteria > Planctomycetota > Planctomycetia > Pirellulales > JAICIG01 > JAICLL01. The sequence goes on along the minus strand of DATFDL010000082.1, from coordinate 10,230 downwards.
TCCCGGCCCTACCTCGTGGAAGTCGCGCCGATTCAGATTTTCTCGAGCGCCTGGGCCAGGTCGGCCATCAGATCTTCGGGGTTCTCGATGCCGCAGGCCAGCCTAATCATGTTGTCGGGAATGCCAAACCGCTGCCGGTCTTCGGCGCTGTATTCGTAATAGCTCATGACCAGCGGCTGCTCGATCAGCGATTCGACTCCGCCCAGGCTGGGGCCGATTCGCGGGATGCGCACGGCGTCGACCACGTTGGCCGTGCGCCGCCAGTCGGCGTCGCGCACCAGAAACGTGACCAGGCCGCCAAAGCCACGCATTGTTCGCCGCGCGACTTCATAGTGCGGATGAGTTTCGAGACCGGGGTAATAAACCTTTTCGATTTTGGGGTGCTCGGCCAGGTATCGGGCCACCGCCAGGCCGTTGGCGTTGTGCCGCTCCATCCGCAACTCGAACGTCTTGAGACCGCGTAGCAACAAATGGATATTGTGCGGCGAATTGATGGCCCCCATGATGCCGCGCAGTTTACGAACCGGCTCGATCTTTTGTTCCGCGCCGATCAGCACGCCCGCCAACAGGTCGTTGTGCCCGCCCAGATACTTGGTGGCCGAGTGCAGCACGTAGTCGATGCCCGAGGCCAGCGGACGCGCGTTGTAGGGCGTGGCCAGCGTGGCGTCGATCAGCGTTTCGATTCCGCTGCGCCGTCCGATCGCCGCGAACCGCTCCAGATCGACGACGCTCAGGTGCGGGTTGGTGGGCGACTCGCTGATCAGCAGGCGGGTTTTTGGCGTAATGGCCGCTTGCATTGCGTCGTAATCGCAGGCCCGCACTTGCCGCGTGACGACGCCGAACCGCGACAAGTGCTTCGCGCAAAACTCGCGGCTGCGGTGGTAACACTCGTCGAAAAAAACAACCTCGTCACCAGCACTCAGTTTGGCCATCAACAGGCCGACGATGGCCGCCATGCCGGTCGAAAACAGCAGCGCCGCTTCGCCGCCTTCCATCGCGGCCAGCTTGCGCTCGACTACCTTTTCACTGGGGTTGCCATAGCGGCCGTACTCCTCACGCGGCTGCTTCTGTTCGATGAAGTCGATGACTGCCTGCGTGTCGGCAAACGTATACGTCGACGAACAGAAGATCGGATCGCTGATGGCGTTGGCCGGTTTTTGCCGGTCTTCGCCAGCGTGGATTGCCACGGTCGAAGCCTGCCAGTCGGGCTGGCCTTGGGCGGAGCGAGAAAGCTGTGTCATCGCACGATCTCTTGGAGGTAGACGTCTGCGACGGCCACGAGGCGACGACAAAAAAGCCGCGTCACCGCCTAGGGGCGGTCGCGGCTCACTTTTGCTTTCGTAAGATCGCCGGACGAACCGGCAATGGCACTTTAGCAGGTTGGAGGCTGCAAGCGGCCGCAAATCCCAATTCTGCGTGATTGTAACCATCGCCGCCGCTGCCAGCAAGCCTGTGAACCCTCGCTGGACCGAACTTCGCTCTGGCGGCTAGAATAGTGGTGGCTGGGGCAGAGCCGCACCACCGGGCCGGGATCGAGCGAATACGCTCTGCCGCGGCGATGCCCCGGTTGCCTCACCCACCCGAACCCAAAACCCACTTAATGCGCCGACCCTTTATCAGGTGCCTTTGGGGGCTCATCGCCCTGCCGATTCTTACGTCGGCCGTCTGGGCCGCCGATCATCGCCCCCGAGCAGCAGCGATCGACGATCGAGCCCAGTCAGAGCACGTTGCCCGACTGATTCAGCAGTTGGGCGCCAAATCGTTCGCGTTGCGGCAGCGAGCGCAGCGCGATTTAGTCGCCGCCGGACGAGCGGCCCAGGACGCCTTGGTGATCGCTTGCGACAGCCCCGATGCGGAAGTCCGCCAGCGAGCCAGGCAGGCGCTGGCCGAGGTGCTCGATGTCGATTTCCAGGTGCGTCTCGATGCGTTTCTGGCCGACGACGCCGGCCCAGAAGGGTATGGCTTGCCCTGCTGGGAACGTTTTCGCGCCTTAGCGGGCGATGGTCCTTTGGCCCGGCGATTGTTCGGCGACATGCAGCGGGCCGAACGAGAATTGCTGGAAGCTGCTGAAACCGATCTCAAACGGGTCGGGGACGTCTTGGAATCACGTTGTGCTCAAGTCGGGCAAAACTTGTCCGAGCTTGCCGCCGGTTCGAATCGCGCGAATGCGGTCCCACCGGCCACCCTGGCGGCCTTGCTGTTGGTGGCCGCCAACGAGCAGGTCCCGATCTCGTTGCAAGCCGGGGGCAACCTGTACCAGTTTTGCCGCGGGCGGACACTCGAACAGGCTATGCTGGCTCGCAACACTGGCGACATTCTCCGCCGCATGCTGGTGGCATGGGTCACCCGTCGGTTCAGCTCCGATTCGATGATTGCTTATTGGAATATCGCGTTGGGCATGGAGAACGAAATCAAAGAATCGCTAGCGCCAGCGACCGCTGTTCTCTCGGCCGGCGGCGTGCCGGCCCATTGGGCGCCTTGGGCTATTCTGGCAGTGGGTAAATTCGGCGGCCGCGAGCAGATGCCATTGCTCGAACCCTTGCTCAACGACTCGCGCAGCATCGCGGTGCCGAACCGCGGCCGGCAAGAGCTCGACGCGCAGGTGCGCGACGTGGCGCTGGCCGTCCTGGTGCACCTCAGCGGCCAGCAGTTGGCCGACTACGGGTTTTCGCAGGCTCGAAGGCACGCTTCGTGTTTGTACGTCGCCGATTCGCTTGGCTTTAACGATCCCGAGGCGCGCGACCGCGCCTTGAAGAAGTGGCGGGAGAGGGAGCAGGGGAAAGAGAACAGAGAATAGATAGGGGTTGGAGGTCAGAGGTCAGGGACTGCCTGCGCAAAATCGGTGGTTGTCACGCCACTTCTCTGATTCTGTTTTTGTTCCACCGACGCGTGCCGAGTGCGAGCGGAACGCCTCCGCGCATGTAGTCGCTGTGCCGTCGCTCAAATATCAGCCCCGCGAGTATTCAGCGTGGCTGAGCAATCGGCACGTGGGCGAAGGCGCTGGCATTTTGGCGGAATAAAAACGGCACCAATCCCGCACGGCAATTATCGCACATTTTGCGCAGGTCAGTCGGGGACTACAAATGCCCTGGCCTCTGGCCTCCGATCTCTGACCTCTTCTTCTACTTGACAGAGAACTTGTGTACCGTCGTCTGCCGATAAGTCTGGCCGGGCCTCAGCAGCGTCGAGGGGAAACTCGGCCGGTTGATCGCGTCAGGAAAATGCTCCGCCTCGAGACAAAAGGCATGGTGCGGCCCGTAGACCGCCCCGCGCGAGTGAATGCCGTCTAAAAAATTGGCCGTATAAAGCTGGATGGCCGGCTCGGTGGTATAGACTTCCATCACGCGCCCGCTGCGCGGTTCTTCGACCCGCGCCGCGAAGTTGAGCGAATGCTCGGCCTCCTTGTTAAGCACATAGCAGTGGTCGTAGCCTTTCGGTTGTCCCGGCACCTCGTCGATCCGGGCGCCGATCGCCGTGGGCTTGGTAAAATCCATCGGCGTACCGGCGACGTTCTTTAATTCGCCCGTGGGAATCAGCCCTTCGTCGACCGGCAAATAGCGATTGGCGTGGAGCGTCAGCACGTGGTTCAGCACGTCGCTGCCGCCGCCGTCGGCAAGGTTCCAATAGGTGTGATTGGTCAGGTTGATCGGCGTGGCTTTGTCGGTGGCCGCGGTGTATTCGATCTTCAACTCGTTCTGGTCGGTAAGCGTATAGACGACGGTGACGGCCAGACTGCCCGGATAGCCTTCATCGCCGTCGGGGCTTTGGTGGTTGAGCCGCACGCCAACGGAGTTTGAGTCGGTGGTTAACGGTTTCGCTGTCCAGACCGCCTTGTCGAATCCCACGTTGCCGCCGTGCAGATGATTCGGCCCGTTGTTCACAGCCAACTGATATGTTTTTCCGTCGATGGAGAACGTGCCGCCTGCGATGCGGTTTGCCACCCGGCCGCAAATAGCGCCGAAAAAAGGGTGCCCGGTCAGGTAGGGCTTGAGCGTATCGAAGCCCAGCGTGATCTCGCCCGGCCGGCCCGAGCGATCGGGCGTTTGCACCGATGTGATGATCGCTCCATAGGTGATGATCTTCACGCTCACACCGCGGCCGTTGCTCAGCGTATATTGCTCGACGGGCGTGCCTTGATCGGTCTTGCCGAACGCTGTTTTTTCCAACGACATGCGATTCTCCTCGGCATTGGTGCTGTCTGCTAGGCCGCAAAGCGAGCAAGCGATCGCCAAGCAAATCGGGACGAAGGTCAATCTATTCATGGCGGATCCTTGGTAATTGCACGGCAGAGTGTAGCATGTTTTATTTGGAGGAACCAATGGATCACGAACCCAACCCAGAAGCCGCGGAAGCCGCCGCAGAATTCGCCATCGAGACTCACGGGCGGCCAAGCACCGTAACACCACATGCGCGCGACTTTGACTCACTGGCGCTGGTGCTCAAGATGGTGGGCTGGGCGGCTATTATCATCGCACCCGTATTGCTTGCGGGCCGTGTATGGCAAGGCCTGGTTGTCATGGCGGTTGGACTGTCGCTGCTTGCCATCGCCTATGGTCTCAATGCCTTTAAAATGTGGGCATGGTACGCGGCTGCCATCGTCATGCCGCCCATCGCCCTGATCTTCTCAATCGTCAGCATTGTCGGATGGCGATTCAATACTTTTTGGTTCTTGTATCCTGGCTTTCCAATTTTCCTCTGTGGCTACGTGGGGTGGGTGTTGTTCAGCAAAGGCGGTCGCACTCGATACCGAGCGGCCTGCGAGGCGCGGCGCAGGGCCAAAGCCAACCCCGACAGCCTCGCCGGCCGGATGTATCGCAGGCGACGGTAACCCAACGGGGGTCAAGGCACGCCGGCGCTGCCGCCGGGCACGGGCGTGACAGGCCTGAATGCGACGTGCGACTTCGGCCACCAACGCACGTTCGTCGAGTTGAGCAAGTTCATCAGGCAAAATCGGGGAGCCAAAGTGAATGTGAATCGTGCTGGGCCAAGGAAGCAGCCGGCGGCGCGGCCAAGCGTCGTAAGCGCCCGCGATCGCCACCGGCACCAACGGCACTCCGGCCCGGGCGGCCAAAGCGCTAAAGCCCGGCCGCAGCGCGGCCACCTCGCCGTCGCGGGTGCGCGTGCCTTCGGGAAAGATCAGCACCATCTCGCCCCGCTTCAGCCGCCGCAACGTCTCCTTAAGCCCGGCCAGCCCCAAACCCTCGCGGTCGATGGGAATGGCGTCGAGCGACTGAATCAGCCAGCGAAATGGCGTGAAGCGAAACAACGTCTGGCGAGCCAGATAGTTCAGCCGCCGGTCGCACGCCAGGCCGATCAGCACCGGATCGAGATGACTCTGGTGGTTCGAGAGCACCAGCACCCCGCCGGTGCGCGGCACATACCGCCGCCCGCTGATCCGAATTTGCAAAAGCACTGTGGCCAGCAGCCTGCACATGATGTGCAGGAAGCCATACCACAGCCGCTTGGGCAAAGAGCGAGGAGCCATCGTCACGCCATTCTTGCCCGAACTAGCGCTTCGAGCCGATCGACGACTTCGTCGGGCCGCAGGCCGTCGGTAATGACTTCAATGGCGTCGGCGGCGGGACGCAGCGGGCCAACCGCGCGGCTGGCGTCGCGCTGGTCGCGCTGTGTCTGCTCGGCCAGCACTTCGTCGTAGGTGGTTGTTTCGCCGCGACCCTGAAGATCGAGCATTCGGCGGCGGGCACGCTCGGCCGGAGTGGCCGTGAGAAAGATTTTGCACTCCGCGTGAGGAAAGACCACCGTGCCCTGGTCGCGGCCCTCGGTGACAACGTTCGCACCAGTGGCCGCCCGACGCTGCAACTCGACCAGGTGCTCGCGCACAGCGGGATTGTTGGCCGCGTGGTGCGTGACGGTGGTGACGGCCAATGTACGGATCTCGCGCGTGACGTCTTCGCCGTCGACCATGACCTGGCTTTCACTGACCGAGATCTTCAGCGTCCGGGCAAGTCGGGCGAGGGCCTCGGGATCGTCCCAGGGCAGACCGCGGCGCAGGGCGGCGTGGGCCACCGCTCGGTACATAGCCCCGGTGTCGAGAAAGCGAAAGCCTAGCCGGCGGGCCAACGCACGGGCCGCACTGCTTTTGCCAGCCCCGGCGGGGCCATCGATGCAGACAATCATAGGTGTTTAGCGGGATCGAACAGGCTGCGCAAGTATAGCGGGTTGGGCGACGGTTCTGTAGGGATCGAGTTTCCCTTGCGGCGAGGTGGCTTTTTGCCTATTCTCCCGCCCTCGTCGCCTGTCCCATCTCGTGCTGATGAAGCGCCTGTTTCTTACCGCCGTCGGGCTGTTGGCAGTCGTCTGCGCCGGGGAAGGCTGCGCCATGCTCAACCGGCCAACGGGCGAGGGCGAATTATCGCCGGACTCCGCCGTCGCCAATCCCCAATCGTCGCCTGCCGCAGCTCCAAAGGGCGGGCAGCAGGCTCCGCCGCCCCAATGGCTGGCCGGGCCACCAACTGGAAACTTGCCGCGCGATGCCGCGGCGAGACCGTCCGGCATAGGCACGGCCGCCAGCAAAGCCACGGGCGGCGCCGTGGGGGCGAATGCCAAGCCGGGGACCGCCGCGAACGCCGATTCGCAAGCCTTGGCAGATGTGCTGGCCGAACTGGCTGCGATGGGCGCCCTGGAGCCAGAGTCCCAACAGCGACTGATCGACGACTTGCGCGCCACCGACCCGGGACTTTGGCCGGGAGTGGTCCAGACGTTTCGCGCATCGTTGGCCTATCGCCGCCGGGCCGCCGATCGCGCCAAAGCGGCCGCGCCTTCCCAGGATCAACCCGCCGAATTCGCGCGGAACGACATCGCCACAATTTCGACGCTCGAATCGTCCGAATCGACTTCCGTCGGCGGTCCACCGCCTGCGGCCGTCTCAGCGCTGCCGAACGCAAGCGACGCGACGACCGCATCGCTCTCGCCGACTGCCGGGAACGTCGCTTCCGCTCCCGCCGCAGCGTCGTCCTTGCCGGTACAGCCCGCGAGTCACCAAACCCCCGCACCGGCATCGCCAGCCAAGGCGGTTTGGCAGCAACAACTTGCCCCGGCCATCGTCGAATTGGAGAAGCAAACGCGCGAATCGCCGCAAGACGCCGACGCCGTGGCCCGGCATGTTTGGCTCCGCATGCTTTACCTGGCGGCCGGCCGCCGCGACGACGCCCTGAAGCCGATACCGGGCATCGCCCCCGCCCAGCAAGATTATTGGTCGAAGCAGCTCTTTGCCCTGGCGACATATCTCGACAGTCAGCGCACCGACGATTCGAGCCTTCGAGCGGCCGAGGCCGTGCAGCATCTGACGCGGGCGGCGGCTTCGCTGGCCGAGCAGGGACGGCTACGGGTTTGCAACCTTGCGTTTTGCAGCGCCGTCGAAAGCTACGGCGTTCACAAGCGGATCGAGCAGCACGAATTCAAGCCTGACCAAGAGCTATTGGTCTATGCCGAGGTCGAAAACTTCAAGAGCGAAGAGACGGAGCAAGGGTTTCACACCGCCTTGCAATCGAGCTATCAGATTCTCGATAGCCAGGGCCGGCGAGTGGCACACGACGAGCTGCCACTGACCGAAGAGGTCTGCGGCAACCGCCGCCGCGACTACTTTGTGCGGTATTTCGTCCGGCTGCCGAAAACCATCTACGACGGCGCCTACACGCTGGAGTGGACGATCGAAGACACGCTGGCCCGCAAGATCGGCCAGTCGACGATCGAGTTCACCATCAAGCAGAAAAAGTAGCCTCGGGCGCGGCGATGAGGCTATACTTTGCGGCGGTGAGCTCCCTTACGCTGGGTAGCAGACTTCGTAAGAATTCTGGTCGCGGGCGACCGCATGTTTGCTCTGTAGGGAACGCCCTCCGTGGCGTTCCGTGAGGGGCGAATTGACGTCGAATCGCAGTTCGCGGAACGCCACGGAGGGCGTTCCCTACAGACGTTTTGGGGTAGAATCGCCTTAAGTGATGCGCATGGGGCTCGCATTGGTCGGCCCACCTTACACTATTTTCGGTCCAAATGAATTCCAACATGGTTCCCCATCGAGTGATGCTCCGCCGCTGGCTAGTTGCCGCCCTTGCCGTTCTGACACTGGTTTCGGCTCAGTCGACCGCGCTGGCCAAGGCGTCCGCCAAGGTCTACGTCGTTCTCTGGTTCGACACCGAAGACTATTTGCTGCCGGCCAGCGACGACGCCGCCCTTCGGCTGGCCGAGTTTCTCAGCCGCGAAGGCATCCGCGCGACATTCAAGGTGGTGGGCGAAAAGGCCCGCACACTCGTTGCCCGTGAGCGGTTTGATGTCATCGCGGCTTTGAAAAAACACGAAATCGGCTACCACTCGAATTTTCATAGCGTGCAGCCCAGCCCGGCAATGTATCTCTCGACGCTCGGTTGGGACGACGGCGTCGACGAGTTCGATCGCCGCGAAGGAGCCGGCCGAGACGACGTCGAGCACATTTTTGGCCAAGCGCCATCGTGTTACGGCCAGCCGGGCAGTTCGTGGGGGCCACAGACGTTCGGCGGCATGCGCCGCTGGAAAATGCCGGTCTACCTAGACGCCGGTAGCCACGTCGCGCTCGACGGCAAACCCCACTATTACTGCGGATTGCTCACGCTCTACAAACTTACTCACACAATTCGCACCGAGTTAACCGGCGAAAGTGCGCTACGGGCGGCGGAAGACCGCTTTCAGGGCGGGCGGCAAGCCCTGCTCGACGAGGGCGGCGGCGTGGTGAGCATTCTTTACCATCCCTGCGAGTTCGTGCATAAGAAGTTTTGGGACGGCGTGAACTTCAGCGGCGGCGCCAACCCGCCGCGTGAGAAGTGGCAAAAACCGCCGCAAAAGACGCCGCAGGAAAGCGCGGTCGCCTATCAGACCTTTGAGAGCTACATCCGCTTTATCCGCGGCTTTGACGACGTGAGGTTCATCACCGCCCGCGAGGCCGCGGAGCTTTATCGCGACCGCGCCCGAGGCCGGCGGTTCACGGCCGATGAGTTGAAACAGATCGCGGCGGGCGTCGGCGACGATGTGACGTTTCAGCGCCGCGGCGATTATTGTCTTTCGGCCGCTGAAGTGCTGTGGTTGCTGAATCAGTTCGTCGCCGGGCAAAGCGATAAGACGGCGGCGGCGCCAGTCGTGCTCGAACAGGCGCCTCTAGGACCGGTCGAAGCAGCAGTTGCGTTGGAAGATGAAGTGACCGCCGACTGGTCGCAAGTAGTGCGAACGGCCGCCGACGTCGCCGACTTGATGACCAAGCAGGGCCGCGTGCCGACAACCGTATGGTTGGGCAGCACCGGCGTTCCACCGGAATCGTACCTTGTGGCGATTGCCGAAGTGGCGTCGAAACTGCTCGCGGGCGGCTCGGCGCCGGAGCAGATCGTTTTTCGTCCGGCGAAGTTGGCGGCGGCGAAGTATGTATCGGACGACGGGCCGCATCTCTGGGGCTGGGTGATTTTTCCGCCCGGCTTCCGCGCCCCGCGGATGATGGAACTGGCCAAGCGGCAGGCCTGGACCATCAAGCCGGCGGTGCTGGGAACGCTGGAGGAGATGCGATGAAACATCGCCAAAGCGGCGTCATCTTCGCGTGAATCGGTCGAGAGGATGCTGGCCGACCACCTGCCACTCGCCGCGCTCGTTCTTGCGGCGGGCGCCGGGGCCGGCGTCGCCGTCCGGCTCAGTGGCCAAGGGCGTCAACTCGGCCGTGTAGCGAATGCGCGGCTTGCTGCCGGCATACCGTGTCCAGTCGGGCATCAACCGGACTAGCTTGCGCTTTTCGGGCAGCATTACGCGATCGCCCTTTTGCAGCACCAACTCGTGAGCGCCGGTGTAGCCGAACCACGAATAGCAGGCTGTGTGCGCGGGAATCCAATGTTCTCGGCCGTCGTGATCGTGCAAAAAGAACTCGGCCCAGGCGTGATTGGGCACCCACACCAGCCGAGCGGGAATGCCCGCCGCGCGGCACAGCGCAATGAAGACGCCGGCCATCTCCTCGCAGTCGCCGCGCCGGTCATCGAGCGCGGCGGTGACGCTGGTGTAATCGCCGATCTGCGGTTTGATATGGAGCGGCACCCACTCGGCGAACTTTTTGGCCTTGTCCCAAGGGTGCAGCGGCGTGCCCGAGGTCAACTCGTCGGCCAGGTGGCGAACCTGCCGCGAGCGCACCTGAATGCCGGGGCTGTCTTGCAAGAATCGCTTGCGCACTTCGGGCGGAATTTTTTGCAGGGCCGGAAATCGCTCGGC
>DATFDL010000081.1:0-5434 GCA_035252155.1 Pirellulales bacterium | reverse complement strand
CACCAGGTGGCCCACTTTGGCGGCCCCGATTACGACTATCTCTTCTTCGCCTATCCGCTCACCGGCAGCTTCCGCTTTACAGCCGACGTGCTCGACGGCGGCTGGATGGAAGGCGACGTCAGCTACGGCGGACTGTGCTTCGAACCGTTCGCCTTCTCGAAGAACGCCTACATCTGGCCCGTCGGCAAGCACGAGCAATTCACGCGGTCGCTCACGTCGCTGCGCCAAGGCAACTACAACCAGATCTCTATTGAGGCCGAACCCGAGAAGTTTCGTTTTTGGGTGAACGGCCAAATGGTGTTCGAACAAGAACAAAAAGGAGCAAGCCCGACCGCGCCCTGGCTGGCCATTTACACCAATCGCGAGCGGCGCTCGGTGTTTCGCAACTTGCGCCTCAGCGGCCGGCCGGAAATTCCGCGGCAGGTTTCGCTGCTGCAGGCCGACCGGCTCGATGGCTGGCTGTCGAATTTTTATAACGAAAGCCAACCGCCGCGACTGGCGCCGCTCAATGCCAACAACACGTCGGGCTACTGGAGCACCTGGTCGCGCGTGCAGGGCGACGACTTCGATTGGCAAGCCAAAGGCGGCGTGCTCCACGGCCGCCGCAACCAAGCCGTGGGCGCGGCCGAAGTGGCGCAAAGCCGGCTCTATTACCTGCGGCCGCTGCGCGACGGCGACACGCTGCGCTACGAGTTCTTCTATGAACCCGACGCTGTGATGGTTTACCCGGCGCTGGGTCGGCTGGCGTTTCTGGTCGAGCCCGACGGCGTTCGCTTGCACTGGATCACCGACGGCGAGGACGACGCCACCGGCCTGCCTGCCGACAATGCGGCCGTCGAAGCGGATCATGCCGTCCAAAAGCCGCCGCTCAAGCCGGGCGATTGGAACACGATGGAGCTTCGCTTGGCCGACGATCGCCTTTTGCTGGCGCTCAACGGCGCTGAGATATATCGACGTTCGATCGAAGAATCGAACGATCGGCTCTTCAGCTTTTTTCATTACAAAGATCGCACAGCCGTGCAAGTGCGCGGGGCGGTGCTTACCGGCGATTGGCCCCAAAAACTTTCCGACGAAGAGATGGCCAATCTGCTTTCGTCAGCCGATAAGCAAGCAGACGAGGGCAATCAATCGTTGTTGAGCTTGTTGCTGGGCGAAGAGAACGTGTTTCTCAGCGCATGGCAGATCTGGCAAGAAGCTCGTGGGCTGGAACCTCAGCGGCGATACGACTTCCTGCGCGAGTGGGTACTGCCCAATCCCACCATCGGCGGCCCCATTCGGCTTTATGGCGACAGTACGCCGGCCGATCCCGCGCCGCCAGTCAGCGAATCGTTGGGAGTAAAGATGCCATCCGACGGCCGTCGCGTTCACACCGGCGGCGAGTTGGTATCGCCGGCCATCGAGCTGGTTAAAACCGCGCAAGAGATCGGCAAGCTCGACGAGCTGAAGCGGCAGGTCGAAACGGTACCCGCCCGCGATCCCGCCACGCTGCGCAGCCAGATCGCCCTGCTGGCGTTGATCGCTCTCGAGGGCCACCAAGACGACCAGGCCCATGAGCGGCTGAGCCAACTCTATACCTTGGCCAAGCAAGCCAGCGACGATGATGCGGAGTATCTGCGCTTGCCCGCCCTGGTGGCCGCGACGCAGGCCCTGAATCATGAGCCGTCGCGACAGCTCGTGGCCGACATGACGCACTTCATGGTCGACGCGATCCAACGGAAATACGTCAATCCGAACTGGGAGCGACAAATCCGCCACGCCCGTGACCGCGCCCGGTTGCTGCTCTTTCCCGAGGGCGAGCACGCCACGCTGGAGGGCGGCTCGCCGCTGGTCCAATGGCAGCCGGTGACGCATGCCACTGCCGCCTCGCGCGGCAACGCTCACCCTCCCGCGCACTGGCTGAATCGGCCGGGCGAGCTCAAGCACGTGGCGGGCCACAACCACGACTATGTTTACTTTTCCGTCCCGCTGCGGGGCGACTTTCAAGTCGACGCCCAGATCAGCACTTTCGGCTGGCGCGAGATGGAGACCATGTACGCCGGCCTGCGCTGCGGCGTCGTCTTCGATCATAAGAACTTCAAGGTGTCGAACTACGAGCGCGATCGTCCGAACGTGCCGATCGCTCCGCCGCTCGACCCACTGGGCAATTGGTATAACTACCGGCTGACGGTGAAGGACGGCCTCTACACCGCCGCGGTCAACGGCCGCAAGGTTTTTGAAGAGCGGCTCTCGTCTCAGCCCGATCCATGGCTGGCGTTTCACTCGTGGGGAGCGTACTCCGGCGAGGTGCGCGAGGTGCGCATCACCGGCCAGCCGGCCGTGCCCGACGTGATCGACCTGACTGCGTCGGCCAATCTCGACGGTTGGCTGGCCGATTATTACGGCGAGTCGCTGGGCGGCGGCGATTCGAACTGGCAAAAGCGCGGCGAAGAGATCTACGGCCGCAAGCTCGACGACCAGCACGGGGCGGCCCGCGAAAGCCTGTTGCAATATCACCGGCCGATGCTCGAAGACGGCCAGATCGACTACGAGTTTTATTATCAGCCCGACGCCGCCACGGCGCATCCCGCCCTCGACCGGCTGGTGCTGCTGCTCGAACCGTCGGGCGTGCGCGTTCATTGGCTGACCGATGGCGCGATGGAGCGCGGCGGCCAGACGCCCGACAACGCTCAGGATGAACCGGCTAACCGCCGCGGCCCGGCCGCACTGTCATTGCGGCCGAATGACTGGAATCGCGTTCGACTGACGCTGACCGGCGACCGGCTCTCGCTGGCGCTCAACGACGTCGAAATCTACCAGCGCGATCTGGAGCCGACCAACCAACGCACCTTCGGGCTGTTTCACTTTGCTCAGCGAAGCGAATCGCGCGTGCGACACGTCAACTATCGCGGCGCGTGGCCTCGCGCGTTGCCGCCGCTCGTCGAGCAAGAACTGGCTGTCTCGCCGGCCACACGCGCGGCGATCGACACGAAGAAACTGCGGGCGAAATACACGGTCGACTTCCGTGGCCAAAAGCCGCTGCCCAAGGGGCTGGAGCTGATCGGCGACGACCAGCGCAAGCTGGTTACTCGTTCGGCCGCCGGAGCGCGCGTGCTGTTGCCGGCCGGACAAGAGAAGCCCGGCTCCGTCGGCTATGTGACACGGTTTCCCATCCGTGGTGATTTTGAAATCGTCGCCAAGTTCACCGGGCTGACTGCCAAGCCGGCGCCACCAGCTTGGGGACCGGGCATCGACCTGCATCTCAAGCCCGCCGGCCCCGAACAATACGACGTCACCTTTGAACGTCGAAACGACGTCGATCGCCCGATCCTACAGGCGGGCGGCTTTCACACCTTGGTCGGTCCCAACGACCGCGTCGGTCGGCTGGTTTCGCATTCGCAGCCGGCCGTGTCGGGCACGTTCAAGTTCGTTCGCAAAGGGCCGGTGCTTTATTATCTGTTCGCGGCCGGCGATTCCGACGAGTTCCTACTTTGGGACGAAGCGCCGATCGGCACGGCCGACATCAACTCGGTCGAGTTCATTGCCCGAGCCTTCAGCCCGCCCTGCGCCGTGGACGTGATGCTCGAACAGATGTCGATCCGCGCCGAGTCGTTCGCGGGTTCCCCGGCACCCGCCCCGTAGCCCCGGCCTTGTGCCGGGCGGCGTACCGTCAAGATTGGAAGGGAGGACCGAAATCGGGGTGCCACGGCATCCGTCGCAGCGCGATTGTTACCGCCATCAACTAAACGCTTGGCCGCTGCGACGGACGCCGTGTGGATCAGCGCCTTTCGGCTTGGCACCGCACGGCGTCCTCCGCGGCGATTTGACTTTATAGTTCCAATCAACGCGAACCTCGCCGCGGCGGATGCCGTGGCACCCATGCCGGGGCACCCATCGCGTACCCACATTGCGAATCAATCTGCAGCCGATGTTCGTGAAGAATCGGGCGCTACAGTAGGTCACGGCCAGAATTCTCACGAATTCTGCTACATGCACTGATTACAACCAGCGTCGCATGGCCCAGGCGAGCCGGTCGCGGAGGCGCTGCCACCAGGGGCGTCCCAGGCAGTCGGCCAGCGAGACGCGGCGGCTGTTGCGCAGCTCGTACCGGCAAATCCGTCGCACCACGGCGGCCATCGCCCGTGAGTGAAACACGGCGAAAAACTCCAGATTGAGCCAGAGGCTGCGCGGATCGAGATTGCACGAGCCAATCACGGTCCAGGCGTCGTCGATCTGCAGGACCTTGCTGTGCAACATCTGGTCTTTGCGTTCGTAAATATGAATGCCGCGCTTGAGCAGCTTTTCGTAAAAATGCCGCGTGGCCCACTCGACCACCGGCACGTCGCTTTTGCCGGGAATGATGACGCGCACCTTGACGCCACGGCGGGAGGCCCGCAGCAACTCGCGCAGCACCCGCCCCTGCGGAATGAAATAGGCCATCGAGAGCGTGACGGTGCGCCGCGCACGCCGCAGCAACGGAACCAGCACCCGCGTCGGGCGGCGATGCTTGAATTGCGGCCGGCAATCGAAAAACCAGATGCGCTCGCCGGGCGCCGAGAGCATCTGGCGGATCGGCCAGCGCGGCCAGGGGCGGGCCATCGTGCCGCGGGCCGCCCGCCAGAGACGCTCGAACGCTTCGGCCACTTCGCGCTGCTGTGGGCCGCGCAGCCGGACGTGTACGTCGCGCCAGCCGGCCGAGGCGGGCAGCCGCCGCGCGTGGGCCTGCTCGACCGTATGGATGCCGCTTTGATCGACAATGTTCATGCCGCCGAAGTAGGCCACCTGGTCGTCGATCACCAGCAGCTTGCGGTGGTCGCGGCGGTTGAAGACGCGCAGCGAGCGGAACTTCCAGAGCGACTGCCACAGCGAGCGATAGGCCTCGACCTGCACGCCGCCGCGGGCCAGCTCGCGAAAGAAGGCCGACGGCGTGCCCGAGCTGCCTACGGCGTCGTACATCAGGCGGCAATCGGCGCCGGCGGCGGCACGGCGTTTCATGGCTTCGGCCACGGCGCGGCCGGCGTCGTCATCGGCCACGATGTAGCTTTCCAGCCAGACGCGACGGCGGGCGCGTTCGATGTCGTCGAGCATGGCGGCGATCAACGGCGGCGATTCCTCGAACACGGTCAGGTCGTGTCCATCCACGCGCAGGGCGGCCAGCTCGCCCGGACGATGGGCCGAAGCCGGGGCGGCGGAGGTGTCTGCGTCGAGCTGGCTCATGAAATCGGGCTGCCGAGTTCCTTGCAAATTGCGACTTATTCTGCGTTCCACTCCATTATACAGGAGCTGCGATCGCAGTTTGTCACGGTCGGCAAACAACGCTGATCCACTGGGTGCCACGGCATCCGCCGCGGGCGCGCGTGGCATCGCATTCAATCGCGAGGCTTAATCGCCGCGGCGGACGCCGTGCGGAGTTGGCCCCGAAACCGCTGAAAACGCCCAGCACGGCGTCCGTCGCGGC
>DATFDL010000080.1:0-10035 GCA_035252155.1 Pirellulales bacterium | reverse complement strand
CCGCGAGCGCGGTGGCCCGCCGCGAACCTTGGCCCACGTGGGTCTTGCCCGCAGCCATGATTGCCGGAGTCGTGCTGGTGGCGATCGCTGGTTGGGCGGTGTTGAGTTGGACGGGGTCGGGATCCGCCCCGTCACGGAAGTCCGAGACGGCGGCACGCGGAGGCGCCGCGAACGATTCAAAGCACACGCGCGCGGCCGGCTCGAAATCGGCCACGAAGTCGCGAAGCTCACGAGGTGATCCCCATACCGCCGACGAATCGTTTGTCGTTGCGGCCGACGACGCTCATCCGCCGCATCCTCCGGGCGTGACGGCCGACCGCGTCGTGATTTGGAACCAGCACAATGACCGACATCATGACCGCGGCACGCTCGAATGCAATTTGTCGCTGGTGCGCGAAGGCCAGGAAGTGTGGAGGCAAGACCAAATCGCGCTGCCTTGGTCTGCCGAGCGCGACGAGAATGTTTCGATCAATGTCCCCAACCTCCGATTCGACCGGGTGCGGGTGGAAATCACAAAATGGGAACAAGCCAGCGGGGGCTTGGCCGAGATCGAGGTCTACCGAGGCGAGGCGAACCTGGCCCGAGGCTGCCCGGCCACGGCGTGCGCGCAACTCAATTCGCGTTTCACCGCCGACAAATTGACCGACGGCATCGTCACGGGGTATTTCGATAGCTTTTGGTTGCTTCCCGACCGAATGCCCGGTTGGGCCGAAATCGACTTGTCGCTCGCCGAACCGCGCGCCTCCGCCGGAGTGAGGGCTGACCGGCTGATTCTCTGGAACACCCACAACTCGCGTCACAACGACCGCGGGGCAGTGGCCGTGAACCTGCGGCTCTCTTTGGGGCAAAAAGAAGTATGGCGGCAGGACGACGTGGCGGTTCCTTGGTCGCCCGATCAAGACACTTCGGTCGAAGTCGAATTGCCACAATTGCCGTTCGACCGCGTGCGGGTAGAAGTGACTCGCTGGCCCGCCCTGGGCGCCGGGTTATCCGAGATTCAGGTGATGCAAGGAAGCCACAATCTCGCACGGGCTTGCCCGGTGGTTTCCAGCGGCTGCCTCAATCACAATTTCCGTCCAGAAAACACGGTCGACGGCATCACCAGTTCGCTCACCGAAGAGCTCGGCTATTGGTGTGCTCCCGACCGGAGCGATGGTTGGATCGAGATCGACCTGTCGTGCAACGATCCGTCGATTGGCGAAGCGAACCAAAAGCTGGGCGCCTACCGGGCGTTGGTCGAGCACGATTGGCCGCGCGCGCTGCCGTGGCTGGCTCGCAGCGATTCGCGCGAACTGCGAAAGCTGGCACTGCTCGACGCGAGCAATCCCGGCGATCCGCACGAACAGGCCGCCATCGGCGACGGCTGGTGGGACGCGGCCGACGCCTCGGACGACCCGGCGAAGCCGGTGCTCCGCCAGCGAGCCGCGTTTCGCTACGCTCAGGCGATGATGCGACTCGGCGAAGCCGAACGCGCGCGGCCAATGGAGCGGATCGCGGCCACGCTCCCCTTGGCTGAGGGAACACCCTTGTTTCTTTTGCCCGAGACCGAGTTGAAAGGCGTCGGCTACTTGCGCGAGCCAATCGTTCTTCTGCGGGGCGTGCCGCGCCCCTTGGGCTTGTGGGCGCATCCGGGCGCCAACCAGCCCACGCTCGCGGCGTTCTCACTGGCCAAAAAATACCATCGCTTCGCCGGCGCGGCCGCAATCAACGATACGGCACAGCAAGGCGCCCAAACCCCACTGACATTTCGGATCCTAGGAGACGGCCGGGCAATCTGGACTTCCCAACCGCTCCAGCAAACCAGCTCGGCCGAACCCTTCGACATCGACGTTTCGGGCTTCGAGCGCCTGGAGTTGATTGTCGATTGCCCTGGCGACAATGCGTTCTGCCATGCCGTGTGGATCGACCCGATTCTCGATCCCACATCATCTTGGCCGGGCATCCACGTGGGGCCGGCGCCCCCACAGCTTGCCGCTACATCGGCGAAAATAGATCGTCCAACGATGACTGATGGCGATGCGCCGCCGCCCAGGCCATCAAACAACCTCGCGCCGGGCGAGTCGGCGCCGAGCGGAACCGCGCCCACCAACGCCGCACCGAGCGGCCGTCCGCCCAGGTTGGCGGAGCTGGCGAAAGATCCCGAAAAACTGCCACCGCCCGACGAAGCGGCGCGCAAGGCGGCCGAACAGGAGCTGAAGCAGCGCTACAAGACCGAGTGGCTGGGCAAGGGAGCATCGGGCAGGCTGGGCTCGGCCCGTATCCTGGCCAAGGCAGCGGAGAAAGAAGCCGACTCTCCGACCGATCAGTTTGTGCTGCTCAGTCAGGCCTGCGACCTGGCGGCCAAGACCGGAAATTACTCTGCCGCCGCGGAGTTCATCGACCAATTGGCAGAGCGGTTCGTCGTATCGCCGCTGGCCATGCGGGCAGACGCATTGGCCGACATCAACCGGGTCCAAAAGGTGGCGGCGCAAAAGCAGCCACTGGTCGACAATGCGCTGTTCCTGGTGGCCGACTCGTTGCAGGCCGACGACTATGCGACGGCCGAACAAGCCGCGAAGTTGGCAGCATTGGCCGCCCGCGGCGCAAACGACGCCGTCCGCGCCGAGGCGGCCAAACAGTGCGTCAAAGACGTCAGCGAGCTCGCCCGGCATTACAAATCGCTGCATGCCGCGGTCGAACGTTTGCACGAAGAGGCCGATGATGCCGAGGCTAATCTCAAGCTCGGGATGTTCGAGTGCATGCTTAAGCACGACTGGCAACACGGCCTGCCGCGACTGGCCCGCGGCAGCGACGAAGCCTTGCGGCAACTGGCCCAGCGAGATTTGCAGTCGCCGGTCGAGCCGTCGGCCCGCCTGGGCCTGGCGCAGGCCTGGTTCGAGTGGGCCGCGGGGTCGAAGGACGAAACGAAGCTGGCCTGCCAATCGCGCGCCTTGGAATGGTACGAGCTGGCCGCGCCGGCCTGCCGCGGCGACGACCGCCAGCAGGCCGACGAGCGCATCGCCGAAATCGGCGGTAGCGGCGCGTTTCAAGCGCGGCCCTTGCGGTGGCTCGAACGGCTCCGACTGGGCGTCGAGGTCGACGAGGAAATCGACTGCACCAGCGCGTCGAAGTCATTCGACCTGGGCAAGACGTTCGACATCGGCAAATCGTGGGTGTTGACGTTGGAGTTCTTGGCACGCGACATCACTTCGCCCGGCGTGGCATTTTTTATCGGCGACGATCGCGGTGGCCGCGATCCTATTGTGGTCAGCCTTCTCGACGACGGGCGATTGTATGTGCGCGTCAGCGACTCTGGTGATGAAACGGCGAGCTATGAGCTTACCTGTCCGCTCAACGCCCAAGACAGCCGGCGCTGGAAACACGTGCGAGTCAACTATCGCGACTCCGATCGTTCGGTGACCGTCGAGCTCGACGGCGAACCGGCGGCCTCGGGCGTGCTAAACTTCGTGCCGGCGATCGACCGCCCCATGCTCTGCTGGGTCGGGGGCGTGAACTCCTGGGACCAACGCTTTTCGGGCAAGGTGCGGCGCGTGCGGTTGACGAATTAGACCGCAGACTGCACGGCTCTGATCGTTTTGACGTTCGAAACCGGCATGTGGACCAGCCGCCTTCGGCTGGTTCCGCGACGCCGACTGCGTCGGCGATGCACAGCCGAGGGCGGCTGTGCCACATGCCGGCTCCCGCCATTTCCGGTTTTGAATGTCAATGCGGATTATGCACGTAGGATAGGACGAGCTCGCGAATCCCAGCATTCGGCCAGCGCGGAAGATTAGAGGCCAATCTGGCGAAGGTGGGACTCGCTTCACTCGGTCCACACAACAGACCGCCGCGCAGCGTTTACCTGTGTCCGCGCACTCTAGGCCGCGGCTTATGGCGTAGCGCGGCGACGCAAAACTCTTGGCGGTTGTATTGAAGTTGCCGAGCGCGAACATACGGAAAGCCCCACGAGCGGATCCGCCTAAGGTATGCCGGCGCGTCATCGGCCAATCGCCAATCGATCAATTTGAGCATCAGGAGCAGCCCACGTACGTTGACGCTCGGATGCCGCGCGATCGCCTCGACGGTATCGAGCGTAAACGCCGGGGCGACGTTCATATCGGCCAGCAACCAATCGACGCCGCGGAAATCGCGCCGCCGCACATCGGCCGCCCGCTTACGCACGTGAATGAAATGCGGATCAGCCAGCACCGCCGGATGCATCTCGGCCGGATCGACGCCCGTCACCTGCAACCGCCGACGAAGCAGCGCCTGGCACGATCCGCCCGGCGAGCAACCGAGCTCGACCGCCCGCTGGCCCGCCTCGATCGGCAGCCGCGACCAACGGAGCGCCTCCTCCATTTTCAGGTACGCCCTCGACACGGCGTCGTCGGGCAGGCGCAGACGCTTAAGTCCACCCGGCCGGCGCGAAGCCCAACCGCGGGCGCGATGCCAGCCGAGCCACCACTCATTCGGCTCGACCAGCACGCAATCGAGCACCAGGTCGCCCGGCCGTGCCAGGCGGCGCTGGGGCGGCGGCATGGGCATGGCCGCAGCCCACGCGCGTCGCAGGGCCGCCTCGGCCTCGCGCGAGTTCGGCGTAAAGCCCGCCTCAAAATCATGCTCGCCTGGCGCCGCCGTGTCGCGCGGAAAGACGTGCAGCCGCTCAAACGTGCGCCCCGCCGCAAGACGTATCGCTTCGGCCGCGAGCTCGTCGGTCGTCGCTCCGACCACTTTGCCCAAAGAGAAACCGTAGCTACGGGCAAAAATGCCGTGCAGGTCGAAGTCGTCGGCCAGGGCGGCGTCGGGCGGCAGCTTGAACGTCAAGAAGCCCGGCCGCGAAAAGGCGAAGCGAAAGGCCGGCCATTGCCGGGCCAATTCACGTTTGACCGCCCCCTCGGCGCCAACCTGGCAAGTGAGAAAGATGAACGAGGCCGTCACGGTGTGATGCGTTTCAGTCGGTTCCACCGGTAGCTCCGGACCTTGTGCCCGGCGGTTTCGACACCCGCTGCCGGCCACAAGGGCCGGGACTACCGCCGTAACGCCGGGGCATCGCCGGATTGCTATTCACCCTTCTGCCGCTGCGACAATAAAAAGGCAAGCAAGTTAACGAGATCGTTTTCGGGCACCAGGTCGGCTACGTTGTTCGGCATCGGCGAAAGCTTGGTGACGGCCCGCTCGTCGATTTCGGCGATCGGGACGCGGACTTCCTTTCCTTGTGCGTCGGCCAGCACCAACACAGCGCCTTCCTCACGTAGCACCAGGCCCGAGAGTGTCAGACCCTCGCTGGTGCTGACCACGGTTGCCCGAAACGCCTGATCGACGTTTCGACTAGGATCGAGTATGTCTTCGAGCAAACGATCGACTCCGCGCAGACCCACGCCGTCGAGATCGGGACCGATCTTGGCGCCCTGGCCGGCTACGCGATGGCAGCCGGAGCAGGTTTTTGCAAAAACTTGCTGCCCCACGGCCGCGTTGGTTTGGGCTTTGGCGAACGTTTCGCGCCGGGCGGCGATGAGCTGTGCGATCCGCTCATCGGCGGGCGGCAAGTCGGCAGTTAGTTTGGCCAACTGCTCATCGAGATTCGGCAACTTGGCCGCCGCCAGGCGTTCGCGCACCACGCGCTCGATCAAGAGCCGCGGCGAGGCCTTGCCGGCCGAGACTTCGTTTAACAGAGCCTCCGCACCCTCCGGCTTGAGGGCCAGCGCAGCGGCGATTTCGATCGCCAGCCGGTCGGCGGCGGTGCGCAGCTCGGCCAGCAGCGCCTCGCGCGCGGCGGGTTGACCCAGGTTCGCCAGTGCCCCCGCCGCTTTTTGCCGCAGCGGCAGCGACTCATTGGCCTTGCCCAACAGCGTGCGCAGCAGCGCGATCGAGCGGCCCGAGTCGTTGGCCACGCAGGCATCGACGGCCGCCGACCGCAATTCGACCGGTTTGTCGTGCGCCGTCGCAAGCTCGGCCAGTTCCTGTTGCAATCCGCTCAGCTTCAGCTCGCGGACCAACGCGATGCCGCCCTGCACCAGCGGCTGCGAATCGGCCGCGAGCAACTGACGAGCCACGTCGGCCGACCAACGGGTCAGGTGATCGGGCGGCGCCGCGCCGCGCTCTTGCAAACCGTGCTCGACCGCCAACACGAGGTCGCGCGCCTGCGCGAGATCACCTTCCCTCCGGCCCTCAGCCCAGACATAAAACGGCTGCAAGGCTTCCTGTGGTAAATAGCGGGCGATGTGATGTGCGAAAGTGGCGATGCGCGGCGCGGCATCACCGCGACGTTTGAGATGGGCAAAGAGGTATTCAGCCGCGTCGGGTGTCGGCGCACCGAGGCTGACCTCGGCCAACCGATCGGCATACGATTCATTGGCAGCGGTGAGCCCGGTCAGGCGACCATACATGTCTTCGGTCAGCAAATGATCGCGTAGAGCCATTCGCACCACATGAATCAAGTGTGTGTCATCGGCAGGCGTGGCCGACCAGAGCTTCAAAAGCGGCTCGATCGATTCGACGCGCGGATGCCTGCCCAGCGCGTCAGCCGCCGCTCGGCGCACGAACGGATCGGCGTCGGTCAACCTGCCTCGCACCAGCGCGGCGATATCGACCGACCCCTTCGACCAATCGGACCGCTCGGCCAACGCCTTGATCAGATGCACTCGCACCAGCCGGGAGGGGTCACCGGCCAATCGCTCGATCGCGCTGGCATCGAGCCCGCCCGGCACGCGCCGCTCGACGAGCCACAGCCCGTGCGCCCGTCGCCGTGCGCTTGTTTCGTCATCGCCCTCGGGCAACAACTCGGCTGGAGAAAGCTCCGCCCGTGTCGCCAACTCTTCGGTGGCCAGCACCCGGACGCTGAGATTCGCGTCGCCTAACAGCTCGATCAACTGCGCGGTTGACCAAAGTGACAGGTCCGGCGGCGCCGTCTCCCTGGCCTCTGACCTCTGGCCTCCGGCCTCTTTGCGATACGACACTCGCCAGATGCGGCCCCGGTGCCGATCGCGGCCGGGATGCGTCAACGGCACCTCGTAGTGTCCGATGATCCGGTTGTAAAAGTCGGCGATGTAGAGCGCGCCATCGGGTCCCAGCTTCAAATCGACGGGGCGGAACCAAGGATCGTCGCACGTGATGAAGTCGGGCTGCTCGATGGCCTCGAACGTCGAGCCGTGCGACTGCAGCCGATCGTGGTTGACACGGCCGGTCACGGGGTTGCCGATGAAGACCGTGTCGCGGTACTCGGCCGGAAAATGTTCGGCCGCGTAGTACACAACGCCCGCGATGCCGGTCGAGCCGTGACTATGCCCGATCATCGTGGGGCCGAAGTCGAGGCCATCGTGCGGCTTGCCGAAGCTGGGATAATACGCCCCGCGCAGCAGTTGATAGATCGGCATCGAATGGCAATCGGCCGAGTAAAGATTGCCCAACGGATCGAAGCAGAGGCCGAACGGGTTGACCTGCCCGTGCGTGACCTGCTCGGCGTGCGAACCGTCGGCACGCATGCGAAAGGTGTTGCCCGACTGCATGGTGAACTGCCGACGGTCGGCCCCGGAAACATTCGAGGTGTTCGCGAAGCCATGGCACGCATAGATCCAGCCGTCGATCCAGCGAGTGAATGAGCTGGCCATGCCGTGGGTGTCTTGAGAGCCGAAGGTGCCATAGAGCAGCTTGCCCGGCTGGCCGTCGGGCTGTTCGACATCGCCGGTCCAACGATAGATATTCGGAATGGTGTAATAGATCGCGCCGTCGGCGACCGGCGTGACGCCGATAGGAATGTTCAGCCCACCGATCACCTGTGTGACCGTTTCAAAACGTCCATCGCGGTCGTGATCGGCCAGCACGTGCAGCGTGTCGCGGCTTGGCTTGCCATCGCGCACCGGGAACGGGTACTCCAACGAGCTGGTCACATAGAGCCGGCCGCGGCTGTCGAAGTTCAGATTCATCGGCTTATGGATCGCCGGTTCGCTGGCAATCAGCTCGATGCTGAAGCCGGGCGGCAGATGAAACTTCGCTTGTTCTTCGTCAGGCGTAAGCGGCTCGGTCGGCGCCACCAGCGAGGGCGGGTACTGGGGCTCAGCAACAGCAGACGCCGGACAAAAACAACCCAGCAACGCCAGGACGAACCAAAAACACATCGTGCGGCGGTGGGAGCAATCGGCCTCTGGACGAACAAGCATGCAGATCTCGCGAATGGAGTTTATCGGGCGGGGGGGCGGCGGGCTGCCCCGCATCACTGTATTATTCTAAAAAGTCTAGATGCACCGCGCGATGCTCGCAAGTTGATGTCCGTGGCCCGACCGATCAGTTACGCCCGCCACAGCACTTTTTGAACTTTTTGCCACTGCCACACGGGCACGGGTCATTGCGGCCGACGCGATCGCCCCGGGGTTCGACGGGTGACGCCAGCGGCTCAAGAGGCGCTGGGAACGAGGTTGCGTCTGGCGGTGAAGAAATGGACATCTCGAGCGGCGACGAGATATGGACTGTATGAACTGGCGGCGGCACGGGCCACTTGGATGGTTCTTCGCTGAAAGCCGCCCAATGCTGCAACTCCTCGATGGTGTCGACCTCTGTCGGAGGGCAACGGTCCAGCGCCCGCTGCATCTCGTCGGCGGCTTTGTCGATACTGCGCTCAACACTGTCCCAGTCGACCAAGTAGGTATCAACGACTTCCAGGTCGAACGCCTGGCGAAGGTCGTCCAGCGCTTCGACCGGCGCGAACGAAAGCAGGACGCAGACAAGACCGCCGGCGACTTCGGTATCTTCCTGTTCGGTGGCGTCTCTCAAGAGTCGCCGCAAACGCTCGACCGCCTCCGCTCGCGTCAATCGCCCGTCGCGCACCAGAAGCACGTAAGTTTCCGCCGCGTTCCACCGGACATATTGGTTCAAGGCGCGATCGGAAATCAACCCATCGATAAACTCGGGACGCTCGGCCGCGAAGAGCGCCAGCGCAATGGTCCAGGTGGAATGAATCGCTTCGCCAAATAAGTCGTAGGACCATTCACCAGGCAATGAGAATGCCTCGACAATTGCTGGAAATGCCTCTTCGGCCTTGAACTCGATCAGCAGAAAAAGGGCGAAGAAGTGAGCTTCTCCTTTGGGCAGATTTCCCTCGCGTGCGCGAGCCGTCGCATCGCGGATCGCGGCGATCAGCCGCGGAATCATCAACTCGCGATGGAGGCGCGCCGCGCGAATGGCGTCGACGGGCAACCGCCTGCTGCCCGCATCGAGCTCGAACATGATCCGATCGATTTTCGCCGCAATCGCTTCGGGGGAGGCTTCTTCCACGAGTGGGTGCGTTACGTCTGACATGTTTTTCTCCGTTCAAAACAGTCCGGCCATGTTTTATAATGATTCGGGTGAGCGATACGCCAGCGGCAGGAACTTGCCGGCAGGCGATCGACAAATCGTGTTCAGAGCGGACTGGATGGCCGCCGGCCGAAGGTCCGCCTTCGGCGGGAGGAAAGTCCGGGCTC
Source organism: Pirellulales bacterium (assembly GCA_035252155.1). Classification (GTDB taxonomy): domain Bacteria; phylum Planctomycetota; class Planctomycetia; order Pirellulales; family JAICIG01; genus JAICLL01. The sequence continues at coordinate 601 of DATFDL010000080.1, read as the reverse complement.
TGCAGGACAGGGCGGTGGGTAACGCCCACCGGCCGCAAGGCCAGGGAAAGTGCAACAGAAAGCAAACCGCCGCGCGGGCTCGTCCCGCGCGGTAAGGGTGAAACGGTGAGGTAAGAGCTCACCAGCAGGCTGGGCGACCAGCCTGGCTAGGCAAACCCCGCCCGGAGCAAAGCCAAACAGGAAGCAACGCCCCCGCGCGGCCCATCGGCCGCGCGGCGTGGCTGCGGGCTGGTCCGGCCCGCCACCGACTTCCGGGTAGGCTGCTCGAGCGGCCGAGCAATCGACCGCCTAGAGAAATGGCCATCCCCTGCGGCCGGCAACGGACCAGGGACAAAACCCGGCTTACAGGTCCGCTCTGAACACGCTATTTTTCGATCGCTTGCTTTTCTCTTTCTCTCGCTGGCGACGGTTTCTTCTTTTTGTTGGGGACCAATTCTTCTTCGACCAGTTTCAACAGCTTCGAGATGCAGAGCTTGTTGACGCTGGTCCGCCGTTCATGGGCCTCGGTCGTCAAGGCGTCGTGCAGGCTTTCCGGCAGACGAATGGTGATCACCTTGGTCGCTTCCTTGGGCGGTAAAGCCTTTTCGCGCTCACGCAGGCT
>DATFDL010000079.1:0-22233 GCA_035252155.1 Pirellulales bacterium | reverse complement strand
CAGGGGTCAGGGGTCGGGGGTCGGGGGTCAGGGTCTGTTCGTGCATAAATGTTCGCCGTGTCGCCCCCTCGCGCTGTCGCCCCCTCGTCTGCTCGGCCCCTCGACCCTCGCCCCCTCGTCCCTCACGCCGCCCGTCGTGGTTCGTCGGAGCGAGGCGCGCCGGTCGCCGGCCAGGTACGCACGGGCGGCGGGCGGCGGCCCGATAGCCGATCGCGCCAGGCCAGCCAAAGCACGTCGCGCAGCATCCGGCCGCTATGTCGCGAAAGCGACAAGGTCGAAGAATATTCGTTGACCAGCCGCACCGGCACACGTCGAAACGGCAAACCGAGCCGGTGGCACAGCAGTACTACCTCGGCGTCGAACGCAAAGCCGTCGAGCGTGGTGCGCGAAAAAATCTCTCGCGCCGCGCGGCGGCTAAAGGCTTTCAGCCCGCATTGAGTGTCGGTCACTTCGCGCGAAATCGTCAGCTTCACCACCTGGCGAAACGCGGCGCTGGCGGCGATCCGCGAGAACCGGCGGCGCGCGTCGTAGGCGGCGCCGGCCATGTCGCGGGCGCCGAACACCGCTTCGCAATCGCCGGTTTCGATATGTTGATATGCGGACCGCAACGCGGACAAGTCGTACGGCAGATCGGCGTCAGTGAACGCCACGACGCGCCCCGTGGCGGCCAGCATGCCCTGTCGCACGGCCGCGCCTTTGCCGCATCGCCGGCCCAGCTCCAGCGTCGAGAAACGCGGCCCAAACCGCCTGCTGACCGCTGCCGTGCCATCAGCGCTGCCATCGTCGATCACCACCACGCGGTAGTCGATTCCCCAATCATCCAGGAATTCGCCGATTCCCGCCAAGGTTCCGGGCAACCGCCGCTCCTCGTCGAACGACGGCACCAGCAGCGTGAGCTCGTGGTCGACGGCGCCGCCGTCTTCTGGGAGGTCTGGCGAACTCGCCGAAGGCAGGACACAGCCGCTAGACCGGCGCAGTTTGAACATCTTGCCCGAAGCACCCGTGCCGAGACCGACGAGAGAAGAGAGTTTTCCGGGCCTTTTGTTCGGCAGCTTGCCCTGGGAAACTTTGGCCGAATTTTGCGGAATTCCGGCGCGGTCATTTCTTCGCGTCCGCAGCCGCCCTATAATGCCGCCGTCGCGGCAAGATAACGAAAACAGGTGCCCTCATGACCGCCTCGGAGCTTCATCCGCCTGAGCCGAATCCTTACGCCTCACCGGTGTCCGAGCTACAGATGCCCCTGGCTTGGACGAGCGGGCCGGTGATCGAGTCGCTTCGCCAGACCCGCCCCTGGGTGTTGTTGTTTAGCATTCTGGGGTTCATCGGCACGGCAATCGTCAGCTTCATCGGCTTTTGCCAGGCCGCGTTGGCGTTCACCCAAGGGAGCCCCCAGAAGGCCGGTGAAGCGATGGGCGGAGGCTTAGTCACGCTGCTTTTTGGAGTGCTCTATTTTTTTCCTAGTATGTATTTGTTGCGTTATGCGGCACGCATTCGCGATTTGACGCGGAGCCAACGCTTGGCCGATCTCGAAGCGGCCCTGAGCGCCCAGAAATCGTTTTGGCGATTTTGTGGCATCGTGGCCGTGTTACTGCTGACGCTCTATGCGCTCATTCTTGTCGGGATAGTGGCAATGAGCATCTTCGCCGCGGTGCGAACATAAGCTCACGCGCCTATGGGGCCGTTACTGCCAGAATTCTCACGAATTCTGCTACCTTCTCAGGCACGCACGTCGAACCGTATTTCCGCCTCGCGTGCGAACGCCGCTTCATCGATCGACAGCCCAAAACCCGGCGCGTCGGGCACGGTGGCCACGCCGTCCTTGATCTGGTAGCCCTCGGCCACGATCACGCTACTGGCCAACGGGTCGTGTTCGGCGCGGTAGAAATTGCTGACCGCCCGCCCCACGTGCAGTTCCATATAGAAACCGATCAGCGAGCCCCAGTTGTGAGGAGCGATCCGCCCGCCGTGCGCATTGGCCATGTCGGCCTCGGCCAGAATGCCGTCGAGACCGAAATGGTTCATGTCGCCCTGAAAGACATCGATGGCCTTGGCTGTCATAAACGGCAGATATGCAGCCAGCTCATGTTGCGTCTCGCCGTCGGCCACCAGCGTGCGCCAACCGCGCTGGCGGATGAACGCTTTCAGTTCCAGACATTGCTCGACGGTTTCAGGAAAGAGCTCTTCGGCGAAGGCCAGTTTTTCGTCGGCGACTTCCTCGAGAAACCGCTTGGCGCCGGCCAGGTCATAGCCGTTGTTGGCGTCGACGCCTACCAACACGTCCGGGCCGGCATGCTTGCGAATGAGCTTGACAACCTCCACATCGCGGTGGTCGCCTTCTTGCCGCGGCATCCATTTAAAACCGCGACCGACTTTGATCTTGAACCCTCGATGGCCAAGTTTCAGCCCCATGTCGATCTCTTCGCGAAATCGGTCGGCCCAGCGATCGGCGTATTGCGGCAGCAGGTCGGCGAAATAGATCGATCCATCGTAGGCCGGCACTTTTTCCGCGCCTCCGCCGCCGAGCAGCTCATAGACGGGCTTCTTCAAGAGCTTGCCCGTCAGGTCCCACAGCGGCATTGTGCCCGCGCCTAAAGGCCCCGCCGTGCGTCGCTCGTCGGCCCGAAAGAAACTGAGCGGATTCTTGCCCAGCAACTCAGCCGCGGCTTCTTTGCTGGACGAGCAATTGCCGATGCCTTCGACGCCCTGGTCGGTGTAAATCCGCAGCATTCGATCGTGGCCGCGGTCGCCGTGCACATCGAGCCGGGCGTTCTTGCCCGCCAACTTGTTGCGGCGGCTCGTCAGGTTGAACCCGACCACGCGCGTGATCCGTGCCACCTTCGGCGGCTCGGCGGCTTGCAGGGTTTTCGCGAGCAGCGTAGCGGCGGTCGCGACGAGGAAGTTGCGTCGATTCATGGTGCCGGTTTAAGGCAAGAGGTCGCGGAAGAACGATCGGAGAATCCATGACACTATGGTTTGCTGATCCGCACCGTCAACGGCGATAGCATCGACTGCGGGCTGGTTGCCGCCGTGACGTGTGGAGGGAACCCAACAAAGTGCAACCAAAACCGAAAACTCTTTGTGACGGGGCGATCCGGTCCAGCGGTGCTGAACTTGCGCGCCAGTGTTATGTCGCCCTTCGCAGTAAGCTCGATCGAATCCTCGCCGACATCGCCAAACTCGTCCACGGCGAGCGCTAGGCACCGAGTGCGGTCCATGATATGTGCCCAGCCTTCCGCCTCAGCATGAGCATGGCCGGCGGCTTGAACAACGAAAGGCTCAAAGCCGTTTTTGTCGCCCCGCAGCACTTCCCAAGATTTTCGCAGTGGTCCGTTCGGCTGAGCCGCCGCGCGGCTTGCTTGCAGCTTGCCTCTGGCCTCCGGACCAAGCGACATGTAAACCAGCGACGAAGCGCCGAAATCGACCAATGTCGGCTCCTCGTCGGTCGGCCCCGCGAGCTTCTGTGCAATTTCGGCGCGCACCGACCGCACGGCTTGCCGCGCATCGTCGATTTTCCAGTCGACTTGCACCCAGCTCTTCGATACAGGAAACGTAAGGTCAACCGTCGACCTTGTCTCTGCGAGCGGGCCTGCCGTCGGTGCAAACTCGTACCGAATCGCAACTGCCAGGGGGCCGGAGCGAATGACGCGCGTGGCGGCCGTTTCGACATCCCGTGCGTGAAGCGCCCCGTTTGGCCCCTCGATTGCCAGGCGCACTCCCTCGCCGCGCAAGTATTGCAAATCGCCGGCGTCGACCGATTTCACCAGGCTGAGCAGATCTCGCCCGGCGGTCCAGGTGAGGTGCGGACGGTTGCGAATCTCAAATCCGTCGACCGTTTGTTTCAGTTCGAGACCGCGCGGCTCAGCATCCACCGCGACGTCCGGCCCATATTCCAGCGTCAGGGTCCGGACTTCGTTGGGCCTCATGCTCAGATTGAAGTCGAGCCACCATTCGGCGATGCCGCCGTCGGTTGATTCCTGACGGAATTGCGCCGGCGCCGGCTTGGCGCCTTCGCGCAAGCGAAAGCGTGCCTTCGCGCCGCCCATCGAAAGCTCCGGCAGCTTGACTGCGACGGGATAACCAAATCGTCTGATGCCGGCCGTCTCGCGCACCTCAATCTGCAGCGTTTCTGCGCCGCCGGCGCCACTCGCGTACGCTGCGCCCGCCACGACGAACGTGACATAGACGACGAACCAACACCCGCGGCCCGGCTCTTTGATGGCAACCAGCATGAACGAACGCTCAACATATTTGGCGGCGCCCCGCAATATTATCCTTCGCGGGCCGCCCGCTGACAACGTGCTGCCCCGGAAGCCCGGTGGTGTCGCAAAGTTGAGCTGGTCGCCCACATTAACCCGAAGCGTAAGCGAGGAAATGCCTGATTCTGCCTCGCTTACGCTTCGGGTTGGTGGCTGTTCGCCCGGACCAACTCAACTTTGCGACACCACCGGAAGGCCGCATTGCTTGCTTCGTGAATCCAAGGGTGCTAGGTTAAACGGCAAGATTCTACGCCACGCGAGACGAGCGCCATGAGCGGTTTGACGCAGTACCCGCGACTCGCACGCGCAACGTTTCACTTCAGTGTGTTGAGCCTGGCATCGTTGTTAGCTGGCGTCGCATGCAGTGCGGCGGCGTTGGGCGTCGGTCTGGACGAAATTCCCAATCCGCGTCCCACGGGCTGGACGACCGATCTCACCGGCCGCATTCCGCCCGATACCGTCACTGCACTGAATCGCTTGGGCGATCAGGTGCAACAGCAGACCGGCGCCCAATTGATGGTGGTTGTGATCGGCTCAACGCAGGGTGTCGATCCGCACCAATTTGCCACCGATCTGTACAACCGCTGGCAGATCGGCCAGGCCGGCAAGAGCAATGGCGTGCTCGTATTTGCCGCGCTCGACGACCGCAAGGCCGAAATCATTCTGGGCGATGGAGTCAGCACTGACGCTCAGGTGCAAGCCAGCCGCCAGATCATGCAGGACGTCATTCTGCCGAAATTCAAGCAGGGCGACCCAGGTGCGGCCGTCTTCCACGGGGCTCGGGCATGCGCCGAGCAAATTCTTGGCGTAAGCCTAGAACCGCTGCAAGCCGAGGCGCCCGTGATCGCCGACCAACGACCCGCGCCCGTGCTGCCTGCTCCGGCCATCGCAAATCCCCCTCCGCCGGCGCCTCCGGTCGTCGTCCAGCGGGTTGCCGCCGTGCCGCAGCATCGTTCGCCGATCGGCCCGCTCGCCTGGCTTTTCGGCGGGACGGGCGGCGTGGCCGCGGTCATTTTTGGCGCGCGGAAACTATGGCGATATCATGTCCGGCAATGCGTGGGTTGCGGTGCGCCGATGACCCGCTTGAGCGAAGCGGCCGACGACCAATACCTGACGCCGGGCGAGCGGACCGAAGAGCGCCTCGGCAGCGTCGACTACGACGTCTGGTCGTGCGGCGTCTGCGGCCAGACCCAAAAATTCCGTTACGGCGCGTTCTTCACGCGTTATTCGCGCTGTCCGCAGTGCCGCTCGAAAACCAAGAGCAGCGTCAAGCGCACTGTTCGCGCCGCGACCTATTCGCAGGGCGGCTTGATCGAAATCGAGGATTTTTGCCACAACTGCCAGTATCGGAACGTTCGCACGCACGGCACGCCGATGTTGACCGACACCACCACCGCCTCGACCGCGCTCTGGGCCTCTGGAGCATCGACTCCTTCCGCACCATCGACCTCATTCACATCGTTCGACGCCGGTGCGGCAGGCGGCCACTCCTCCGGCGCCGGCGCGAGCGGCGGCTGGTGAGCGACTGACGGCATTCTGAATCGCGGGCGAACGGGGAGGGAGCAAATTATCGGGACGGTACGTGCCTAACTGATATCCGTAACGAGGTAAACCAATGACGCTGGAGCTTGCATCGGGACGAGTTATCGAACACCCAACCGAGGCCGACATTCGCAGCGGCATCGAGGCTGAGGAGTTCGCAATTTTAGGCAGCGGCCCTGCCACATACATTCAATGCAAACGTATATCGCCGGAGTGCGACGGCTATTGGCTCGAATATCAAGAGGGCTCGCTCGACGCGCATTATGAAGTTGTTGATATACCGGTCCTGGGATCGCAAGTCGCCGCGGCGTTCCTAAAATACGTACAGAGCGACAATTCGTGGCGGTCGGATTTCAAGTGGGAAAAGATGGACAATCCGCTAGGCGCGTAGCGGCGACACGATGTTTCTGGACCGATGGGTCTGTTTATTCATCGGGCAGACGCGATCTTGCCGTTGCTGCTCTTCGCGGCTCTTGAGCGGCACCTGAATTACCCCCATGTGCCCCGGCTCAAACCGGTCGACGAAAGCCGCGTCGCTCGATCGAATTTCCTGCTGGCAGGTATGGCCTCGATGATGAAACTAACACCGAAACGGCGATGGTCGCAGTTCTCGTTGCGCTCCGCGCTTTTCTTCGTGTTCCTCGTGTGCTTGGCCTTGAGCCTGTGGGTCGTCCCGCTGGAGCGGAAGCGGCGGGCCGTGGTCGCAATTGAGGCCCTCGGTGGCAGTGTGTCCTACGCGGACAAGCCCGCGAATGATGATTCATTCCCCGTAGCCGTACTGCGACCCTGGCTACCAAAGATGTATTTTGACGAGGTTGACCGGGTTGATCTCGGCAGCACTCAGCTCACTGATGCTGGGCTGGCGCCCTTGCCCGAGCTGACGGGCCTGCAACTTCTTTGGCTCGATAACACCCAAGTCACGGATGCTGGGCTTGCGCAATTGCAAGATCTGTCGAGCTTGCAATCTCTATGGCTCGATAATACTCAAGTTACGGATGCCGGGTTGGCGCATCTGCAGCGGCTGACGGGACTGCAAGAGTTGTCTCTTGAGTATACCAAGGTCACGGATGCAGGACTGTCTCACTTGCAAGGGCTGACGGAACTACAAGAGCTTTCTCTCCATGGGACTCAGGTCACGGATGCAGGACTGTCTCACTTGCAAGGGCTGACGCGCCTACAAGAGCTTTCTCTCGTTGGCACACAAGTCAAAAATGATGGGCTGGCCCACCTGCACCGCCTGAGGGACCTGCAACGCGTTTATATAAGCGACACTCAAGTCGCGGATGCCGGGCTGGCCAATTTGCCAATCCTCAAACGATTGCAAGACCTTTCTCTCAGCGACACTCAAGTCACAGATGTTGGGCTCGCGCACTTGCAAGGCCTGACGGGTCTGCAATACCTTTATCTTAATAACACTCAAATTACGGATGCTGGGCTTGCTCACCTGCACGGGTTAACGGGCCTGCGAGAGCTCTCTCTTATCGACACCCAGACCACCGATGCCGGGCTTATCCAAATCAGCACGGCTTTGCCGAAGTGCCGAATTTATTGGCCCTGATCGGCCAAAATGCTGAAAACCGAATCCGCGAACAGCCGATGCCCGGCCGGCGCGAGATGGGTTTTGTCGGAGACGAAAAGAGTGCTGCGCTCTTCGGCCGTCTTGCCGGCGGCGTGAAAGGCGGCGCCGATGTCGGCCAGCCCAGCGTTCTGCGAGCGGGCCGCGGCGCGGCAAGCGGCGGAAAGCTCGGCCATCGTGTCCCAGCGTTCCACACTCGGGCAGGTGGTGCAGAGCAGCACGTCGGCGCCGCCTTGAGTGGCGCGGCGAATGGCCTCAATGGCTGTCACGCACGTCGGTTCAAAGAGCGGGCCGCGCATGCCGGACGACCAATCGTTGCCGCCGAAACAGACGATCACCAGATCGGCGTCGGCATGCTCGTCCGACCAGTGTGGAATCAATACGATGTTCTGCCGCAGCTCGGTGCCGCCGATGGCCGTGTTGACCATAGTCGGCTTTACGCCCGCGGCGGTCAACCTCGCTGCGAGCATGGCCGGCCAATTCTGCTCGCGATTGGCCCGATGGTGCACGTCGGTCAGCGAGTCGCCCATGAGCACGATTTTGACCGGTTCCTTTCGCGAGATTTTCGCCTTGACGCGAGCGAGCGGCCTGCCAGAGGGCCGCAGATCGCGATCGTCGTCGGGTAGTGAGGTCTCGAGCCGGATCTCGTCGATCGTGTATGAGTGGGCTGCATAATCTCGCCAGTACCACCATTTGCCAAACCAAATCGCTCCTAGCTTCGAGGGCGCGTTGCCACGGTGTGGATCGATGGGCAGCGCCGCGGGGTTCGCCGTTTCGGGCACGAGATCGCGCCAATGGACGACGACCTTTCGCCAGTCGGTGTGGTTAATGGGGAACGCGAACGCATAGCGCAGGGCATAGTCGTCGTTCCAAACCAGCTCGATGCCGCCCAGATGGTCGGAGCCATCTCCCTTGACCCAGAACGAAAAGCCGTCGGCTTTGTCCCACTCGGGCGTGCCGCGCGTGGAAGTTTGCGCATAGACGTTCTGGCAGCCGTCGTCGAAGCTGAGCCTCACCGCTCGCCCCATTTTGCCGTCGGCGAGCTGAGCCGTTATTTTCTCTTCCGTTAATCGTGGCAGGGCCTCCATCGAGCTGATCGCCATTTCGTCGCCTGCCGCGAGGCGATGAACGAACGCCATGAGCAACATTATGGAGAACATGGTGCTCCTGATAATTTCTTGGGTCATCGCTCGCCGCGGAAAGGGAAGTAACATGGTCGCCACGCTCGGGACAGCTTCGGAGGTTGACGCGCCGCAAGAGCGGATTTCAGTTCGGGGCTGCGATCCGCGATTCGTGTTCGTCTGCCTGCCACTTCTCAGCCCAAAGCTGTCGAACGACATTAAAAGGGTTGCAGCGGGTAGCGGTGCGAAGGAAGTCCTGCGGATCCTCACCGTGACTGACCCCAACGATGAGGGATTTCGCATCTTGGATCGCTCGCCACTCCGGCCTGGTCTGCAACAACGCCAACACGTCTGTGTAAAATTCTTCGAGTTGCGCTCCGTGCTCGCCAAAGGCGCCCTCGGTGACAAGTTGGCTCAAACTTGCTGTAATGTCAGGCGAGAACTCGCCGTAACGCCAACCGTCATCCGGGTTCGCCCAACGGAGCCACACCGCGAGCTCCTTGGTATTGTCAATTCGTTGCCATTCAAAACTTTGATAGCGATAGCCCAGTTCATTATACTTGGCGGCGGTTTGATGCAGGGCTTCTTCGGTGGCAATCGCGAAGCAAACATGGTGTCCGCATTGATCACAAATGATGGCAAAACCGTAGGGCGATTCGCTTGGGCGACGCTTGCGGAATTCACCCACGGCATTGATGACAGCATCGAGCAGGCACTGAGCAAATTGCGAGCGATCCATCAAGCACCTCAGTCGGGCGGACGACCACTATTCTGATTATGCACGCACCTGGAAACAACCCACGTCGCGGAAAAGTAGCCATGCCTTTCAAGCCTTTCATCACCCTGACCTTGTTTTGGTTTGTTCTCGCGGCACGACGACCGCCGCTGGCCGCGGAGCGCGATTTCAAATCCTTCGATGACACAACGGTCGCCACGGCGCCGCCGCACGGCAATCTCGACATCGGCTCGCGGCGATTCGCCATTGTGAAGGCGATCGAGGCGCGCCGTCGGCGAGTCACGCTATTGGGTGATGGTGAAACCGAACCTCGGGAGTGGAGGCTCAGGAGCGACGCCGAAGTCTGGCGTGACGGCTGGTGGGGACGGCTCGACCAGTTTAAGGAGGGCGAGCGTGTTTGGATCTGGTTCGATACTGATGACGCGAAGCAGCCGACGACCATTTCGCTGTTGGCCGACGAGACCAGCCAGCAGGCTTTTTATGCTCCGGACAAAGATGACGAGGTACAGGCGGCAATCGAAAAGCGGCGTGCCGCGCAACAAGCGCTGCTCCGCAAGCGCTGGAGCGAAGAGGGTTTGCCAGCGACGCTGATCGTCTTTTCGCCACAGCACCACGAGGTCGAGATCATGGTCGATCACGAGACCGCGGCGTGGGCTCGTTCGCTTAAGGCGGAAGACCGGGTGACAATCGAGGCCGAACGCAGTACGCCGGCGGTGGTCCGGCGGCTGCGTCCCTGGCGCGAGCGAACCCAGCTTGTGTTAGAGGCCGATCTTGCCGCGATGCCCGGCGAGCGTTTGAACGTGCGCCTTGCCTCGCCACCGAAACTGGGCGACGACGATTTACCTGCTGGAATCGGCAAGTCGCAAGAACCGGCCGAGCGGCTGGAGTGGCTCATGTCGTCAATCTATTGCACCTGCGGCATGCACGACGGCTGTGCCGGGCATTTCTACACCCTTGCCGCCTGCAACGCCGGCGATGAAAAACCCTGTGGCCTGGCGAAACAAACTCGCCAACAGCTTGCAAAAATGATCGACAAAGGCTTATCCGATCAGCAGATCGTCGAGCAACTCCTGCGCGAGCGGGGCTCCGACTTGCTGCGCCCCCACATGTTGCCTTGAGAGTCCTCCCTCGAGATGGCACCGCGACCCATTCGATGCTAGACTTAGAAATATGAGTGAAGCTATGCTGACAATTGAGGACGCGGCGCGCCGTCTAGCGGACGTGGTCGAACATGTTCACAGCAAAGGCGAAGCTACCATCCTCCTGAAATCGGGTCGCCCCGTCGCGCGGATCGTACCGGTGGCTTCCGCCCAACATTCCGAAGACTTGATCGCATTTTTAGCGCAATGGCGTCTGCAGCACCCCGAGCCGGATGAACAGTTCGCGGATGCGATCCAGGAGAGCCGAAAATGGCTGCGCCCGCCGCGGGATCCTTGGGAGTCATCTTAGATTCTTCAATTCTCGTCGCCTTCGAGCGGCGACGATTCGACTTGGAGCGTTTTCTAACGAACCACGCGCCGCCGGCCATCGCGGCGATAACCGCTGCCGAACTTCTCATCGGCGTCGAGCGCGTTAATTCATGATCGCACGTTCAAGGCCAACGTCGAGATCCTTCCTTCGTTCTCTTGGTTGCCTTCTGTTCAATCAGTCTACGAAACGGCCCGATGTCCGTTGCCGGCAGACGCCAGCGCCGGCCCCCGAACATGGCCATTGCCGCGGCCGTTGGCGGGCTTTGCGGCAGGCGGCGCGGCGAAGGTGCGGAAATTTTCGGGACCGAGCAATTGTTCGACGCGCGAGCGCATCTCGTCGTTGAGCTCCACGCGCAGGCCGTCGCAACGGCACACGACGCGGCTGCCGTCGGACAGACCCAAGACAAGCTGCAGCTCGCAAGAGCCGGGATAGCCGCGAACGATCTCGCGCAGACGCTCCAGCGCCTTCTCGCCGTGCGCCTGCTCGTCAACGCGGATGATGACGCCCTTGGTGTAACGCGCCGCTAATTCTTCCAGCGGAATCAGCTCGTTGACGATCAGATTCGCCTCTTCGCTGCCGGGCCGCTTGTCGATGGTGCCGCGCACGGCCAACACTTTATCGGCCAGCACGTGCTGGCCGATCTTCACAAAATCGCTCGGCCAGACAATGCAGCGCATGATGCCCGACATGTCTTCGAGGTCGAACATGGCGTATTTGCTCGGAGCGCCGGGCTTGGGGTTTTTCGAGTGGGCGAACTTGATGGCCGCCAGCATGCCGCCCAGAAGCACCTCAGTTTTATGCGACAAAGTGGCCGCCGCCGCGGTGCTGTGCGTGCAGTAGGTGTCGAGCGTCGCCTGGTACTCGGCCAGCGGATGACTGGAAAGATAAAAGCCCAGCACCTCTTTTTCGTTGGCCAGCCGCTGGCGCTCGTCCCATTCGGGCACGTCGGGCAGGGCGGCATGCGTGGCCGCGGCCGGCTCTTCTTCGACTTCGTCGAACAGCCCGCGCTGGCCGCTGCGGCGGTCGGCCAAGGCCGAGGCGCCCGACTGCAAGGACTTGTCGAGCACCGCCATCCATTGGCTGCGCCGCCCGCCGCACGAATCGAACGCGCCGGCCTTGATGAGCGATTCGATCGCCGTGCGGTTGACGCTGGCCGGGTCGACGCGCTCGCAGAAGTCGAACAAATCGCGGAACGGCCCGCCCGCCTGTCGCTGGCTGGTGACGGCGTCGGCCGCCTGCCCGCCGCAACCCTTGATCGCCGACAGTCCGAACACGATCTTGCCCTGGCTGACCGTGAAGTCTCCGTGGCTACGGTTCACATCGGGCGGCAGCACTTCGATCTCCATCCGCCGGCAGTCTTCCAGATGCTCGACGAGCGAATCTTTCTTTTTGAAGTTGCGGCCTTGAATGTCGCCCGAAAGCAGAGCCGCCATGAACTCGACCGGGTAATGAGCCTTGAGATAGGCCGTCATGTACGCGATCAGGGCGTAGGCCGTCGAGTGGCTCTTGTTAAAACCGTAGCCCGCGAATTTTTCGATCATGCCGAACAGCTCGCCCGCCTCGGCCTTGGCCAGCCCCTGGGCCACCGAGCCAGCGACGAACTGCTCGCGGAACTTGGCGATGGTCTCGAGCTTCTTTTTGCTGATCGCCTTGATGCAGGTGTAGGCTTTCGACAGCTCGATGCCGCCCAGCCCGTTGAGGATGCGCATCACCTGCTCCTGGTAGACCATCACGCCGTGGGTCTCTTCCAAGATCTCTTTCATCACCGGGTGTTTGTACTCGGCCTGCTGGCGGCCGTGCTTCACCTGGATGTAGTCGTCGACCATGCCGCCTTCGAGCGGGCCGGGGCGATAGAGGGCGTTGGTGGCGATGATGTCGCGGAAATGGTCGGGCTTCATCCGCTGCAACAAGTCGCGAATGCCGCCGCTTTCGAGCTGAAAGATGCCCTTCGTTTCGCCACGGCACAGCAGGGCGAACGTCGGCTGATCGTCGAGCGGAAAGCGATACGGATCGATGCGAGTGCCGGTCGATTGCTCGATCAGGTCGACGGCCTTTGAGAGAATCGTCAGGTTGCGCAGGCCGAGAAAATCCATCTTCAGCAGGCCGGCTCGCTCGACGTCGCCCATGGCCCATTGCGTGATGATTTCTTCTTTGCCCGTCACGCGCTGCAGCGGCACGTATTCGGTCAGCGGGCGGTCGGCGATGACCACGGCGGCGGCGTGCGTGCCAACGTTTCGGGCCAGCCCCTCGATCTTCATCGCCAGGTCGAGCAGCTCGCGGACTTCGGGATCGCCAGCATACGATTTCTTCAGATCTTCGCTCTGTTCGAGCGCTTCTTTGAGCGTGATGTGCAACGTTTCGGGCACCATCGCCACGATGGCATCGACGCGGGGAATAGGCAGGCCCAGCGCCCGGCCGACGTCGCGGATGGCCGCCCGTGCCGCCAACGTGCCGAACGTGCCGATCTGGGCGACGTTCTCTTCGCCATATTTGTCCTTGACGTATTGGATGACCTCGCCGCGGCGGTCCTTGCAAAAGTCGATGTCGATATCGGGGGCTTCCAGCCGGCTGATGTCCAAAAACCGCTCGAAGAGCAGGTCGTACTTGAGCGGGCAGACGTGGCTGAGGCCCAGGGCATACGAGACCAGCGCCCCGACGCCCGAGCCGCGGGCCGTGGCCGGAATATCGCGCGAAGCGGCGAACCGCACGAAATCCCACACAATCAGAAAGTAGTTCGGAAAGCCAAGCTGGTTGATCACATCGAGCTCGCGCTCCAGCCGCTCGATGACCACGGAGGCCAGCTCGCCGTCGCTCCACATTTCGGGCACGTCGGCGTACCGCCGTTTCAGGCCGTCGAGGCACAGCTCGCGCAGAAAGTCGGCGGGCGTTTTGCCGCCGGGCACGTCGAACGTGGGAAAATGTCGCTTGCCCAGCTCCAGCTCGATGTTGACCGAATCGGCGATTCGCTGGCTCTGGCCCACCGCTTCTTCCAGGCCAGGGAACGACGCATACATCTCTTCAGGGCCGCGCAGATAGAACTGATCGCCCTCCATCCGCATGCGGTTGACGTCGGTGCGGTACTTGCCGGTGTTGATGCACAGCAGCACGTCCTGGGCTTCGGCGTCCTCGCGATTGACGTAATGAGCGTCGCTGGTGGCCACCAGCGGCAGGCCCATCCGCCGGGCGACATCGACTGCGCCTTCGAGCGCCATCCGCTGGATCTCGAGCCCGTTGTTCTGGATTTCGACGAAGTATCGCTCGCCGAAAACCTGCTGAAACCAGGCGGCGATCTCTTCGGCCCCGCGCAGGTCGGGTTCGGCGTTTTGATTCCGCAGCAGCGCGCGGCTGAATTCGCCCGACACGCAGCCGCTGAGGCAGATCAGCCCGTCGCTGTGAGCGGACAGCAGCTCCTTATCGATGCGGGGCTTGCGATAAAACCCTTCGAGAAACGCGGCCGAGGCGAGCTTGATGAGGTTCTTAAAGCCGGTTTGATTCTGGGCCAGCAGCGTCAGATGGTAGCTAGCTTCGTCGTTTTTGCTGACATCTTTTTGAAAGCGGCTGCCCGGTGCGATGTACGCTTCGTAGCCCAAGATGGGGTTGATGCCGGCGGCCTTCGCCTTTTGATAGAACTCCAGCGCCCCATACAGATTGCCGTGATCGGTGAGCGCCAGGGCGTTCATGCCCTGGGACTTGGCCCGTTCGACTAGCCCCTCGATCGGGCTGGCGCCGTCGAGCAGGCTGAAGTGGCTATGGCAGTGAAGGTGAACGAACGGGCGAGTGGTCATCGGCAGTCCATTGCGGGAAAGAGAAAAGTAAAGAGCGACGCGAGGCGCGCAGCGCCTTCCTATAATTTAGCCGCCAGCGGGCTGACTGAATACCGGCGTCGGATGGCCAAGAAAGGGAAAAGTCATTTGTTCGCGGAGAAACGCCGGCACGCCGCGACTGGACAGCGCATCTCGGCGTCTGCGGTGCCAATCGAGTGAGCCGACATCCGTGTCGACGATGATGCCCTGTCGCGCTTGCCGAAACGCTCGCAACGCACGCCGGAGGTCTTTGACATCCCGCTCATCAACCGGCAAAACTTCGTCATGATCTAACGCGAGCTTGCCGCGTTTCCAGGCATATCCTCCCGTTGGATAGATATGTATCGTTTTGAGTCGTTTGAGCGCGTGCAATGAGTCGAACGCCGCGGCCGACATCGCGTAGTCCGGGATCTCCAGCTCCTCGAGCGATTCGAGCGACGCCAAGTCCGCCAAGTCATCATCAGTGGCATAGCGCAGGGTCAGCGACTTCAAACGGGGAAAGGCGATAAGGTGACGGATGTCTTGATCGCTGTCGCCCCAACCGTCTAAATCAAGTGCTTCGAGCCGCGGCAGCATCGGGAGGCGATAGAGCGTCGATTGACCGCCGTCGCCGCGAGGTCCGTATTCCGGGTCATCTTCATCATCGCCATTTATAGACAACGAGAGAAACCTTAAATTCGTCGAATTCGCCAGACACCCCAGCCGGTCGCTGAGGATGACCGGTCCCTCCAATTGTAACTCCTCGAGTTGACGGAGCTTGGCGATCGTCGCAGTCACTTCAGTCATGATTCGCCTCAGACCTTTGGCTTGCGGCCGCCACCCAAATTCAATGTTCAGAATTCGCAGTTGCCGGAAATCGAGCAGGTGCGTCAGCCGTTTGAAATCGGCGTCGTGTTTGTCAGTGTAAAACGGATACCGGATGCCGACGATTCGCCTGCGAAAGCGGTCGGCCCCGACGAGATCGAGCCACCTCGGCCCGAGCCGTTGGAAGTAAACGGCCCCCTGGTTTTTTTCTACCAAAGCGACAATCTCATCCTGAAGCTGCGCCTGGCGGCGCGCGGAGACAAACCAGGCACAAAGCGCCGCGATGATCCCGATCGCAGCCAACATCGTGCGCAGGCTCCACCGGACCGGTAGCCCATATCGACGCAGCAGCCACTCGCAGCAGCCCCCGGCCGCCGCCAACATCAGCAGCCAGATCCCCGAATTGAGCATCAATTTGGCAGCATTATACTGCCAACCGCTTACGAACACGGCGGGCGCCGCAACCATGATGTTGTGCCAATGCCAGGTCATTGGCCAGCCGTAGCTCACCTTGCGCAACGCGGCAGGTCTAGGAGCAAAATTGGCGAGCACGATGATCGCGGCGACGGCGAGCAACACGGCCAGCGTCAACATTCGCGGGCGATAGCGCGAGAAGGCCGTCGACTTCGGAGGCATGACGATGGGCTTCCCAATTGCGGTGAGAGGTCGGATGTGTTAATTCGCGGACCGCCGCAGACCAGCGGTTCACCGTTACGACGGGCGCCCTGCCCAACAATTTAACCCTCGACCGACTGGCTGGCTACCGCATCGGGCGCAGCGTAGCCTCCAATCTTAGGGACAGTATGATGAAGCACCCCCAATCAAGCCGATCCGCGTCCGCGTCGTGGACCGCGATTTTAGTGGGCAAGGTCGGGCTGAGAGGGAAGACGATCTCTGGGCCATCATCGAAAAGTTGCCCGAAGAGGTCGTTTCGGAAATCAGCCTGCTGCTTTTGCTGACGCCGGACGAGGCCAAGAAGTCGTTTGCGAACATGGAATTCGACAATCCAGTTCCATCGAGACTCTAGCCGCGAACCGTCAGTCCGGTATGGCTTGGTGGCGGGTTTCAAATCAATCGCTTGGCTGATGCGACACTGCTTGCCTCGGCTCACGCGGACGAGACTGCCAGGCGGCTCAATAATGACGCATGGAAATGAGACTTTTCAGATCGTCCACATCGTTCGGCAGAAATTGCGCAACCAACTGACGCGTCGCATTCAACTCATCATCCCCCATCCTCCCCAACACGCCCAACACATCCGTCTCGTCCTGCGAACCACGTGAGTCCCATAACTTGCTGATTACCAGGTAGGGGCTGCTAACCATTGGACCATGCGCAGTCGAGATCGAGTTGGCGATTGCAGGCGCAACCCACGGCTGGTTGGGAGAGACCAGGTCGATGCGCACGCCTGTTGGTGTCGTGCCGGTATAGCCGCCCTTCCTGAGCGGCGAAACTTGTTCGAGTTGCAGTTGCGTGAAGGCATTTTGCAAATCTTCGGGAGCTACCAAGAGGTCGATGTGATCGGTCATGCGGGGCCGTCCGTGGTAGGTTACGGCGTGCCCGCCGATAATCGCATACGGGACGTTTAGTCCTTGCAAGGCGGAGCTGATGTGTTCCATGACAAGAAACCGATGTGCCAGGAGGTTTTGTCGCTTGGTTTCGTTCACGACTTCGCCGGATGGTTGACGTTTCGCTTGCCTGCGTCTGAGGTATTCGACGAAACTGGATCTCTTTGCCCGCTGTTCGTGGTTCATGGTCTTAGCCCTATTTGCGCCATGAGTGGGCGCTTCTCGCGTCCGCTATCTTCCCAGCATGACTTGCGGTTTGTACTCCCTTATCATGTCTATAGTATATCCGTGTTAGGCGATGCTCAAAGTTGACGGTGCCGCAATCCGGTAGTAACATGACGGCATCTGCCCGTGTTTCGGGCTTTCATCGTGCAACGGTGTGGCGAAAACACATGGCCGATCTTTTGCGGCGGCGTCTTCGAGCCACAGCAATGCTCGTGCGGTCGGGCTGCCGAGGGCTGCTTTTCGCGGCGCTGGCTTTGGCTTGCGCTCCACGCGGCGCCGATGCCAGTTGCGGCGACTACGTGATGATCGGAGGAGCGCACGGCGGCCATGACGCTTCGGCCGATCGCCCGCATCAGAACGAGCACCGACAGCCGTCGCATCCAACCTGCCAGGGGCCGCACTGCCGAAAACGGCTGCCATTTCCGTCCGCCCCCGAACGCGGAAATTCCGAGAGCACGGCGCCACAGTGGGCCGATTGGCGGGCGGCCGTGTGCTTGCCATCGCTCGACCCACAGTCTCGGCTCGCCGAAGCGGCGGTCGATCTTCCCGAGAATCACCCTTCGCCCCTCTGGCGACCGCCTACGCAACTTCGATCAGCGTAGCTCGTTTTGTATCGCTGCGCGATGTTGGCTTGCGCGCTCGTAGCAGGCTTCGTGAGAAGTCTGGTCTGTACGCCCGCTGAGGCCGCGCATCGCGCTCCACGGCCCGTTCCCGATGATTGGGTCGCCGGGCAGTCCATCTGCGCGATGAGTTTATCGCCAGAATTCTCACGAATTCTGCTATGTCCATTGATACGTTTTTCGGAGATCGCAATGATCGCTTTCATTCTGTCGTCACATTCCACAGTTCCGTCCACACCGTCGCCCGCGCGGCGGGGCTTCACGTTGGTCGAGCTGCTCGTTGTTATCAGCCTCATTGGCATGCTACTGGCCCTGTTGCTGCCGGCAGTGCAACAGTCGCGCGAGTCGGGGCGTCGCAACACCTGCCATCACCAGCTTCACAACGTGGGTATCGCCCTGCACGGATACGCCAGCTCCAGCGGCGGGCGACTGCCCGGTTGGCGCGAGCCGCTGGGCCTTTCGCCCGAAACGGTGATGGGTGGCAATGCCATCGACCAATATCCGGTAAGCTGGATCGTGCCGCTGCTGCCGTTTCTGGAGCGCCGAGATCTCTACGAGCATTGGCGCAATGGCGACTTTCTCACGGCGGGTCCGGCCAGCATGATGCCCAATCAAGTCATCGACCCGGTGCGGCAGGGCTATCTGCGGCTGCTCGTCTGCCCGAGCAATCCGCCGGCCCAGAACTACCCGCCACCGTGCGCGTACGTCGTCAACGCGGGGCAGGCCGACGGGCCAGCGATGTTTGGCGGCAACGGCATGCCGTCGTTCGTGGCCGATTGGCAAGCCAACGGCGTTTTCTTCAACAGCTTTCAAGACTCGATGCAGTCGATGATGTTCAACGTTCCCATGTCGCAAAGCTGCAACATGGGACCGCAGGTGCAGTCGTCGCTCGATTACATCGGCGTTCACGACGGGCTATCGATGACGTTCATGGTGACCGAGAACCTCGATGCAGGCAGTTATGCCGACCCCAACGCCCAGGGCCTGCCCGACGCGACGATGAACGGCGGCATGAGCATGGGCGGCATGGATTTGCCGTATGCGGTGCTCGAGGCCCGGCAGGGTTTTGTGTGGTGGGGCGACGTCGACGGCAGCGGCAACACGCCGCCGCCCTACACCAATTCGCAGTATGGCCGGATCAATTCGCCCTCGGACTCCGGGGCGAGCGGCAGCGCGTATTACCCGAATACCAACGCTCGGCCTTCCAGCCGGCACCCCGAGGGCGTGAACATGCTGTTGTGCGACGGCCACGCGCGGTTCATCTCGCAGTCGATCGACTATCGAGTGTATTGCCTCTTGATGAGCAGTTACGGCAAGCAAGTCATGCCGCCGGGCGCGATGTCGGCGCCAAACACGCCGGTGTGGAATTACCTGCGCCAGGCGGTGGTGGACGACGGCGACGTGCCATAACCCATCGTGACGATGGGACGTATTCGGATTGAGCACAGGGTGCCACGGCATCCGCCGCAGCGCGAGTGACCGTCGCCCTACTGATAGGCGCGGTTCGCTGCGACGGACGCCGTGCGGATCTACCCTGTGGCGCGAATCCGCACGGCGTCCGCCGCGGCGACTTGCATCGCACGTTGAATCGAGCCAACCGCACCGCGGCGGATGCCGTGGCACCCATTGGTGCGTCCGGCAACATCGTAACCGTCAATTCACAGTCGAATGTTTGTGGACGACTACGTTACTTGCGTGTCCGCGGCTGTTGCACGGTCATCTTGGCCGACTTGGCCGGATTGCCGAGATATGCAAACAGGTCGGCGATCTCGTCGAGCGAAAGCTCGTTGAGCAGCCCCTCGGGCATAGCCGATTTCTTGCTCGGCTGGATCTCGTCGATCTCTTCCTTTTTGACCGTCACTTTTTCGCCGGTGGATTGCAACACCGTCACCGCCTCATCGCCGGATGGCGCCACCAGCCCGGTGTACGTAAGTCCGCCGATGGTCACCACGTTCTTGCTGGCGTATTGATCGGAAATGACCTGCGAGGGAAAGACGATCGACTCGAGAATCTCTCTGCGTTGAAATCGCTGGCCGACGGTCGATAGATCGGGGCCGACTCCCTCGCCGCGATTGCCAAACCGATGGCACTTGACGCATTGCGCCTTTTGAAAGACAGCCGCACCGCGGGCCGCGTCGCCGCCGGGACTATCGGCGCGGTTGATGAAGCCCAGCAGCTCCTGGTAATCCCAGTGGGCGCCGGCTGTTTGTTCGGGCAGGCGGGGCGGCGGCTCGTCAGGGTATTTTTCCTCGAACCAGGATTGCCAGGCCGCCAGCGCCGTCTGCCAAGAGTCGCCGCCGCCAATGTCTTCGCCGGTCCATTTCTTCAGAAGCTTCAGCGACAGCGGCGCGCCGCTCTCGCCCAGCTTCAGCCCGCAAAGGATCGCCTGGCGGATCGGCTCGGGACTATCGGGCGCTTGATCCACAGTGGCCAGTTGACTCAAAACTTCCTGAGCGGCGACGCCTTCAACAATCGAGAGCGACTTGAGCAGCACCGGCCAATTGTCGCCATCGGGCGATTGAGCCAGGCCCATCGCCAGGTCCTCGCGGCGCTCTGGGCGCGTATCGAACTGCCGCCGCAGATGCGCCATTGCCGCCGGATCGCCGCTGCGAGCCAACACCGCCACGATGCCCGTGCCCAGCCGCGCGGCATCGTCGCTTTGCGCTTGCAGCAGCCGCTCGTCCAACTCGATGAGCTGCGTCAGTAAGTGCTCGCCGGGATGTTCCGGCAGCGAGGCCAGCGCCCAAATGGCCGTGTGCGGCCAACGCGTGGCGTGGGCCAGCATCTCGGCCCGCTCGTCGTCCGAAAATCCGGCGACGAAGTCCTTGGCGAAGTTATCGATATAACCGCCGAAGCTATGCCCGCCGTCGCCAGCATACGATTGTTCGTAGAAACCGACCAGCTCGAGCTTCTGCTCGGTGGTCCAGCCTTTCTGGATGGCGCGGAGATGGCCGGCCAGATGCACTTTTTCGGCCAGCGACATGTTGCTCTTCAGGGCGGCAAGCATGCGGGGGATGACGCTTTCTTCTTGCAGATAGGCCAGCAGCCGAATCAACTCGCGGTTGATCCGCTGTTCGCGGTCGGGTGGCTCGTTGGCGGGGTATTCGTCGGCCAACTGGCGGACGAGCTCGGGCACGTTGTCGCGCGTCAGTTTTCCTTGCTGAAGCCCCAACTGCAAAACGCGCAGCACCGACACAAAATCGGCGTCGCTCAGATAGCCGGTGGCCGTCGGCCCAGCCGATTCGCGGATCAGGTCGCTGGCCCGCGTTAGAATGGCGTCGAGCATGGCGTCGGGCGGTTCGAGGGCCAAGATCATCGGCGCGCCGGCCAAGAAGATGCGCATCTTGGTCGCTCCGATCACGTCGTCGGCCCATTCGTTCAAAGGCAGCCGCTGCAGCGAGCGACCGGCGGCCCAGGCCACCACGCGGCTTGGATCGGCCAACAGCGGCACCAGGCGGGCCGCGGGCGGTTGATAGCCGCCCCGCACCAGCGATTCGCAAGCCACGCGCCGCACGCGCGGGTTGGCGTCGCCCAGCAACTCGTTCAGCCGGGCCTGCGTGGCAGCATCGGTGTGAATGCCCATGAGGTAGGCGGCTTTGGCCCGCATGTCGGCCTGATTGTCTTTCGACAGCGCCACTAAAAGTTTTGTACTTGGAAAAGGCCCGACAAGCTGCATCAGATCGAGCGCCCGCAGACGATCGGCAAGGGTGAAGCTGGCGGTTTCGGCCACGCCCACCAACTGCCGGTCCCACTGTGGGCCCAGCGCCTGCTGCAACGTGGCGACCTCTTGCCGCGCCCAGGCGCTTTGCAACTGCGGCTGCCGAATGGCTTCGAGCACGCCCTTTTGCTGGGGCCGCGGCGGTGTCTTGCCGGTCCAGACGACGCGATAGATGCCGCCCTCGGTGCCCCGTCCGCCGGTCGTAAAATACAGCCAGCCATCGGGACCGACCGCCAAATCGGTGGCGTTCAGCGGGCGCCCCTCCAAGAAGACTTCGCTCTTGGCGGTGTAACTGCCGTCGGCCGGGGTCATGCGGATTGCCAGAATGCGACCTTGCGACCAGTCGCACGCAAACAACACGTTGTGATAGCGAGCCGGGTATTGATAGTGGTTGTAAAACTCGATGCCCGTCGGCGAGCCACGTTCGGTGTTGAGCACCGCGCCGAGGCTGTCGATGTAATACTCCGGCCACTTGGCCCAACCGCTGCGCCAGCCGAATTCGGCCCCGGCGGTGACGTGGTTGATGCGCGTCGGTCGATACCACGGCAGGCCGACGTCCCACTCCATATCGGCGTCGAAGGTGAAGAGATCGCCTTCGCGGTTGAACGCGATGTCGTACGGGTTGCGCAAACCGCCCGCGAAGAGCTGCACGAAGCTGCCGTCAACATTCGTCCGCAGCACCACGCCGCCGGGCGCCTTGACGCCCGCGGCGTGGCCATTGGGGTCTTCGTACCGCGGCTGCACCAGGTCGCCTTCGTAATAATGGTGATGCGGGCTGTTGGCTTCATACGATT
>DATFDL010000078.1:0-21904 GCA_035252155.1 Pirellulales bacterium | reverse complement strand
CCGTCTTTGATCGCAGGATCGTCGCCGGGGTAGCGGTGGAGCGGTTGCGGCAAGAGCCGTAGCTCTTCGGTCCCCTGGTCGCCGTAGACCAGCACCGCGCTGAACTGGCGCGCAATGTTTCGCAACTGGGTCAGCCGCGTTGCGCGCGATCCAGCCACCGCGGGCGCGTCGGGCACGTCGCGGTATTCAAGGCCGGCCTTTGCCGAGTGCCAAATGGTTTGACCGTCTTTTTCCGCCCGGATCGGCTTCTCCGTCAGCGAGCCAAATGCGAGACACACGGTTCGAGGGTCGGACCACCAGATGCAGCACGTGGCGACGGGCCGGCCCTTGGCGGTCCACAGAAATGTGCCGCCGTTCGTCCCGCCTCGTATGCTGTTACCCCAGCGAAGCACCGGCTCCTCGACCAAAATCACGTCCGATTTGTCGCCATCGAGCGAGAACTTCAAGCTTCGCGCCTCGCGCCCGACGGCCTCGCGTCGCTGGTCGCCTTCTTCTTTGCCGGCTTCCGGCGAAGGACAGTCACCCAGCGCGGCGTGGTACGACCGTACGAGCAAGCACGCCGCCAACACCACCGAGTGACGGCAGTTGAGTTCAGAGCGGAACATGTCGGTGCTCCTAGTGCCGCGAACGCAGAGTCATGCTATCAAGACATGCCCGGTTTGTCGAATCGGTGGCGTCGCAGGTGGTGTCCTAAGATCGAGTTCGTCGCTCACACAAACCCGAGGCGCAAGCGAGGACGTAGCCCGGTTTTGCCTCGCTGGCGCTTCGGGTTAGCGTACGATTTGTCCAGGGGCATTGCCCCTTCTCTATGATGCTCCTTCGAGGCAAGAAACTGCAAGATTGCGCTTGCACGAGCTATTGTCCGGCTCGGGTCTGGTTCCGTTCTTATTCCGCCACGACGGGGCTTGTCCCCGCCGAGCGCTGACTGATCAGCTAGATTCGTCCGCCCAGCGCGCCCCTCCGTTTCCGCGTCGCATCTGCCGCCTCCGGCGGCGGGTGCGACGCGGCAGCGGAAAGAAAAGGGTATGGATTTGCGTTCTTCTAGCTGATTAGTCAGCGCTCCCACCGGGGCAAGCCCGGATGGTGGCGCGGCGGAACAAATCCGGCATATAACGCTTGGCCACTTCGCGTCCCAAAACGGCCATTATGTGGCAGGGCAGGCCGACCCTACGGCCTTCTTAGCGTGATCCCAAATCGTCCGCGAAGGCGCGGGGATTCAATTCGTCGCCAGTGGCGAAACGGGTCAGCTCGTTCCAGGGCAGCGTGCGGCCAGGAGCAAAAAGCTTCTTCCGCAAAAAGTCGCCGACCTCGCGCCGGCCCGTGTAGTCGATGGTTTGCGGATCGCCGCCCTCAAACACCTCACGGGCAATCGCGTGGTTCAACTGGCAGGCGAACAGTTCGCCCATCATGTAGTTGTGATAGTAGGCCGGGGCGACGACGATGTGGATCTTGCTGGCGTAATCGGGCGCATCGCGATCGGCGGGCCGCTGGATGCCTTGATATTTTTCGACCAGCGACCACCAGAGGTCGTTCAGGTCTTGATCGGGATTGCCGTAGAGCTCTTTCTCGAATCGCAGCATCACCTGGCACCAGCGCGAAAAGATCAGCAGCTTGTTGCGGCGCATCAGCCGCCCGGTGGCGTCGAAAGCCTTGGGATCGTCGACGGTGACGCCCATCGCTTTCAGCCAACCGGCGCTCTTGGAGAATCGCTCGAACATCATCGCCAGCCCCTCGGTGGTCAGAATGTGCGCCTCGCCGCGCACGCTGTAGGGCAGGCTGCGCGGTATGTAAAGGCTGCTGTAAACCGAATGCCCGAGCTCGTGCAGCATGGTGCCCATCCAGTATTCGTTGGGCACGATGTTGGCGAGCACGCGCACGTCGCCCGCACGGTCGATGTCGGTGCAAAAGGCGTGGGGGTTTTTGCCCGGCTTCTCGTAGAGATCGCTGCGCTCCAGAACGCGGTCGATGGGCAGCCCAATGCCCGCGTAGAATTTGCTGCACATTTCGGGGATATCGGCCCCGGCGTAGGCGGCGTCGAGGCTGGTTTCGTAGATCGCGGGCGCTTCTTGAAAAAATGGATCGTGATAGTGCCACGGCCGCAGCTCGTCGACCGCGATGCCGTACATCTTGGCCAGCCGCCGGTCGATGTCGGCCTTGGCGACTTCTTCAAAGGGCTGCCGGGTCAGCCGGTCAAGCTCGTCGAATAAGTCGAGCACCTGCTGTTGAGTCTGCTCGTTCAATTCGAGCTGCATCGCATGATAGTCGGCAAAGCCCAGCTCACGGGCCGATTTGTTCCGCAGCCCAACCAGCGTGCGCAGGTCTTGCTCGACTTCGCCGCCCACCTGCTTGCTGGCTTCCCACACGGCCCGCCGCTCGTCGGAGTCGTGCGACTGCTTAAGTATCTTGCGGACTTCGCTGTCGGGCATCTCGCGTCCGCTCACTTTTGCCCGAAAGACATTGAACCGCATCTCGATGGCGTTGGCCCGCGCGACCATTTGCTTGAGCAAGTCGGGATCGACCTGCTTGGGCAAGGCTTGCAGATACAAAACGCGGATTTGCCGGGCCAGCAGCTTGTCGGCCAGCTTGGTCTGATCGCAGCGCTTCAGTCGGTCGAACCGCTCGCGGTCGGCCAGCGCGGCATCGAGCTTGTTCTCGGCTTCTTGTTTGCGCTCGTAGGCGTCGTCGGCGCCGGTGACGTTGGCGTCCCACCAGCGGCGGCCGACTTCGATTTCCAATGGGCGGATGCGCTGCTCGTAATCGGCGATGACCTGGCGGGCCATGTCGGCGGTATTTTCGGCCGCGGGGGTGTTTGTCGAGGCAATCATGGAAAGGGCGAGGAAAGAAAGCGGAGTCAGCGAAGCTCGAAGGCGTTGCATGGATGGCTCGTATGCGGGCATTGGATGAGGAATGCCTACCACCTTAACGTTTGACGCGAGTCGGTGCAAAAGACCTCTCGTAGAACGGAATTCATTCCGTTCCCGATCAAGAACGGAATGATTTCCGTTCTACGGGATGGAAACGGAATAAATTCCGTTCTACGGGATGGAAACGGAATAAATACCGTTCTACGCATGGAAACGGACTGAATTCCGTTTTACGGGCGGGCCGGCGGCTCGGCGTCGCCGTCGTTGGGGGCAGCTTGCGAGCTTTCATCGCCCGAGGGTAATCCCTCGGCGTGTGTCTTATCGCGGTTTGGGTCTTTACCCGGATCGGCGTTCGGGGCAACCACTTCGTCGGCTGGCTCCGCCTGCTCGATGGGCGGGCCGCTGTCGAGCCCCGCCCTGGGCGAGGGCGTGGTTCTGCTCGTCGGTGGAGCGTTGCTGGCACTCGGTTGACACCCAATTGCCAAAATACCGGCACTCATCAGCAACGTACAAATAAGTGACTTCGACATGGTTTAACTCCTTTGTGATTCAGAGTTTCCTGCGGCTTCTTGGTCTTTTGTCTCGGGCTTGCATTATGCGATCAGCTTATGCGACGATTATCGTGTCGCTAGAATGGGGCCATTCCCAAGGGCGGTCCGCTCAATTTTTCGTCGGTTATTGGCAGGCCCCGAGGGAATAAATCTCGCCCAATGAGTCTCTTGCTGGTGTAGGCGGATCATGGAACACGCGCCCACCGCGGATATTAGCCAGTTCGTGGCCGACCATCACGCCGCCGTGTTTCGGTACGCCTATCGGCTCACCGGGGCGACGTGCGACGCGGAGGACCTGACGCAACAGACTTTTTTGGCGGCACACCAGAATTTCGGCCAATTGCGCGAACCCGAGCACGGGCGGGGGTGGCTGTTCGCAATTCTGCGAAGTTGTTACCTACGCCTTTGCCGTCAGCGGAGGCCCATTGCGGCGGCCGACATGCAACTCGACCTGAGTACAATCCCGGCCGACCGGCCTGAAGATCTCATGGTCGACCCGGAGGAACTACAGCGGGCAATCGACGACCTGCCTGACGAATTTAAGCTGGTGGTGTTGCTCTTTTATTTCGAAGGCTGCTCGTACCGGGAGATCTCGGAAAAACTGAATGTGCCCACGGGCACAGTAATGAGCCGATTATCAAGAGCTAAGGGGCGACTGCGGGCCAGGCTTTTTGATACCCAAGGGGAAGAAGATTCGCCGGCTTCATCGCGTCCGGGCGAAAAGCTGGTGCGGCCCTCTGCGCGCTCGGCCCGCGCGGCGGCGCACCAAGCAGGCTAACCAACCATGAACCACCAAGAGGACCTCTCGCCCGATTTGCTCGCCGCGGTCGACGCTTGCCGTCCCGATAGCGACGACATGCAGTTGCCCGAGGTCGCCGCCGCACTTGCTGGCCACCCGCGGCAGTCGGTCGACCGCCTGCGAGGCTATGTTGAGCGACGAGATCGGGCGATTGCAGCCGCGACGCAGCGGACGCCTGTCCCAGAGGGACTTGCTGAGCGGATTTTGGCCAATTTGGCTCACCAGGCACCCGCCGGGACGTGTCCTGCGGACGTTCGCCAACCGGCCGACCGGGCGGGTCGACCACGGCCCACGATTGCCGCACGCCCTTGGCGCCGGCGCAATTTCAAGATTGCGTTGGGTAGCGCCGCCGTGGCAGCGGTCGTCGGCCTGGTAGCCTTCGCCTTGCGTCCCAATCGCGAGCCGATCGATGCGGCGGCGGTCGAACAGTTTGCCCGCGAAATCCACACCACGGACAATGCCGATGCCGAACTGCTGACCACGGCCGCGCCGCCACAGTTTCCGGTCGACGCGCGGCTGGCGCGGGCCCACATTCGTGGTTGGCGCGAGATGGCCCGCGGTTTTCTCGATCTTCCGGCGATCGCTTACACGCTGACGAACAACCGTGGGGTCGGTGCCACCTTGTACGTGGTGAACCCTCGTTCGCGCAGCCTGGCGAGCATCGCAACGACTCCGCACTCCGTGGCCTCGACCGGCGGTCTCACCATTGGCGTGTGGCAAAACGGTGGGCAGCTCTATGTCTTGGTGGTGGCGGGCGGCACGCGCGAGTTCAGGAGCTACATCCCGCAGCAGCAGAGCACCGCGTAGATCGCGCTCAGGCCTATTCGCGGCGAAAGCTGATTGGTGGCTACGGGGCCTGCTATTTGCACCGTTAGGCAACGCCCCATGTTCTCCACTTCTTTCGGCCGAGCCGAACGCCATGAGCCACACCTACTTTCCCCAGGCGGCCCAAGCCATCCGCGAGCGAATCCATTTGCATCCCCGAGCCACTACTCGTGACATCATCGCCAGCCTGGCGATGGACGAAATCGAAGTCTCGGTGTACCAAGTGCGCGACATCATGCGCGAAGTCGCCGACGGGCAATCGCTGTCACCGTCCGGAGTTCCCGCCACCACTCCGTTGGGCATGCAACGCGGGTTTGCCTCGTAACATCCGGTATTCGTCCGTTCGACGTCTGTAGGGAACGCACTCCGTGGCGTTCTGCGAAGGGCGGGTGGACGTCGCGCCGCCCCTCAGCGGAACGGCACGGAGTCCGTCCCCTACAGAGGCTATTTCCGGTTTTGTTCGTCAAAACCGATCAGACGCTTCCCGCGTGTAGAGACAGCCGCTCAGTCTAGGCGGCGCGGCGCGATAAAAAAATTCCGCGACGCGCGAACCAGCCCTCACCCAAGGTTGCCACGGCTACTCGATCCTCGAGGTTCGGCCGGAAGATCGTCAGCAGCAGCAAGGGCAGATACCAGGCGAGATAAGTGCCGCCGGCGTTGACCTGCCAAAACTGCGTGCCCAGCATCACAGCGGCCGAACAACTCAGCAGCGTCCCCAGATTTTTAGGCGCCGGCCAAAAGGCGAACCAAACGCACATGACCGCATAAAGCGCAAACAGCGGAATGCGATACGGCTCGGAGGAAAGATAAAACACCCAGAATCCATCGACCCCCGGCGCTGCGACGTTGGCCCAACCGAACATCATCTTCGCCTGCGCGAGAAAGTGGTCGAAATCGGTGGACGTAGACGCCAGGGCCGCTGCCAGCACGATCAGCATGGCGACAAAACCGGCGCTGAATCGAAGCAGCCCACGGTGCCAATAAAAGCCAATCCATAATGGCAATAAGAAGAGCGGGTAATAAATCGCGCCGGTGGCCAGGCCCAGCAATACGCCCGACACCAAGGGCCGGCGATAGGTCGCGATGGCCCACACCAACAGTGCGGCCGGCACGACGTGTTCGACGCGGCCGGTCATCTGCGCCGTGTAGGGCAAGAGTAGATAGAGCGTCGCCGCGGCAACGCCTGTGCGGATGTTGTCGAAGTGCCACACGCCTATGACCACCATGCCCAACACCACGGCCAGGTGCGAAAGAATGGCCATCGTTCGGGCCGTCGCGGCTTGCACCATGTAGCGTCCGCGTTCGGGCACGGCGGCCAGGTCGGTCTTCGACGACAGCGTTTTGGTGGTGATGCTGGGAATCAAAAACAGCCAGGGAAAGCCCGGACCGTGCCGGGCCAGGCTGCGGTCGTCGGGCGGCTGCTCGCGATGCAAGATGCTTTCGAGCATCCGCGGTCCCTCGAGATCGTTTTCCGTCGGTTGCTTGTTGAGCACATTGACCATCAAGAAGATAAACAGCGACACGGCAATGAACGTCAGTCCGCCCGACGTAAGGTTCGGCTCGAGCAGCGGCCGTCGCACCATGAATAAGTCGATGATCAGGCGGATCAAAAACCAGCCGCCGACGACAAACAGCCAGATGTAGCCGTAATAGCGCACGTCGGTTCCATAGTCGATCAACAGCAGCCCCGGCGCCAGCGCGATCAGCGCCAGCAAGTCGAGATTGCGCATGCTCCACAGCCGACTGAATTTGAAATAGATCGCTACCGTCAACAACGACGACAAATAGACCCACGTCGTCAGTTCGACGGGCTTGTATTTCCAGAGAAATTGTTCCATGTTGCCTGTGGGCCGGGCTGGCCGTGCCATGGACCGTTTCAATCGTTCAGCGATCGCCTCAGACCGCCGGCCGCGACGTGCGCACTTGAAACAGCGTGTGCAAGATCGCGGCGCAACTTGCAAGATACGGTTTTCGCCCCGCGATGCAATAGTTCGCCGCCGAAATCGGAGGAAATTGTTGATCTTAAACTCTTTGGATTGTGCGGGTTATGACGACGAGCGTCTTTGAGCGGATCGAGCGATGGCTCGTCGAGCTAGGAGTGCCATTTCAGATCATGCGGCACAAGCCGGTGTTTACCAGCGCCGACGCGGCTCGCGTGCGCGGCGCCACACTGGCCAGCGGGGCCAAGGCGCTCGTTTGCAAGGCCGACGGTGCTTTTGTGATGTTAGTGCTGCCCGCCGACCGCAAGCTAAGCAGCAAGCGGCTGCGCGCCCATCGCGGTTGGAAGAGCTTGCGCTTCGCCGATCGCGAGGAAGTAAGCCAGCTCACCGGCTTGGAGCCGGGGTCCATCCCTCCGTTTGGCAGCTTGTTCGGACTGGCGACACTCTGCGATCCGGCGATGTCGGAGCAGGCGAGCATCAACTTCAACGCCGGCGACCACGCCATTTCGGTCCGCATGTCATGGGACGATTATTTGCGCATCGAGCAGCCCGAGCTGGTCGAATTGAGCTAGCCGGGCATGGCGCCAGAAGGCGCGTAGGGTGAGACGAGAGCGTAGGGTGGGACGAGTGAAACGAGTCCCAACCATCAACGGCGGCGCGATGAACGATGTCGGGCGCAGGCGAATGGTGGGACTCGCGTCGCTCGTCCCACCCTATGGGCCTGCATGCCTGCTCTGTAGGGAACGCCCTCCGTGGCGTTCCGTGAGGGACGAATTGACGTCGAATCGCAGTTCACGGAACGCCACGGAGGGCGTTCCCTACAGAGGCCATCGCCATCTTTGCAAGTCAAAACCGATCAGACGCGTTGGCGCGGAACCACCCTACGCGTCAACGCACGCCGCCGCTCACGGCGCGGTGGGACGAAAGTCAAGCGTGGCTTCGAGCGCGAGCGCGGCCGCTTCCTCCTTTAGCCGCACGGCGAAGCGATCGAGCCGGTGGAGAATGGCCAACACTGTGCCGATCGATGTTTCGGCCTCGTCGCGTGTGTGCCCCTCCGAGAGCATGTTTTGCGAAATCAGCAACTCGCGATTGTCGGCCAGGATGGCTGCCAGAGACGCCGCATCGAGTGTCAGCGCGGTGTTGTCGGTCAAGGGCGCGGACGACGGGCCGTCGGCCAATGCATCGATCAACTGCCGCACGATGCCTGTCGTCGAACCGAGCACGAAGTACTCTTCGCGCCGGGCGCAAGCCGGGCTGAAGTTATAGTTGACGGGTGCTTGATCGCGCGAGATTTTTGAGTCGGGCAGGTAGCTCGCTTTCGAGATCGTCGTGCCGTTGTATTCCTCGGTCGAAAGCAGAAGCTGCGGGCGTCCCTTTTGCCCGCCGTCCAGGTTGGCGATGCCGATGATCTTTTGATACGTGAGCAATAATTCCGGCGCGAATTCTTCTGGGTGCTTCAGCCGTAGCACCAGGGCCACCGCCGGCAGTTTGAGTTGCGGCTTCGGCTGATCGTCACGATATTCTTGCCGCGCGACCACAAGCTGCCAGGGCGCTGCCAACTCGCCCAGCACCTCGGGACCGAAATCGCGGCCTGAAAAGAACAGGCCAAGCTGCGTGTCGGCCTGGGCGAATTTGGCGACGATCGCTTCGTTGAACAGCGTCTCGCGGGCTGCCCAAAGTCCAGCCAGATCGCGGAAGAACGCAAAGCTGCCGATCGTCGCGGGCGGCCGCAGTGCCGGCTCGTTGCCGGCGGCAAAGTACCACTGCCGCGAAGCGGACCGTTGCGAGGCGTCGAACGGCAACTCGCTGCGCAATCGCAGGCGATTGTTGTCGAGCGAGAGCGTCGTGGTGGCGTAGGGCGCTTGCCGCAGCGCGTCGCCGAAGCCGCCCAGCAAAAACTCGGCCGCCGGATTGTCAGACTTAGCCGCCAGTGCCTTGGCGAGATTTGGATCCTTGCGCACCACGGTCAGGTCGGCCCACGACCACCCCAGCGCGCCGGCGGGCTTTTTGGCGCGTGCCTGGACAAAGCCGCTCGACGCGGTTAGTCCCTTGGCTGCGGCGTCGAGATGGCGATCGATCACCGCCTTTAACGTGTCGGCCTTATTGCTGATTATTAGCAAGTCATCCAGGATAATATGGCACTCGTTCGGGCCGAATGACCAACCCGTGATGCCACGGTGCTCTTGCGATTTGACCGGCGAAGGGCGGCCTTTGTTCTTGGAATCCGCCTCGCTGAACTCCAAGACGGCGGCGTTGAGTTTTTTGAGTAGCTCCGGCTGGCGGCAGCGCAGAGCCAAAAAGCCCGACTGGCTCGCCGGATCGCCGCAAACGGCAATGCCCCCGCCCAGCAAGTCACGGACAGCCGTCTGCCAACGGACGCCGAGCTTGGCTTCGAGCATGGCCACGCCCGCGGTCATGTGTTGGTATTCGTTCGACTGTCGGTATCGTTGGTAGGCGTCGGCGTTTTGAATCAGCTCGCGCGTTTTGGGATCGAGGACGGCGTCGAGCAACGGGTCGAGATTGGCCAATTCGGCGTAAAACACGGCCGATTCGGGGGCCAGCCGGGCAGGATCGATCGGCTCGGCGCTCGCTCGGAAGGCAGAAAGAAGGAGAGCACAGAATAACCAACTGAACGTTAACCGTAGACGCATCGGGGCGCTCCGCTTTGAGGAAACCAAGATTTATCGGCCGCCGCGGCGGCTATGCAGGGTTTACCTGCCAGATCGGGCCGCGGTTTCAAGGCGGGCACAAAACCGCGAGCTAACCGTCCATGGTGACCAGCCGGGGCATCGCCCAGGCTCTGCCCCAGCCACCATTCCGTTGGCGGTCAGTACGCTCGGATGACAGGTGCGAACGCCTCGCCGGTCAACGCTTCGTAGGCTTCGACATACTTCGCCCGTGTCTTGGCCACAATGTCGTCGGGTAGCGCCGGGGGGGGACTTTGCTTGTCCCAGCCCGATCGCTCGAGCCAATCGCGCACATATTGCTTATCGAACGAGGGCTGCCCGTGACCGGGTTCGTAACCTTCGGCCGGCCAAAAACGAGAGCTGTCGGGCGTCAAGACTTCGTCGATGAGAATCAACTGTCGCCGACCGCCTTCGTCGATCATGCCCCATTCGAATTTCGTATCGGCGATGATGATGCCGCATCGCCGGGCGTGTTCGACGCCGCGTGCGTAGACCGCCAGGCTCCGTCGCCGCAACTCATCGGCCAGCTCAAAACCCACCTGCTCGCACATTGTCTCGAACGAGATGTTTTCGTCGTGCCCGCTCGCCGCCTTTGTGGCGGGCGTGAAGATCGGCTCGGCCAACTGCTCGCTCTCGCGCAGCGCGGCGGGCAGTCGCAGGCCGCAGACCGTGCCTTGCCGAATGTATTCTTTCCAGCCCGACCCGGCCAGGTAGCCGCGCACCACACACTCGATCGGTACCACGCGGGTTTTTTTGACCAGCATCGTGCGGCCGGCAAGCTGCGCTCGATCGGCCTCGGGCGGCAGCGACATTGACGCCACGTCGCACGTGAGGACGTGGTTTGGCTCGCCCAGCAACTTGAACCAAAACGCGCTGAGCCTGGAGAGAATTTGCCCCTTGTTGGGGATGCCGTTGGGCAACACCCAATCGAAGGCGCTGATCCGATCGGTCGCCACCAGCAGCAGCGAGTCGCCCAGGTCATAGACGTCGCGCACCTTGCCGCGGCGCACTGGCAGCCCGGCCAGTTGAGTTTCCAAAACAATCGACGACGTTGAAGCCATTTTTTCGCGCATCCAGCGCTGCCCACAATCGGCCCGACGGAGTATAACGAATGTTGAGCCACCAAAACAGCATACCGATTCGAAAGCTCATGCCGACGGGTTCGTTACGGCTGGTAGTTCCTCCCACCGCCCGGTTCTCGCCGCGGCTGGCCGAGCAGGCGTACATGGCCGGTCCCGATCAGATTCCCTGGCCTTGCCGCACCCGGCTCATGGGCGGCGAATTGATCGTCGAGCGCGGCGTGGCCGATTCCGGCAAGTTCCACATGCCATGGCCCGTCGAGGGACACGGGGAACTGATGCTCTCGACCGCTACGCTCATGGAGCGCGACCGCCCCTATCAACTTTTAGTCGAGCTGGCCCGCGGCAAGGTCAACCAGGTGCGCAACCAGATCGCCGATTGGCAGACAATCGGGCTGGCGGTCTCTGCCAAGGTCGAGGCGGCCATCCACAAGGCCGTCGAGACGTTGGCCCGCGCGGTCACCTCGCAGCACGATATTCCGCGGGCCACCGAACTGGCCGACCGGGCAATCGTGCTTGCACACGACGCCGCCGATCTGCTCGTCAGCAGCTACGCCGATCAGGCGCTGGCTGTGCGACATCGGCACGACACTAAGCTGAAGACGCTGTTGGGCGCGAACCTCGGGCAAGAGCGGCTGGCGATGCCGTTGGCCGCGTACTATCTGAAAGCGTTCAACACGGCCCAGGTGCCGCTGACCTGGCGGACGATCGAAGCCGGCGAGAGCGCCTATCAATGGGACCTTTCCGACGAGCAGTTCGCCGCCTGCCAGGAGCACGGTCTGGCCGTGTGCGGCGGGCCGTTGGTGCGGCTCGACGCTGCGGCGCTGCCCGACTGGATTTATTTATGGGAAGACGATTTTGCCAGTTTGCAGTCGTTCATCAGCGACTTTGTCGAAAAAACGGTAACTCGCTATCGCGGCAGGGTGCATCTCTGGCAATGTGCGGCGCGGCTCAATGTGGCCAGCGGCGTCTCGCTAAGCGAAGAGCAAAAGCTGCGGCTGGCAGTGCGGGCCATCGAGGTCACGCGGAGCATCGACCCACACACGCCGCTGGTGGTGCGGTTCGATCAGCCGTGGGCCGAATACATGGGCCGCACCGCTCCCGACTTTTCGCCCCTACACTTCGCCGACGCGCTGGTGCGGTCGCATTTGCCGATTTCGGCGGTGGGCATCGAGATCAACATGGGCTACCAGCCGGGCGGCAGTTATCCGCGCGACCGGCTTGAGTTCAGCCGGCTGATTGATCTGTGGAGCTACCTGGGATTGCCGTTGCAGCTCACGTTGACCGTGCCCAGCGGCGAGAGGGCCGAGCCGGCGGGACGCGGACGCGCTGTACCGATGGCCGGCATGATTCCCGGCGGCTGGTCGCCCGAAAATCAGGCCGCCTGGATCAAGCATTACCTTCCGATGCTGCTGGCCAAGCCGACGGTGCAGGCGATCTTTTGGAATCAGTTGTGCGACGCCGAAGGGGCCGAATTGCCGTTCGGGGGCTTATTCGATGCGGCGGGATCGCCCAAGCCCGGCGTCGCCGCGCTGACCGCCCTGCGACGAAAACATCTGGGCTAGTTCGCATTGCTGGTAGGATGGCCTTCCAGGCCGTCGTCGTGTGTATAGGCGGAATGGAAGGCCATCCTACAACTCCACTCAAAACCATCGGGGCATCCCCATGCTCGCTGGCGCTGCCGTCGCGACGGACGCCGTGGTGCGCGGCTCTTGCGGGTGCCGACCGACCGCGAATTGGTACCCGCACGGCGTCCGCCGCAGCGAATCGCGTCGCACTTCGGTTCAACACGAATGGCGCCGCGGCGGATGCCGTGGCACCCAGGTCGAACCTCCCATCATGTTATTGCAGTCGGCGTCCCGCACCTGAATCCGCCGGGGCATCGCCAGGGCTCTGCCCCAGCCACCAGGGCCGGATCAGTTTTGCTGAACCCTGAACCCTGAACCCTGAACCCTCCGTTCGTACACCAGCCGACCGCCGACATAGGTGGCCAGCACCTGCGCGTCACGGATTTCGTCGACCGGGCAGTTGAGCAAATCGCGATCGACCACCACCAGGTCGGCCAGCTTGCCTGGTTCCAGCGAACCGATCTGGTCGTCGAAAAACATCAACCGGGCGTTGTTGATCGTGTAAAACCGGATCGCCTGCTCGCGTGAAAGCGACTCTTCCGGGTGCAACGGCTTGTCGTACCATCTGGCCCGCCGCGTGATCGACACCCACATGCCGAGAAACGGATTGTACGGATTGATCGACCGCAGCGAGCCGATCTTTTGCATATGGTCGCTGCCGCCGCCCGCGGTCACGCCGGCCTCGAACAGGCTGCGCAGCGGCTGAAACCAGCGCAACCGCTCGTCGCCGAATTGGGCCATTAGCGTGCGCGTGTCGAGATACAGCCAGGCCGGCTGAAGGTCAATCATTACGCCCAGCCGCGCGGCCTGGTCGATGGCCTCGCGGCTCATAAAGTTCGAGTGTGTCAGGCAGGGCCGTGTCGCGGCGATCGGCGTCGTCTGGTTGACTTCTTCATAGGCCGACAGCAGCTCATGCACTGCGCCGTCGCCCACGCTGTGCGCGGTGAATTGCAAGCCGCGCTCGACCGTCGCACGCACGATCGGCACCAGCACCTCGTGCGGGATGTATAGAATGCCGCGGTAGCGGGGATCGTCGATGGCGTAAATGCGGCTGACACCCCAGGGCTTGCGCATATAGGCGCTGCCGGTGAGCATGCCGCCATCGAGAAACGTCTTGATGCCGATCAGCCGTAGCCGGTCGTCGCCGCGGCAGAGCGGATCGGCGGCGATGCGGTCGATCTGCTCGATGATCTGCCGGGTGGCGACCGAAGCATCAACGTTGTGCGACAGCCTGGCCCGCAACGGCAATTTCTTTGCCTCGTGCAGCCGGCGATATTGCTCGACGTCTTTGGAGCCGGCGTTGCGGTCGACAATCGACGTAATGCCGACCGACAGGTAATCGGCAAACAATTTCAACAGTTGCTCATCGCGCTGCGCCGGCGTGGCTTTGCTGGCGGCCGCGGGAATTTTCAGGTAGCGCATCGCGCTGCGCAAGATGCCGGTTGGCTCACCGGTGTCGGGGTCGCGTTCGACCTTTCCCGCCCCGGTCACTTGAAAATCGCGGTCGATGCCGCTGAGCTTCAGGGCCAGTGAATTGACCGAAGCGTCGGGACCGGTCGAAAACACGACCGGATGCCGCGGCGCGGCTTCATCCAGCTCGGCCCTGGTGGGATAGCGCTGCTCACGCAGCCGAGTAATAAAAACCTGCCGAACGACGATCCACTTACCTTCGTCGAGCGCCTCGGCCCGCGAGCGGATGTAGGCCAGCACGTCGGCAATCGACTCCATGTCGGGCACGGGATGATCAAACTCGTGCATGCAGGCGGCGACCGGATGCACGTGCGAATCGCTCAAACCCGGCAAGAGCATTTTGCCCGCCAGATCGACGAGCGTCGTGTTTGGTCCCTTGGCCTTCAACACCTCGTCATCGGCGCCGGAGGCAAGAATGCGGCTGTCTTTAACGGCGATGGCCTGGTGGACGGCGAAGTCGTCGTCGACCGTCACCACGCGACCGCCATGCAAGATGAGATCGGCCTCGTCGGCGGCGAGGGCAAAGCCGGGAGTTACCGCCGTCAGAAATGCGGCGAAGAACCAGCGGAAAGCGGCGTCTGGATGCTTGTGACTATTATACAAATCTATACTCCACGAGCGACGTCCGCAGCGAAAATTGCGGCCGAGCGGGCATGCGGTTACAGACGTATGCCTTTCATAATCGGACAGGGAGCCGCTCGTCGGATTCCGCCCCTTGAAGGCCTGCCAGCGAACCATTCGTTCCGAACCAGTGTTTGAACGTTGCGTCGTCGAACATTCGCGCGGCATAGCAGTCGATGTGCATGGATTGCTGCCGATCTTCAATGGCCAGCGTATCGTCATCAACTCTTGAGCACCATATTTCTGCCGCGCGCCAGCTCGCCGCGACCTCCATTCGACGCACGCTGACGCATACCAAATACCGCCGCTCCGCCGAGTTGGGGTTCGTAAAGCGCACCACGAGTGTTCGGTGAGGCGCATGTAAGTAATAGAGTACCTCCGCGGAATGATCCTCAATTCCTTCGAGGCGCTCTTCCCCGCTAGGTGAGAACCAACCATTCATTAGGTGCATTCGTTCGTTCTCCGGTGTCATCATAGAAAGTGGTCTTGCCGCGCAGAGAGTTTTGGACGAGAGCCTCGTACAACTCGTGGTTGGTCCATCCCGCACCGGCATCGATCGGCACGAACCGATGATGTCCTTTCCGAAGCCAGTCTTCAAACTGGTCTTTCCGCATTCCCTTGAGGCTGAAATGTATCCCATCGGCTCCGTTCATCGCCCGGCAGATTCCTTCCCAAGGCCCGTCCTCTCGACGCGTCAGCCGAGGAAATGGAAACCGCTCTGCATGGCTACCTATTCTTGCTCGAATCGCGCGCATGAATTCGTCGATCTGCTCACGGAGTCCCATGACGATGGGGACGGCCACGCTGCTTACGCCATTTTACCTCGCAGCGATGTCATATGCCATCAGCACGTCTTGGTCGCGCAGGTAGAGCCGGCCGTCTGCGATGACCGGATGCGGCCAGCTCTCGCGGCCGTACATCGGCAATTGAAACTTGCTTTTGAGCGTGTACTTTTCGGGCGTCGCCTCGATAAGGGCCATCACGCCGTTCTGATAGCGGAAGTACAAATTGCCGTCGGCGTAGGCGATCGCGGCCGAACCGGTGCCGGGACCGCGGCCGGGCGCCCAGGCAGGCTCGCCGGTTTCAAAGTTGACGCACACCGGAAAACCGTTGTTGTGACCCTTGCCAAAATAGACGTAGTCACCTAGCAGAATCATGCCGCCGTGATGGTTCTGCAGTTCGTTGGCTTTGCGATAATAAACCTCTTCGGCCTTCACGCCGCCGCCCTGCTTCGATAATTTCAACAGCGCCGTGCCGCCGTCGCCATAGCCCGACGAGCAAAAGACGTAGTCATCCTTGACGATCGGCGTGGGGATATTGGCCGTGCCGTTGGCAATGCGGTTGTAGGTCCACAGCACTTTGCCATCGTCGGCCGAAACGCCGATCACGCCGCGACCGACCAATTGCACATACTGCTTCACCCCCGCGGCATGGCTGACCACGATCGACGAGTAGCCCGCGCCATCCTTGCCCTTGTTGCCAACCTCGGCGGGCATGGCCGCCTTCCAGAGGGTTTCGCCGGTGCGTTTGTCGAGCGCGACCAGCATGGCGTCTTGTGCGCCGGGCGTGCAGATCAGCCGATCTCCATCCACCAACGGCGACTCGCTGAAGCCCCAACCCGACATCATCCGCCCGCCAAAATCACTGCCCAAGTTCTTGCGCCAAACAACCTGGCCGTCACGAGTGTTCGCGCACACCAGGTCGCCCTGCAGGCCGATGGCATACACGCGGTCGCCATCGACAGTGGGCGTGCCATTGGAATGGTCGCCCCGTCCGACCGGGCAAGACCAGAGCGGTTTGCCGTCGGCGGCGTTGTATGCCGAAAGATGCTCGCGTCCGCCGCTGCTGCCGAGTGTGTAGATCAGGCTGTCGGCCACCGCCACGCTGGCAAAGCCGCTGCCCAGCCCCTTGGCTTCCCAGGCAAGCGACGGGCCGCTGTCGGGCCACTCTTCGAGTAAACCGGTCTCGGGCGAGATGCCGTCCCGATGCGGCCCGCGCCATTGCGGCCAATCGTTGACCGAGACTTTGCGTTTCGCGGCGACGAGCACGGGCGGCAGGCAGGTCAGAACAACGAGCAGCGTGAGAGCAGCGCGCCAACGAAACATCATTGAACTCCTAAGGGGTGGCACGTGGGGAGCGTGTAGGGTGGGCCGAGGGAAGCGGGTACCCAAATGCACCATGTTAAGCGGGCACCTGCTTTTTCCATCTGTAGGGAACGCCCTCTGTGGCGTTCCGCGGAGGGCGGAACGACGTCGAATCGCAGTTCACGGAACGCCACGGAGGGCGTTCCCTACAGACGCGATCGGAAATAACCGCTAGTTTGGTGATGCCCGCGACGATCACACCAACTCCGCGATCGGCTGGCCGTCTTCGAGCATGTAGACCGGCCGACCCGCCTGGTTGACAAACTGGATCTTAGGATCGATGCCCAACACGTGAAACACGGTGGCCATCAAATCCTGCGGCCGGATTGGCTTCGAGTTGGGAATGTCGGCCTTGCGTGCCGACTGCCCGACTACCTGGCCCATTTGCAACCCGCCACCCGCCAAAGCTAGCGTGCTCAACGGCGCCCAGTGATCGCGGCCGGCGTTGCGATTGATCTTCGGCGTGCGACCGAACTCGCCGGTGACCACGAGCAGCACCTTCTCGCTCAACCCGCGGTTGTAAACATCTTCCACAAACGCGGACAACGCCAGGTCGAGCTCCGGGCCGCGGCGCTTCATCGCGCGCTCGATTTGTCCGTGCATGTCCCAGCCGCCGTACGAGACGGTGACGAAACCGCAACCAGCCTCGCATAAGCGGCGAGCGCGCAACATCTGCTCGCCCAGCCCCTTGCCGTATCGCTCGACCGTGTGCGGATCTTCTCCCTTGGTGTCGAAGGCTTTGCCGGCATTGCCGAGCACCAGATCAAATGCCTGCTGCTCGAAGCGGTCGAGGCCCTCGATCAAGGCGTCGTGGTCGGCCCGCCGCTTCAATTTGTCGAGCGCGTCGAGCAGCTCGCGGCGGTCTTGCAGCCGCTCGTCGGAAATCGCCAGTTCCATGTTGCGGCGAGCTTGGCCGCTGGGATCGAACGGAGCGTAGGCTGGTCCCAAAAACGCCGGACCGTCGGCGCCGAGGCGGCCGAGCCGCACGTAGGTGGGGATGCCGGTAC
Organism: Pirellulales bacterium; assembly: GCA_035252155.1. Classification (GTDB taxonomy): domain Bacteria; phylum Planctomycetota; class Planctomycetia; order Pirellulales; family JAICIG01; genus JAICLL01. The sequence goes on along the minus strand of DATFDL010000078.1, from coordinate 4,289 downwards.
GCGGATGGTTGGCGCCGCGCACGCGGGCCAAGATCGATCCCATGCCAGGTCGCGTGGGCAGGCCGCCATTGTCGGCGGTCCGGTTGTCGTAACCGGTCATGACAAAGTGCGTGCCGCCGGCATGGCCGCTGTTGGTGTGGGCGAATGAGCGGACCAGCGCCATCCGGTCGGCCACTGAGGCAAGTTGCGGAAACGTGCCGCCGACGGTTACGCCCGGCAGCTTGGTCGAGACTTCGCCGGTCACGCTGCGGTATTCTGCCGGCGCGGAGAGCTTGGGGTCGAACGTTTCGATGTGGGTGGGACCACCGCCGAGCCAGACCCAAACGACCGAGGTGTCTTTGACCGGTCGGCCGGCGGCTGCGGCTTGGGCTCGGGCGGCCAAAAGCTGAGGCAGCGTGAACGCCCCAGCCCCCAACGTGCCGATCTTCAGAAACTCGCGGCGAGTCGTTCCTTCGCAATCGCGGTAGGTGCGGTTCGAGAACAGATCGAGCATGGCGACTTCTCCTGGCAGGGAAACGGTCGGTAAGCCCCGCGCCAATTATACCGCCCGCCCGGAAAAGACACAACCAAAGTGCGTTAGCTTGCTTCACGCAGTCCGCGGACCCATTTCGCCAGTTCTTCGTCGAGAGCGATTTCGCCCATCGTGCCACGGCGATCGACGAAAGCCTGCAGGTCGGCGGTCGATAGGCCGGGAAATGAAATACTCTGCGGGATCACCTGGTATTTTCCGTCCTCACCAAGCGATTTGAACACGAGCCGCTCGCCGTCGTATTGCTAAAGCTCGGGAATGCCTAGCTCGGCGAAAACCAACATGCGGCGCGACGAACTCGACGACAAATCGACCTCCACGACCAGATCTGGCGGCGGATCGACGGCGGGATCATATTTTTCGCGTTGGCGAACCACCTCTTCGTGCTGGATATAGTAAGACTTGTCGGCTTCGCCCCCCGCTTGCAGCTCCTCAAAGCGCATGGTCATGGAACCGACGGATTGAAGTTCTAAGCCGAATTCCTTGGCCAGCACTTTCACAAAGCCGCCCAGAACCTCGCTCAGAATTTCGTACAATTTGGAGAGCGTCCTGATTTCGAGCACTCCCTGATAATAAGTGAGCCGAACGCGATCCTGGCCTCGCGCTTTGAGAAGGCTGAGGTACGTTTCCCACGGCACATCATGAAATACGACCCATTGGTCGCCGCTGGCTGGACTTGCGATGGTGGCCATAGGCACTTGCTCGCGTGCTCGTTTCGTTCGAGTTGCTTGTCTCCACTCGTCAGCCTAAGCGGCGCCGAATACCTAGGCAAGTGCGAGCGGCGCCCAGGGCACGACGTCGCACGCGCTGGTGCTCGGCCAGCCGCTGCCCACGTTGCCCCTTTGGTTGCGAGAAGATCTTGTTACCGCCCTCGATCTGGAGCAGAGCTATGAGCAGGCGTGCCGCGACCTATGGATCTCATAGCTCATCCGGTGGCGAAGGCCGAACGAAGCATCCCATGCCGGAATCATTCGACAAGCCGACCATTACTCGCCTGCTCTCAAAACTCAGGCGAGAGGATCGCCAGCGCTTGGTGTTCGGCTCTGCGATGCACGACTATAAGCTCAATCCACCTACCCCGGTCTTGACCATCGAGGAATTCGAGGCACGACACGGGATCACGCTGCCCGCCGACTACCGCCTTTTCATCACCCAGATCGGCAATGGTGGGGCTGGTCCGTATCACGGGCTTTTCCCGTTCGGGGAACTTGAGGAGGGGCTTTCGTGGGAGAAACAAGGCGATGGGATCGGCGATGTTTCACAACCGTTCCGGCATGTTGGAGCATGGAACTTGCCCGCTTCTTTTTGGGATCAACAACCCCATATTCCTCCCGACCTATCGCTCGAAGAAGAGGAGAGACTTTGGGCGGCCTGGGACAAGATCGACCTGGACCAGTACTTCAACCCGGCGATCATGAACGGGGCAATCCCGATCTGCCATTTGGGTTGGGGCCTGCGGCAATGGCTTGTCGTCAACGGAGAGCAAAAAGGCTTTCTCTGGGATGACTTTCGTGCGGAACGTGGAGGCATTCGCCCCCTTCGGGAGGAGTCGGGCAGGCCCATGACTTTCTCCGCCTGGTCCATGACTTGGCTGGACAACGCGCTAAATGATCTGAACAACTCGCTGGCGCAGGCGAGGCGGAAGCGTCGTTCCGAGCTACTAACGATCTTGGGGCTGATCGCGACTGGTGTCTTACTCGGCTTGCTAAAGGCGTTGTGGCGAGATTTCTGGTTTTACGTTGGCTGGCTCGTGGCAGTGGCTCTCGTATTCGGGGTGGCGATGGCCTGGCGCGCGGCCCGCGGGCGTCCGCTGACATTGAGTGAGGTGGAACAACTTGCCATGAGTGGGCTGGCGCCCGACGTGCGAGAGAGACTTGCAGAAGCGGGCCGCGAAGTGCATGACGATTAATTGCGACCCTCCGACGACGCGCCTTGCAGTATGAAAACCGTAGCGACCCAACTCAGCCTTAAGGGGCTGTTTGCAATTGTCACGCTGCTCTGCGCTTTGTTCGCGGGCCTCGGCGTTTGCGTCGATTTGGCTCGCGAGGCACGTCGGCGTTCCGAATGCTTGCCGGGACTTCGTGGGGGCCATCCCTATTGGAGCACGCCCGAAGGTCAACGAGCCCTCGCGGCCTACAGCAAATGGCGCGAAGTGAGCGTTGCCGAACGTGCGCGACGCGAGAGAGCGACACGCCTGCGCGTGTACGTGGGGGAGCTCTCCTTCGGCGTCGTCGTGTTGCTTCTCGCCATCCGGCTCGTCGTCTTCGTCTGCTTGAACGTGCGGCGTCGGACTGTCCCGGAAACGGTGGCACAAGGCTCGGAACACTAATCAACACTGATCCTCCACTAATCAGGAATTGCGGGCTTTCGTCGTCACTGCGCCGCTTGTACGATTAAAGGCAAAGCCGAATCAACTCCGAGGGATTTCATCATGCGAACCGTTAGTAAGCTGATCGCGGCGGCCTGTTTGACGGCCAGCCTGGCGGATAGCGGTGAATGGCGGCATGCTGCCGCGGCGGCCGGCGACCTGGCGGCTCCGCAGGGTTGGAGCACGGCCGCGCCTCGCGACGAATTGCGGCCGACGTTTTCCTACGCCTCGCACGGTGGTCGGAACGCCAAAGGCGGTTTCGGCATCCAGGCCGACCGCGACGGATTGGATGGTTGGTGGACCACGACTGTTCCGGTTGAGGGCGGGCGGCATTACCAGTTTCATGCGGCGCGCAAAGTCGAAGGCGTCGCCTTGCCCCGGCAGACGGCGGTCGTGCGGGTCGTGTGGCAGGACGATAAGTCCCAGCCTGTGCCAAGCGACGCGCCCAGTCCCAAGACCTATTTAAAGGGTTGGAAGCTGATCGCGGAGCCGGAATTCCCAACCGACAAAGAGACCGATGCCGACGGGTGGACGGAAGTGAGCGACGTATACCTTGCGCCCAAGGATGCGGCCCGCGCGGTGATCGAACTTCATCTGCAATGGGCGCCGTCGGGCGGACGCATCGAATGGAGCGAAGTGTCGCTCACCCCGACCGCTCCCCCCGCCGGGCGTAAAGTGCGGTTGGCGGCCGCTCATTTCCGGCCCCGTGGAAAATCGGCCGCTGCCAACCGCGAAGAAGCCGCGCCGCTGGTCGCCGAGGCCGCACGGCAAAAGGCCGACCTGATCGTGCTCGGCGAAACGCTCACTTATTACGGCAGGCACGCGCCGCCGGTCGACACCGCCGAGCCGGTGCCCGGACCCACGACCGATTATTTCGCCGCGCTGGCCAGACAACACAATCTCTACATCGTGCTGAGCGTGTACGAACGCGAAGAACACCTGGTCTACAACACGGCGGTCGCGCTGGGGCCGGACGGCACGTTGGTGGGCAAGTATCGAAAGGTCTCGCTGCCTCGCAATGAAGTCGCGTCGGGCGTGGCGCCCGGGCACGAATATCCGGTGTTCGACACGCGCTTCGGCAAGCTGGGGATGATGGTTTGTTACGACGGTTTCTTTCCGGAAGTGGCCCGCGAGCTAACCAACCGCGGGGCCGAAGTGATCGCCTGGCCCGTCTGGGGCTGCAATCCGGCGTTGGCCAGTGCCCGTGCCTGCGAGAATCACGTGTACATCGTCAGCAGCACCTACGAAGACGTCTCTCGCAGTTGGATGCTGACGGCGATTTACGGCCACGATGGCCAACCAATCGCCCAGGCCGACAAGTGGGGAACGATCGCCGTCGCCGAAGTGGACCTCGACCAACGGTTGCAATGGCCCAGCCTGGGCGACTTCAAG
>DATFDL010000077.1:0-6057 GCA_035252155.1 Pirellulales bacterium | reverse complement strand
ACGGCCGGCTTATCGGTTTTCAACCGCCAGGCGAGCACGCCTGCGAAGACGCACAGCAAGACGGTAATGACCGCCAACCCGATTTTGATTTCCTTGCTCATTTCGCGGCGCCTCCATGCGGCCTCGGGCGCGCGGGCGCCCGCTCGACATTACGATCGCGGCTACTTTTACACGGAGCCGGCAAACTCGGCTACGGCAAATTAAGCGGCGTCAATCCAAAAAACGGGCTCAAGGTGCTGGAAAAATGCTTGCCGGGCGGCCATGCTGTTACGGTCGCTCTGCACTGAGGCAGAACAACGTAACCCCGGAAGCTCCTGAATCATGCCCATCGAATTCCGCTGCGATCAATGCGGCAAGATGTTGCGTACAGGCGATGAGACCGGCGGCAAGCAGGCCAAGTGCCCGTCGTGCGGCGCGGTGCAGCCGATTCCCACGCCATTGAGCTCCGCTGGCCCGCTGGCCGGCCCACCAGGCGGTGAGGCCGGCAGCCCCTTCGGTGCCGGTGCGCCGCCGCTTGCGCCAGCGCCCGACGCGGAGGTAAACCCCTATCAATCGCCGCTGGCGCCGACGACGCTCGATTACCGACCTGGGACGCCTCCTGTCGCGGGCGCCTTTCAACCCACGCCGATCGATGCCGGAGACATCCTCAACCGGACGTGGGAGATTTTTAAGTCGCAGTTCTGGATGTGTACGTTGGCTGGGTCGATGGTGCGGTTTTGCAATTTCATATTCAACTTGGTGGTAAGCCAAGTTGCCACCGCTCTGCTTGCGGGCGGTGGTGCGCGGCTCGATGACCCTGCAATCGCGATCCCTTTTCAATTCGGTCTCCAGGTGCCGAACCTTCTTTTCTCCACATGGCTGGAAGGCGGTTTAGCGATCTATCTGCTTAAGATCGCCCGTGGAGCAGAACCTAGCATTGCGGATGTTTTTACAGTCGGTCCTTGGTATTTCCCGTTGCTAATCGCCCGCGTGTTGTTCGCATTGATGTATTTGCTAGGCGCGATGTTGTGTCTGGTGCCCGGTATCATCCTCGCCTTGATGTTCGGACAATATTTTTACCTCATTGTTGACCGCAAATTGTCCATTGGCGATTCGTATGGCGTTTCCAGGCAACTTACCGCTGGCAATAAACTGCACATATTTGTCTTGCATCTCGCAACCATTGGGGTCTGGCTGATTGGCATGTTGGCGTGTTGCGTCGGTATATTTCCGGCAATGTCGTTCATCTTTTTGATGTGGGCCGTTACCTATTTGGCCATCTCAGGGCAGCCAACCGTCGATCAATGGCTAAATCAACCTGCGGCTGGGCAACAAACCGCTGCACCGTCACCGCTGCGCTGAAGCTCGGAATTTCGGAAAAGCAGAACGTCAATGCCGATCGAATTCTGCTGCACACAGTGCGGCAAGCTATTACGCGCGGGCGACGCGACCGCGGGTAATCAAATCAAATGCACGTCGTGCGGCACGGCTCAGCAGGTTCCGGCGGCATCGGCTTCGGCGGCGCAACCGGATAACTCGGTCAGCGGTGAAGAAGCTGCGGATCCACTCGCCATCGCTTCGGCGCCGCCGCCGCAGCCGTTGCCCGATGAAGAGGTGAACCCCTATCAATCGCCTCTCGCGCCGACGACGCTCGATTCTCCTCTTACGGCGCCCACGCCCATCGGCGAGTTCCAAACCACGCCGATTGAAGCCCGAGAAATCCTCAATCGAACTTGGGAAATCTTTCTCGCCGAAATCTGGAAGTGTACATTGGCGGCGTCCGTCGTCGGGCTTTGCGAGCTCATCTTCTACCTCGCGATCAACCGACTGGCGCTCGGTCCGCTGGGCGAACGCGGCGCGCAGCCCGGTAACCTCCGGACTTTGATCTTGCAACTTGTTGTCCTGGTGCCGAATCTGCTCTTTTCGACGTGGCTCGACGGCGGGCTGGCGGTGTATCTGCTAAAAATCGCCCGCGGAGAAAGACCCAGCATGGACCATATTTTCGCCGCGGGCCGCTGGTATTTCCCCCTGCTCATTGCCCGAGCGCTTTTCGCATTGATGTACTTCGCGGGAGCGTTATGCTGTCTGGTGCCCGGCATCGTTCTCGCTCTGATGTTCAGCCAATACTTTTATCTGATCGTCGATCGCAGCTTGTCGATCGGCAATTCGTTGGTGGCGTCAAGCCAGCTCACGAGCGGCAACAAATTGCAAGTTTTTGTTTTGCACCTGGCGGCGATCGGCATCTTGTTGTTGGGAGAGGCGGCGTGCTGTGTCGGCATTTTTCCGGCCAGCGGCTACGTTCAGTTAATGTGGGCGGTCACGTATCTGGCCTTGTCGGGCCAGCCTACCACCCATCAAACGATGCTTCCGCCAGAGTCAGTCGGACAAATCCCCCGGTTGGCGGCGCAGCGCCTGACGGTCCCTTTTTGAAAGGTGAACTGCACAACATGCCAATCGAATTTCGTTGTGGACAATGCGGCAAATTGTTGCGCACGGCCGACAACACAGCCGGCAAGCAAGCCAAGTGCCCGTCGTGCGGAACGGTGCAACCGGTTCCAGCGGTGTCGGGTGGCGGCCCGCTTTCCGGTACGCCGACGCGCGGCGTGTTTGGCGAAACGCCCAGCCCGCCGCCCGGCCAAGGCGCCTTCGGCGAAATACCCAGCGCGCCGCCGATCGCGTCGGACAACCCCTACGCCTCGCCGCTGTCGACCGAGCCATCGTTTGAATACCGGACCGGCTATGCCGGACCACGCACGGGGCCGCCCTGGGAGCGAAACGGCCCGTCGATCGCCTCGTTCATCGAGACGATCAAGCTCGCCTATTCGTCGCTGGGGCTGTTTTTTACCGATATGCGGCGCGAGGGTGGGTTTGGCCGGCCGCTCGGCTTTTCGCTGGCCGGAGTCACGTTCGGCATCATCGTCTTTTCGCTCTGGCAAATGGTGTTTCAATTGATCACGATTCTGGTCGGCGCCCCAGCACCCGCGTTCGACCCCGCGCGAGGGGTGGGTTACGTCGTCGGATTTGCGCTGGGATTGGTCGTTCTCGTGCCCTTGTTCACCGTGCTGCAGAGCTTCATCACGGCCGCCATCTATCACGTCTGCCTGATGATGCTCGGCGGGGCCAAACAACCGTTTGAGACGACTTATCGGGTTGTCGCCTATAGCACGGGGAGTAGTGCCATCTTGATGTTGATTCCCTTTTGCGGGCAAACGATCTATGGCATCGTCAACCTTGTTTTCTCCGCCATTGGCCTGATGCACGCGCATGAAACCTCGGGCCTCAAGGCGACGTTCGCAGTGTTGCTGCCGATGTTCATCTGTTGCGGCCTCGTGATTGCCTTCTATGCGTTCGTTATCGGCGTCGTGGTGATGAACGCGCGGTGAGACTCTACAGCCACAGATGCAGCCGGCCGTCGAGCATGTCAGGCAGGGCCTGCGAGATGTAATGCCGCACCTGCTGTTGATGATAACGCGTGCTGAAGTGCGAAGCCACCACCAGCTCGTTGCGAAAACGATCGCGACGCTCGATCAAGTCGTCGAGGTGCATGTGTCCGAACTTGTGAATTTTGTCTTTGCGGTGCCGCGGCGCCACGAAGGTCAGCTCGGTGATCAGCACCTGCGCCTCGTACATGGCCGGGCAGGCGTCGAGCCCCTCCGGCGAGCTGTCGCCGACATAGGCCACACGGGCAATCCGCCGCTCTTCGGTCACTTCGACGCCCGACAGCCGTAAGTCGCGGATCTGGTCGCCCGTGCGCGTTTGATATTCGGCCTTCAGCTTCCGCCGCCGCTCCCAAACGACAAAGCCCAGCGACGGCACCGTGTGCTTGGTGGCCGAGACCGTCACCACCAACTCGCGCGACAGCTCGATCTCGTCGCCCGGCCGAGTGGGCTTCAGCATGCAGGGCATCCGCCCGCGGTCGAGCCGCGTGAAAAGCTTGAGGATGCGGTCGACGTATTCCACCGCCGCCTCGGGCAGGTAAATGGTCGGCGGCTCCATCTTCATCATCCGCCGGCGAGCCACGTACACGGGCAGGGCGGCGATATGATCGAGGTGCGTGTGCGAAACCAGCCACGTGGGCGTGCCCATGAACGCCCAGGGTTGGGCACCCAAATCGAAACCGACCTTGAACTCAGGAATTCGCCAGTAAGTCTGCACCGCCGCCCGCGAGTAGCCCTCAATGGTCAGGTCTTTGTGGACGAGCGATTTGACCGGCAGGTTGTGGATCATCCGTAGTTTGGCAAAGCTCGAAAAATGTATCAGTTTATGGACGCTTGCTCGGCTGGCAACCGCCTCTCGTTGGAGGATGGCCTTCCAAGGCCGTCCCGCGAAACCACAGAGGTTGTTTTTGGACGGCCTGGGAAGGCCAACCTCCGGAGACTCATTCTCCAGACCTTACCCGCGTGCCGCTGGTTCGCGGCCTTCGCCGTGCTCATACGTCGCGGCGGTCGCGGGATCGAGCGGCCGGTCGGCGTCGCCGGGCACGAGCCAGATTTCGCCATATAGCTCCGCTTGCTCCGAACGCACGCCGTGGTGCCGCACCAGCTCGAGCACCGCCAGAAACATGCCGATCAACGCCGATTTGTGCATGCCCGGCTCGAACAAATCGCCCAGCGCCACTCGGCCGGCCGCCCGCAGTCGCTCGTGGATGCGTGACATATAGACGTGGATCGGCGTTTCGTCGTAGACGATGTTCGAGGGAATCGCGACATGGTAGTCCCGCAGGATGCGGCCAAAAGCGCTCACCAGGTCCCACAGCTCCAGCTCTTCGATCGGCTCGTCGGCCAGATTTCGTTCGCGGGCCGGCAGATCGTTCGACAACCGCGGAAAACGCTCGTGCCAGGCCCGGCCCCGTTCTTCGAGCAGGCTGGCGGCGTCTTTGAATTGCTTGTATTCCAAGAGTCGTCGCACCAGGTCTTGCCGGGGGTCTTCGAGCGTCTCTTCTTCCTCGCCGCCGCGGGGCAGGACCAGGCGAGATTTGATTTCGATCAGCGTGCTGGCCATTTCCAGAAAATCGCCCACCGCGTTGACGTCGAGCTGCTCCAGCACCGAGAGGTATTCGAGATACTGCTCGGTGATGGCGGCGATGGGAATATCGACAATCTCGACCTCATGCTTGCGCACCAGGTAGAGCAGCAGGTCGAGCGGCCCGCGAAAAATGTCCAGGTCGATGCGAAAATCCACGGGGGAAGGGTTCAGGGTTCAGGGTTCAGGGTTCAGGGTTCAGGGTTCAGGAGAATGGTATCACTTACCAACTCCGCCGGACAGGCGAAGCCGAGGCAATCAGACTCACGCGGTGAACCTTACGCCCGAACCTGCGTAAAAATGCTGAACCCTGAACCCTGAACCCTGAACCCTTTTGCCGCTTGAACCGCCCGCGTCCCCTGACGTAAAGTGGTCTTAAACGTGGCCCACAACTAGGACACTGCCTTGCACGACCAACTCTGGGCGCCCTGGCGACTCGGTTACATCAAGGGCGATCGGCAGGCTGCCGCCGAGAGGGCCGTCGAGCTGTTGCCCGGCGGCGATGCGGGCTGCTTCTTGTGCCGGGCGGCGGCCGAGGCCAACGACCGCCAAAACCTGGTCGTGCGCCGCGGCCGCAACACCCTGGCGATCCTCAACCGCTATCCGTACAACAACGGTCATCTGCTCATCGCTTGCCAGCGGCATCTGGGCCGGCTCGTCCAGCTCGACGCCGACACGCACCGCGAAGCGATCGAGCTGATCACCGAACTGACTTGCCTCACCGAGCGGCTGATGAACGCCGAGGGATTCAACGTGGGGCTCAACCTGGGCCGCGTGGCCGGCGCCGGCGTGCCGGGGCATCTGCACTGGCATGTGGTGCCGCGCTGGAGCGGCGATACGAATTTCATGCCCGTGCTGGCCGGGGTCGATCTCATTCCCCAGTCGCTCGACGCGCTGTGGGAGCTGCTAACGGACGGGGCTGGCAATGTCTGATCGGTTTTGACGACCAAAACCGATAATGTCCTCATTGCGGTCTGTAGGGAACGCCCTCCGTGGCGTTCCGTGGGGGCGAGTTGGCGTCGAATCGCAGTTCACGGAACGCCACGGAGGGCGTTC
>DATFDL010000076.1:0-2578 GCA_035252155.1 Pirellulales bacterium | reverse complement strand
AGGCGCGGTCGTGATCGACGCTCCTCCAAGCGCTCGCCTGGTGTGCCGGGCCGAGCAAGCTCACCTATCCCTCAGGCGGAATTGAGCCGGGGCATCGCCAAGGCTCTGCCTGGGCTGCGCAAAATGTATTGTTATCACGGGTCCGACGTGGTGCCGTTTTTGTTTCGCCACGACGGGGCTTGCCCCCGTCGAGCGATGACTGATCGGCTAGATGCGCCATTGCGAAATCCCCGCGTTTCCCGCGTTGCGTCCGCCGCCGCAGGCGGCGGACGCAACGCGGGAAACGCCAAGAGAAGGGTTGTGAGAGGCATGTCCGTTCTAGCTTGTCAGTCAGTGCTCCACCGGGACAAGCCCGGCGGTGGCGTAAATCGAAAATCCAAAATCCAAAATCCAAAATCGCGGTCCGCATTCACGCTGGTCGAGGTGTTGATCGCGGCCACGCTCAGCCTGATTTTGATCGGCGCGGTGGTGCAGGTGTTTGCGACCGTGGGCAACGCAGCCGCCGAGACGCGGGCGGTGGTGCAGATCACCGACCGGCTGCGCTCGGCCCGGATCGTGCTGGGCGAAGACCTGTCGAACACGACCGCCGAAATGCTGCCGCCTCAGCGCAGCGACCGCTCGGCCGGATACTTCGAGTACATCGAAGGCCCTGATGGCCCGATCTTTCCCGGACTCACCGGCGTGCCTGTCGCGTATGACATCAATCAAACCAACTCGACCGGCACGCCGGTGCCCGATTCGACCGTCGGCGATTGCGACGACGTCCTGATGTTCACGGCCCAGGCGGCGGCCGGCACCTATTTTTACGGGCGCATCCGCGCGCCCTCGCAGGTGGTCGACACCAGCGGACGCATCTGGGTCATGCCCGTCGATACCATGGCGCAGTCGAGCACAGCGGAGATCTGCTACTTCATGCGGGGCAACACGCTCTACCGGCGTGTGTTGCTGGTGAAGCCCGACGTCGGCAACATCGACCCGACGGTTTTTCTGTGGTCGCAATATCCACAGTACATCAGCGCCGCCACCACCAGCCTGCCACAGCCGGTGTGGGACATCGCCTTCTACGACAAGTTCGATCTTTCGGTCCGGCAAAAGGGCGGCTCGTTCGACATCAGCAACAGCACGGGCGGCACGCAGCCGCCGGTGCTGGTGCCCAACACGCTGGCCGACCTGACGCTTCGCCAAAACCGCTACGGGCACCAGCCGTGGGTCTATCCTTTCGATGCACGGTTTTGGGACGCGCGGTTTTGGACCAACCCCGCCACGAACGTGCCCGGCGGGTTCTTGGGACTGCCGACCATGCGGGAGTGCAGCGCGTACACGGGCACGCCACCCGGCGGCAGCCCGCCGGCGCTAACAACTGGCGCCAACGGTGTGGGGCGTTGGCCGTTTCCGCTGTTTGAGTTCAACGCGAACAACGCCATACCGCTTCCGCCGCTGGCGACACCGAGCATTCCGGTGGCCGGCAACGCAAACGTCGCCTCGGGATATTTATGGGGCCAACCGGTCTACTATACCGGCGCCAATCCGCCCTGGGCCCAGCCGCCGGTGTTCCCGTATTACAACCCCTTCGCCGTCGCCCCGGCGCCACCCGGCCTGCCGCTGATCTATCCCTACCCGACGACGCCGCCGGCGGGCTCGACCGCCGTCAATTATCAGCCGGTAACCACGGTGCCCCCCGGCACCTGGACCGGGCGGATCTATCTCACGAACACGGTCAACGGCGGATTGCTCGATCTTTGGTCGAATCCCGCTCCGCTCGATCAGCAAGACTACACCGCCGCGCCGCGCACCGGCGCACTCTACGCGTTTTCGTCGGCCTATCAGCCGGCGGGCGACGTGAATGTCAATTTCAGCACCCGCTACGCCGACGACGTGCTGCTTACGCACGTGCTGTCTTTCGACGTGAAAGCTTGGGATCCGACGGCACCGACGATTCAAACCGCGGCGGCGGTCGGCGGAGTTCCGCCTGGCACTTACCTGCCTGGCGATCCCGGCTATGTGCAGATCATCAACGCCTGGGCGAGCGCGGGGCTAAGCACGTTGCAGACCAGCTTGCAGCCTACGACTTCAGGCGGGTTCGTGGTGGCGCAGGGAGCATACGTTGACCTGAACTATCTCGGCCCGGTGATTCAGCCATACTTGGCGAGCAATATGATCATGGCCCAGGCGCTTTCCAGTGTTTCAAGCTTCGCGGGGCCGGGCGTCGCGCAGTTCGGCTCGGCATGGAGCACGGGCAGCGGGCTGTCGATGGTCTACGACACCGGCTGCTTCGACTACGAGAACGACGGCATCGACCAGAACCAAAACGGTATTATCGACGACTTCACCAACGGGCTGGACGACAACGGCATCGGCGGCGTCGACGATCTGACCGAAGTCGAAGGCCCCACGCCCTACCCCGTGCCGCTCAAAGGCATTCAAATCCGCATTCGCGTCTTCGATCCCGACAGCCGCCAGATTCGCGAAGTCACCGTGACGGAAGACTTTTTGTATGAGTAGGGGTCGGGATTCGGGGGTCGGGGGTCAGGGGACGGAAGGGGCCAGAGGTCAGAGGCCGGAGGTCAGGGAAGACAGA
>DATFDL010000075.1:0-3007 GCA_035252155.1 Pirellulales bacterium | reverse complement strand
CGACGTCGCGCCGCAGTTCGGGAACGCCACAGAGGGCGTTCCCTACGGATGTCAAACGGAATGAATTCCGTTCTACAAGGACAACTCCATGTCGACTTCTAATTCGAAACATTTCGCGAGCCGACCGGTCGTCGCAGCGTTGATGCTCGGCGCGCTGGTCGGCGTCCCTGGTCGGGCCCTTCGGGCCGCCGAAGCTCCGTCGCTCGAATCTCGACTCCTGCCGCTCATCGAACACCATCGCGGTCGCGTTGCGGTGGCGGTCAAACATCTGGAGCGCGACGAGGGCTTCGCCTATCGCGAGCACGAGGTGATGCCCACCGCCAGCTTGATCAAGTTCCCCGTGCTGATCGAACTATATGGCCAGTCGGCGGCCGGCAACGCGGACCTGACGAAACAATTGACGCTCACCGAGCGAGACAAGGCGCCCGGCTCGGGCATCTTGACGCCCCATTTTTCGCCGGGCGTCACCTTCACACTGCGCGACGCGGCCCGGTTGATGATCGCCTTTTCCGACAACACCGCCACCAATCTGGTGCTCGATCAGATCGGCATCGCCGCGACCGGCGAGACGATGGCCCGGCTTGGTTGCCCCAATACACGGATCCATCACAAGGTTTTTTTGCGCGAGACGACTTCGATCGCCCCGGAACGTAGCCAGCAATACGGCCTCGGCAGCACCACGGCCGCCGAAATGCTCACTCTGGTCGATCTGCTTCATCGCAAGAAGCTGGTCAGCGAAGAGGCCAGCGACGCCATGCTCGGCCATCTGAAGGCGTGCGAGGACCGCGATAAGCTCACGCGATTCTTGCCCGAAGGAACTGTGGCTGCCTTCAAAACCGGCAGCCTGGATGAGGTGCGCACGATGGCGGGCATCCTTTACACACCGGGCGGTCCTGTGGCCCTGTGCGTGCTGACCGCCGATAACGAAGACCACCGCTGGCTGCCCGACAACGCCGGCAATCGGCTCTGCGCCGAGATTGGCCGCGAAGTGTTCGAGCAATATACCGCAAAGTGAGGCCGGATGATCGTGAAGTCGTAGAACGGATTCATTCCGTTTGCAGTCGTTGAAATTGTTGGGTTTGAAAAACGGAATGAATTCCGTTCCACAACAAAGCGCGAGCCTGAAACATGGACCAACCCGCCGCGAATTCGGAGCCTTGGTACGCCGGCGTCAGCCGCTATCAGTGGTGGGTGCTGGTCGTGGCGTCGTTGGGCTGGATCTTCGACGTCTTCGAAGGACAGATCTTTGTTTCGAGCCAAAAACAGGCCATTCCCGATCTAGCGTCGTCGGGCGCGTCGGCCGCCGACATCGATTACTACACCAACGTGATGCTGGCGGCGTTCTTGTTGGGTGGGGCGTTGGGCGGCGTGGCATTTGGCGCCGTCAGCGATCGCATCGGCCGCACGCGGACCATGGTCTACACCATTCTGACTTACTCGCTCTTCACCTGCGTCTCGGCCCTGGCGCAAAGCTGGTGGCAGTTCGCGATCTTGCGGTTTCTGGTCGCCATGGGCGTGGGCGGCGAATGGGCGGTCGCCAGCGCGATGGTCGCCGAGGTCTTTCCCAAGCAGGCGCGGGCCCGTTCGCTAGGTATTTTTCATGCGTCGAGCGTGTTGGGCACCTATCTAGCTACCGCCGCGGGACTCTGGATCACGGGCAACAACGATTGGGGTTGGCGTTGGGCATTTGTCGTTGGCTCGGCGCCGGCACTGCTGACGTTGGCGATTCGCTTCAGCTTGCGCGAGCCGCCGGCCTGGATCGAGGCGCGGCAGGCCGCCCTCGCCGGACGCGGGCAGCGCCTGGGCCGCGTTCGTGAGTTGTTCGCGCCAGGCCTGACAGGCCGAACGCTGGTGGGCGTCGCCTTGGCCACCGTCGGCATGGCCACGTTCTGGGGCGTTCATATTCACGGTCGCGAGCTGCTGATGCGCGATCACGAACGAGCCTATCTGCTGCAATATTTGGCGGGCAATCGGGCCCACGTGCCCGTCAGCGCCTGGGAACATTGGTCGGGCGCCGAATCGGAGGCGACCATCACGACCGACGAATCGGCCGAAGAGCTGCTGCGCCGAACGTCCGAGACGAGGCGGCGAGAAATTCTGCGCCATTACTCCGCGCAGTTCAAAAGCTGGGAGATGCTGGGCATGCTGATCGTCACCACGGGCGGCGGCCTGGGCCTGCTGGCGTTTGGACCGCTGGCCGAACTCGTCGGGCGTCGCGGAGCGTTTCTCTTGTTTCAAGTGGGGGGCCTGGCCAGCTCGCTGGGGGTGTTTCTCGCGCCCGAGGGTTGGACGCTTCGCTCCGATTTACTGCAACTGGTCGGGCTGGGCGGCTTTGGTTTCTTGACGCTGGGCATGCACGCGGGTTTTGCGATTTATTTCCCGGAGCTTTTTCCGACGCGGCTGCGCGGCACCGGCGGCGGCTTTTGCTTCAACGCCGGCCGGGTCTTGGCGGCCCCCACGCTGCTGATTGGCGGATGGCTGCGCACCGATCGTGAGATGTCGATGGAACAAGCGGCGGTATGGCTAAGTGGCCTCTTCGTGCTAAGCATCGTGCTACTTTGGTTCGCGCCCGAAACCAAGGGGCAGGAGCTGCCGGCGTAGAACGGCAAGCTATGCTTGCCTATCGCACTCGCCCGGGGGAAAAAGCATGTTCTGGTTCGCGAACCGCAATAAGCCGTTGGCCGTTCACAAGATCATTCGGCGGCTGATCAACAATTCGTCGCCGAACACCATTCCGCTCGATGGCGACGCCCGCTGGGAAACCCGCTGCAACCGGACAATTCCGGTTTTGCTGGCGCCGTATGATCATGACGAACTTTCGGTTTCGGAGGCCGCCTACGCCCTGACCAAAAACCTGTCGAGCCAGGGACTGGCCCTGGTGCTGCACCAGCCCTTCCGGGCCGAGCAAGTGGTGGTCGGTTTCTGGTCGGGCGACGACGCCCATTTTGTGCTGGGGCACGTGCGGCAAAATGTGCCCCTGGGCGGCGGCTTTTGGCAGCTTGGCCTG
>DATFDL010000074.1:0-8149 GCA_035252155.1 Pirellulales bacterium | reverse complement strand
CTCCGTGGCGTTCCGTCAACCGCGGCTCGGCGTCGCGCCGCCCCTCGCGGAACGCCACAGAGGGCGTTCCCTACAGAACCATCGCTCCTTCTGAACGTCAAAACCGACCAGGCCATCGATGCCCGGTCGCGGCTTTTTATGATAAGCGACCGGGAAGGGCTTTTGTAGGGATTGCCAGAACCCAAATGATTGCTCTCTTGGGCGCCGGGTGGTATATATGAGGCTTACGGTGACGTGCTAAGGCGTCGGGGAACGTCTTTTGGTGTTCTGCGATTTTTTCCAAATCGTCGCCCTTATCTGGAGATCTTCGATGTATCGGTCCACTCGCCCGGTTGCCGTTGCCAAACGCCAAGCACGTCGGTCGGCATTTACGCTCGTCGAGTTGTTGGTGGTCATCGCCATTATCGGCATCTTGATCGCCCTGCTGCTCCCCGCGGTTCAGGCGGCGCGTGAGTCGGCGCGCCGCAGTCAATGCACGAATAATATGAAGCAGCTCGGAATCGGGCTGCACCACTACCATGACGTGATGGGCTCGTTCCCTTTCGGACGCGGCGGCACTAACACAGGTGTCGCTGCAACCGGCAACGATTTTCGCGTGAGCGGATTTATCCCCTTGCTGCCGTACATTGAGCAGCAAGCACTCTACGATCAGATTCGGATGGGCGGAAACGGCGCTCCGCCGTTGGGACCGGCTGGCTGGTTTTCGTGGGTGAACTGGAATTACACGGTCCCCGTCCTGATTTGCCCGTCGGAGATTTTACAAACACCCGCCGCCGGCAGCATCGGCCATAACAATTATGCCTTCAGCCGAGGCGACTCGATCACACACACGATCACGAGCACGAACCTGCGCGGAATGTTCATGTATCAGAAGACGGTGACCATCGCCGAAGTGCTCGACGGCACCAGCAACACGATCGCCATGAGCGAGCGCGTCCGCGCCAACTTTGGCATCGGCGGAAACGCGAAACCAAGGATCAAAGAAGGCACGGCGACCGGTCTTACGAACCTCAATACCCAGCCAGTCGCCACGAATCCCGCGTCGTGCCTGGCGCAGGCCAATGGCCAGTGGTTCGTCAATCCCGCTATCGTCAAGGGCCGGTTCGGCACGCTCTGGACCGATGGTGAGCCGGAGCGCACGGGCTTCAATACGGTCATGCCGCCGAACGGCCCCTCGTGCGTGGGCGACGCCGACGTGAACGCCGACTCGAAGTCGGGTGTTTATGCTCCCTCCAGCTTTCATCCCGACGGTGTCATGGGCCTGATGGTCGATGGCTCGGTCCGTTTCATCAACGACAACATCGACACCGGCAACCTCGCCGGGCCGGAGGTCCTTTCGGGTCCAAGTTGGTATGGCGTTTGGGGAGCAATGGGATCAAAGGCCGGCGCGGAGTCGATTCCCAACTCCGGAACGGTCGTCATCGAATAATCCCGCGATCCGCTCCTGTGTAGGCCAGGCTTTCCAGCCTGACGCCCCGACAGCGGCAGGGTGGGCACCGCCCACCAAGAATTCAATGGTGGGCGGTGCCCACCCTACGGGTCTGCCAACGATTATGGGAGTGGAGAAATTGCGATGGGTGCAACCCGCTGGGCTAGCATGACAACGCGGAGCCATCTCGTGGCGCGGTGTGCTTGGTTGGTCGTTTTGCTGTGCCTGGCGGGCTGTGGACGCAAGTCGCAAGGCCCCGGCAAGCCAGTTGAAGGCAAAGTCACCTATCATGACCAACCGGTGGCCGGCGCCACGGTGACTTTTTCGTCGACGAACGCGTCGGCTTCAGGCATCACCGACGAGCAAGGGCACTTCAAACTGCGCACGGCGATCGGCGAAAACGTGCCCCCAGGCGATTATCGCGTACTCGTCTCGAAGACGGAAGATGCGCCCCGAACCGGCGTCGAAGCAACCTCGGACGCTGACTACAAGCCTCCCGACCCGAACGAGCCCCCGCCGCCGGCGCCCAAGGACCTCCTGCCCACTAAGTATAAGGCCCTCGAAAGCACCGACCTGACTGCGACGGTCAGCGACAAAGCGCCGAACGAATTCACGTTTCCACTCAAAGACTAAGCCACTCATAGACTGAGCCGTTGACCGACTGAGCACGCAGACCGCCGATTATCACGCCTGGGCCGGTCAGGTCCGACGACTGCATCGGGCGCTGGCCGACCTGAATGTCGCCACACAGGCGCTGGGCCTGGGCTCGCCCGCCCAGGAAGAATGGTTCGCGCTGGTCGAGCACAAACTGCTCGCGCAACTCGAGCTGCCGCCGCTGTTGGTGGTGGCGGTGGTGGGCGGCACCAACATCGGCAAGTCGGTGCTCTTCAATCATCTGGCGGGCGAGACCGCCAGCGCCGCCAGTCCGTTGGCTGCCGGCACCAAGCATCCCGTCTGCCTCGCGCCCGCCAACCTCGATGGCCACGACAGCCTCGCCAAGATCTTCGAGGGTTTTGAGCTGCGCCGCTGGCAATCGCCCGACGACCCGCTCGTCGAATGCCAGGAGCATCTGCTTTTTTGGCGTAGCGGGGCAGCCGTGCCCGAGCGGTTGCTGCTGCTCGATACGCCCGACGTCGATAGCGACGCCCAGGTCAATTGGCGACGGGCAGAGCAGATCCGCCATGCCTCCGACGTGCTGATCGCCGTGCTGACGCAGCAAAAGTACAACGACGCGGCCATTAAGCGGTTTTTCCGCAAGGCCGCCGAGGCCGACAAACCGGTGATCGTGATCTTCAATCAGTGCGATCTGGAGGCCGATCGCGACTACTGGCCGCGCTGGCTGGCCACCTTCACCGATGAGACGGGCGTGCGTCCGCACCAGGTGTACGTAGTGCCGTACGATCGCGCGGGGGCCGGCGGCCTGCGGCTGCCATTCTACGCGGTCGGCCCTGACGGCCGCGCGCCACTGGGCAAACCCTCGTCACTGGGGCACGAACTGGGGCGACTTCACTTCGACGCCATCAAGCTGCGCACCTTCCGCGGCGCGATGATCCGCGTGCTCGATCCGGCCGAGGGGGCGCCGCAATATCTCCATCGGGTGCGGCGCACGGGCGGCGAGTTTGCCGCCGCCGCGCGGGCCTTGTCGGCCGGCGAAATGGCCCGCGTCAACTGGCCCACCCTGCCGGCGCCGCTGCTCGTCGCCGAAATCCAGCAGTGGTGGGACGGTCGCCGTAGCCGCTGGTCGCGGCAAGTACACGGCTTTTATCGCGCGCTCGGGCAGGGTGCCACCTGGCCCATTCGCCGCGCCTGGCGGGCCACCCACCCGCATGAACGCAGCCCGCAAGAGACCTTTCACGCCCGCGAGCACGAGGCGATCGTCGAGGCGATCGCCAAGCTGTTGGACGAGCTCGACCGGTTGGCGCGGGTCGGCAACGAGATTTTGCGTCCGCGGCTGGCGGCGCTCTTGGGCGGCGGGCCGCGACGCGAATTGCTGCAGCGCGTCGCCGCAGCACATGCGGCGTTGCCCGCCTTCGACGAGCATTACCGCCGCGACCTGCGCGCCGAGCTCGACCATTGGTGCGACGCCAATCCACGGGCGGTGTTGTTTCTGCGCTCGCTCGACCACGCGGCCGCTGTGGCGCGTCCGGCCGTCACGGTGGCGCTGGCGGTGAGCGGCTGGATTTTTGCCGGCGACGTGGTGGGCCAGGCCGCCGCCCACGTGGCCGGCCAGACCGCCGGCCACCTGACGGCCGAAGCGGTGATTGCCGGCGGCGTGACCGGCGGCGGCGAGGCGGTGGTCAGCGCCACAGGCGAAGGCGTGAAGCAAGCCGCCGCTCGGCTGTTCAGTCGCTTGCAGGCGCACTATGCCGAGCTGCGCGCCCGCTGGTTAGCCGACTGGCTCGAGCGCGAATTGCTCGGCGATCTCTTGGCCGAGCTGCAGCACGGCGCCGCCGTGGCCGAGTCGCCCGCGTTTCGAGAAGCCGAGCACGCCCTCGCGGTCTTGGCCGCGATGCGGACATAGTCCGATTTTTCGGTCTGATCGGTTTTGACATTCAAGATCGGTAATTCCGGAGCTGACATGTGGGACAGCCGCCCTCGGCTGTCAATCGCCGACGAAGTCGGCGTCGGGAACCAGCCGAGGGCGGCTGGTCCACATGCCGATTTGCGGTCGTGCTCGTGCCGCCTTACTTCTCTCCTGCCCGCTGCGGAATCAACTCTAAGCAAACCAGCCGGTCGCCGCCGCGCAGATAGAGCAGTCCATGCGAAAGAATCGGCGCGGCCCAAGCTGGGTATCTCAAGAGCCGCGCCGGGCCGCCATCAACGCTCGCCGGGCCGTCCTTCGATGGCAAGAGGGTCTGCGCCACAACGTCGAGCTTTTCGGGCGTCGGCTTGAAGAGCAGCAGCGCTCCGTATTCGGTCAAGCAAACGCAGTGGCCATCGACGTACAACAGCGAAGATCGCCCCAAGCCCGGCTCGCTCCACATCACTTTGCCGGTGGCCAGCTCGACGCAGCGCAGCTCGGCTTCCTGGGTATGCCGGCCGCTGGAGGCATAAAGATAACCGTCGAGATGAATGGGCGTATTCCAGTGCGTTTGCAGGCTTTTGTTGCGTCGCTTCTCTTGATCGGTCCAGACGACGTCGTAGCCGCCTGGCCGCACCCGCAAGAGCGAGCTGCCCGGCCCGTAGCACTCCGAGATGAACACCCGCTCGCCCACCACCACCGGATTGCTGGCGTTGACGCTCTCCAGCGACTTGGCCCGCCAGGGATAGTGGAAGTCGAGCTTGCCCTTCCGCGGCTCGAAGCCGAGCAGCCCCTCGCGCGCAAACACAAAGCACCAGCGGCGGCCGCCGATGGTGGCCAGCACCGGGCTGGCATAGCTGGCCAGATCGTCGCCCAGCTTGTAACGCACCTCGCCCGTTCGCTTGTCGAGCGCGACCACGCACGTGCCGTTCGGCTTCACGCGGTCGAGTTGGCCCGGCGGCACTTGTTTGCTTTCGGCCGGGCTGCCGCCCACCTGTACGATCAGCAACTCGCCCTCGATCACCGGCGTGCTGCCCACGCCAAAAAAGTTTTGAATCACTCCGAACTTCTCCACGGTGTCGAGCTTCCAGAGCGGTTTGCCGTCGGCCAGCCGCAGGCAATGCAGCATGCCCTCGACCCCATAGATGTAGACGCGGTCGCCCTCGACCACCGGCGCGCAGCGCGGCCCATTATCGTAGTTATAAAGGTCTTGATAATCGCTGGCGTATTCGAAGTTCCACAATTCCTCGCCCGTTTCGCTTTTCAGGCACAACAGCCGCATTTGTCGTCCGACGGCGGCGAACTGCAACAGCCGCCCGCGGCTGATGGCGGGCATGCCGTAACCATCGCCCACCCGTTTTTGCCAGACCAGCGGCGGGCCTTGCTCGGGCCAATCGGTAAGGATGCCCTTCTCGCGCGATTTACTATCGCCCGTCGGTCCCAAAAATGCCGGCCAATCATCGCCGCCGGTCCGCGTGCCCAGGTCGGGCACATTCGCTCCGGTTTGCCGCTCGGCCTCGGCGCGCGCGCCGGCCGCGCAAGCCAGCAGTATCGTGGCGAACATCAACCGTGATTGCATAGTCGTTCCCCTGAACGTCGGCCGCTTGAGTTTGGCCCATTCTCGCATTTCGTAGGATGGCCTTCCAGGCCGTCTTGCCATGTACGATGGCCTTCATGGCCGTCATGTAGTCTCGTAGGCACAATCAAGATCGGTAATTGCGGAACCGGCATGTGGCACAGCCGCCCTCGGCTGTGCATCGCCGACGCAATCGGCGTCGGGAGGCGCTGGCGCGGGGGCAACCTGATCGGTTTTGATCGGTCAATTGCCGAATTTGATTGTCAAAACCGATTAGGAACGCCTTCCGTGGCGTTCCGCGAACTGCGATTCGACGTCAACTCGCCCCTCGCGGAACGCCACGGAGGGCGTTCCCTACTGACGTTTGGGGTATAGCCGACGGCGGCTGTGCCACATGACGGTTCACGCAATTACCGATCTCGTCGCTCGCGCTCTTCCGCCCAGCGAGGGGCGGCATTATCGTAAATGGGCCAAGCGGCTCCAATGCCAATTCCGCATGACCGATTTCATACAAGTACACGTCACCACGCCGAGCGTAGAGGTCGCCCAAACGATCGCCGGGCGATTGCTGGCCGACCGCCTGGCCGCATGCGTGCAGATCGCCGGCCCGATCGAAAGCCGCTATTGGTGGCGAGGCAAACTCGAGACGTCGCAAGAGTGGCAATGCGTCATCAAAAGCCGGCTCGATCTATATTCGCGGCTCGAAGCGGCCGTCCGCGGTTCGCACCCCTACGACGTGCCTGAGATTCTGGTCACGCGCGTCGCCGCGGGGCACATCGACTATCTCGCCTGGCTGCAACACGAACTAGCCCCGCCCGACGCATGAGCCAATCGGCCGACCAGCACCGAGCCAGCGCACCACGCGCCGTTCGCTGCGCGGTGCTCACCGTGAGCGACACGCGCACGCTTGAGACCGACACGGGCGGGCAGACGTTGATTGACGGCTTGATGGCAGCCGGGCACCAGGTGGTCGCCCGCGATTTGATTCCCGACGATCCCCAGCGGATGCGTCCTCTGGTGACCGATTGGTCGCGGCGCGACGACATCGACGCCGTTTTGCTCACCGGCGGCACGGGCCTTTCCAGCCGCGACCAGACCTACGAAACGATCGCCGGGCTGATCACCAAGCCGTTGCCGGGCTACGGCGAGCTGTTTCGCTGGTTGAGCTATCAGGAAATCGGGCCGGCCGCGATGCTTAGTCGGGCGGTGGGGGGGCTGATCGGAAAAACCGTGGTGCTCACTATGCCCGGCTCGCCCGCCGCGGTGCGGTTGGCCGTCGAGCGGTTGATCGCACCCGAGTTGGGCCACCTGGTGCGCGAGGCACGGCGATAAAAAGCGACACTTGCGTCGCACGCGACGGCCCTTAAAATGAAGGTATCTCACGCTCCCTCGTCCTCGTTTGAAAGGTGCGAAACTTGCTTACCGAACAAGAGGTCTCGCGCAGTTGGCGCAAGCTGTTCACCAAAACTCAGGTGACCAGCGAAAGTTTCTCGAAAGCCGAAATTCTGCTCGATGAACTGCGTGCCGAGAGCCCGTTGCGTCATCGCTTGACCCGCGAGTTGGAAGAACTTCGGCAGCTCCACAATGTGGCACAGGCCGTCTAAAATTCTCGTAACAGGCCGTCTAAAATCGCCCGATGCGGCCGCTCAGCAAAATCAGTCCCGACTGGTGGGACTACACCACGCTCGATCGCCAGGTCCTCGACGACGCGGCGCGCCTATCGGCCGACGACCTGCCGCGGCTGTCGCGGCCGGGCTTTGAAGTGCGGTTCTACGACACGCTCGAAGATTTCTACCTGGCCGAGGCGCTGGAATACATCAACGCCTGGCGGCAGGCCACGCCCGATCGCCCGGCCGGCATCTGCGGTCCGATCGGCCCCACCGAGCAGTTGCCGCTCGTGGCCCGGCTGGTCAACGAGCTGGAACTCGACCTGCGGCACGCGCATTTTTGGGGCATGGACGAATGGGTGATCGATGGTCGCGAAGCGCCCGAGTCATTTCCACTCAGCTTTGCCCGTGCCGACCGCGAACTCTGCTTCGACCGCATTCGTCCCGAGTTGCGGATGCCGCCTGAGAATCTGCACTTTCCCAAGGCCGATGCCCGCGAATACATCGAAAGCTTCCGGCGTGCGCGCTGCGTGGTGATGCAAGGCGGCCAGGGCGAAGTGAAGCACTGGGCCTTTAACGATCCGCCCAAGCGCGAAGGACCGTACCACGACGAACCGCCCAGCCCGGCCGAGTATCGCCGGCTCTCGACCCGCATCGTCGATCTGCACCCGATGACGATTATTCAAAACGCCCGTACCTCCGGCGGCGGCGTGGTGACGAATGTGCCGACGCAGGCGATCTCGGTCGGCCCGCTCGAAACCTGGCAGGCCGAGTGCGTGTCGATCTGGCACGCCGGCTGTCACGACAATCCGTTCGGCATGCGGCTGACGACGCTGATGATCTCGCAGCGGATTGTCGACACCGCGGTGCCGATGTCGCTGCTGGCCGATCATCCGCGCGTGCAGTTCAACTTCTTGCGCAGCGGCATCGGAATATGCGAGGCGGAGATGCATTAGAGGGGTCAAAATAGGGTTCAGGGTTCAGGGTTCAGGGTTCAGGGTTCAGCATTTTTGTGA
>DATFDL010000073.1:0-16791 GCA_035252155.1 Pirellulales bacterium | reverse complement strand
GTTTTACCGACGTGCGCGCGGGCGCAGCACGGCGTAGATGGCCGTCAATACGAGCACCAGCGGCAAGAGCTTCGGATGCCGCACGGCGGTCAGCAGGCCGACGGCTAGCATAGCGAACAGCCATTTGTCGCGCACGCGATTCAATTCGGGCAACGCCAGCCAAAACATGGCGGTGACCATGCCGACGCGCCAACAAGCGCTGGCGATTCCCTGGCCGCCAAGATCGAAAAAATAGCCCGCCGCGGCGCCGGCCAGCAGAACTACCGTAATAATGGCGACCGTTGGACGATGCACGGAAAAAGGGTTCGGGGTCCAGGGTTGAGGGTTCAGCATTTTCATTCCGGCGTCTTCGTCGGTGTAATGCTTGTGCGTCCTGAAACTCCTACCAGCGGTCACATCTTGTCCAGCGAGTCGATCCAGCGAAGCAACTCGGCTGCTTCGTCGTCGCTCAGTTCAGCCGCCGCGCCGGCCTGCTCGTGGGTCGTCACGGCGTACTTGCGCTCACGCAGGTGCTTGATCGCCCCCTCGATTTGCCGGGCAAACTTCGCCTTGGGGGCCCTGGTGAGATAAAAATCGAGCCGATAGACCGGATCGTTGTCGGGCGGCGGAGTCATCAGCGGCGCTTGCAGGGCGACGACGCCCCGAATCGCCTCGCGCAGCTCGAACGCCACGCTGTAGGCCACCGCTCCGCCCAGCTCGCCGCCCGCAGCCACTACGCGCAGCGGATCGATCGGGTAAGCAGCGCGAAGCTGCTCAAGCGATTTGCGGACGAACTCGGTGTCGTCCTTCTGCCACTTGGCCGCGTCGGCCGGCTTGGGCGCTAAGAAAATTAAGCCCGAGCGGTCGCAGCGGGCTTGCCAACGCGCGAGCAGATCGTCGTCCTTGACCGATTCGCCCGGCGACGGCAGCCATACCAACAGCGCGTAGCTGCCTCTCGGGTCGTAGTCGGCCGGCACGTAAGCCAAGGCTTCGTTCTTAAACTCGGCCACCTTGACGGTGAATCTGCCGGTGGCCGCACGCTTGCCGGTGAACGGTTCGCTTTCGACTGTGGCCGACGGCAGCTCGGCGGGCACGGTATCGGGCTCGGCCTGCAAGATTACCTCGTTTCGCAACGTCTCGCCTTCACGGCCGACTTCGAGGGCCGTCGTCTGGCCGACCTCAAGGCCCGCCATCAAGTCGATGAGATCATCGCGTTTTGTCACCGGCTTGCTGGCCAGGCCAGTGATCACGTCGCCGGCTCGCAGCCCGAGCTTGGCGGCGGGACTGTCGGGATAAACGTAACGAATGGCCACGCCTGTCGGCTGCGGGTCGGACATGCGGCGTGGCAGCACGCCCAGAAACGCTCGGTGATACGGATCGAGATGATCGACCAGCTCCAGCTCGCGGATCAGCTCTTCGTCGCCGCGGCGGACGGTCAGCTTCACGCGGTCGCCGGCATAATGGCTGCCGATCTGGTCGAGCAATTGCGACTGCCGAGCGATGGTGTGACCATCGAGGCCAATGATTGTGTCTTGTGGCTTGAGTCCGGCGTTGTAGGCGGGCGACTTGGGCCGGCAGGCGGCCACGACCGCCGGGTTCGCATAAATATCGCCGCCTTGCAGGTTGACACCCAGCAGGCCGGGCTTGAGATCATGGCCGTCTTTCAGCCGCGGCAAGACGCGGTTGATGTGTGCCAGCGGAACGGCGAAGCCGATGCCCGAATCATACCACTCGACGCCGGAAAGCTCGCTTCCTTTGGTCGGCGAGAGCGGCGAGAGCACGCCGAGCACACGGCCGCGAATATCGACCAGCGGGCCGCCGTAGTTGGTGGGCGAAATCTTGGCGTCGGTTTGAAGGGCCTTGCCTCCGACGCGATCGACCGCGCTGACGATGCCCACCGACAGATTCGGCTGCTCGATGTCGAACGCCCGGCCCACCGCGATCGACCACCAACCGACGCGGATTTCTGCTTCCTCGACCGGCTCCGGCACGGGCAGCGGACGCCCGGCGTCGATCTTGAGCAGCACCAGCAGGCGGCTGTGGTCTGTGGCAACGACCGCGGCAGGCAACCGCGTGCCGTCGGCCAAGATCACCAGCACCGAGGCGGGTTTTTGGGCGAAGCTGAACGAGCTGGTAATGACGTAGCCGTCGGACGAGACGATCAGCCCCGTGGTCGGTCCCGTGCCCAGCAAAACTTGGTCGACACGCTCGATGCCGCCGACGGTCTCGATGCTGACAATCGAGGGGGCCACGCGCAGGGCGGCGGCCTGAAAGGATTCTTCCTCGCGCAGCGCCAAGTCGTCGGCAGCAGTCGCGACAGACAGCAGCAGTCCGGCAAAGACACAAGCGGTTATCGTTCGGACGATAAAGCGTTGCCACATCATTGGTTTTAGGACGATTTTCCACTTAACTTCGAGGTCTGTAGGGAACGCCCTCCGTGGCGTTCCGCGGGAGGCGGCGCGGCGCCCACCCGCAGTTCGCGGTACGCCAAGGAGTGCGCTCCCTACGGAGATTCACACGGTCAATACGCTTTCCAAATCTCTCTCGTTTCCCTCGGGGCATCGCTAAGGCTCTGCCCCAGCCACCAGCCACCGCTGCTTTTACTTTTCCTCCGCGGCTAATTCCACTTCGATCAGCCGCTGGCCGCGCATCACGGTCAACTTGACACTGTCTGCCCGATCGATGCGCTCGATCTCCGCTGCCAACGCTTGACAGGAGGGCACCAAAGCATTGTTGACGAACACCACCAGATCGTCGGGCTGCAAACCCGCCAATGCCGCGGGCGAGCCTGGTTCGACGCGGTCGATAAATGGCGGCGTGCGGTCGAGCACGTCGGGCACTAGGACCAGCCCGAGCAATTCGGCCCTCAGCGCATGCTGCGGCCGGACATCGGCGTCGCCGGCCGAGCTGGCCACGAACTTGCCCGAGCGAATAGCCTCGATCGTCGGCGCCAGTTCGTCCAACGGTATCGCGTAGTTGAGCCAGGTGTTGCTCTGCGAGTTGCGCAACTCTTTACCGAGCATCGCCAGCAGGCGGCCGTGGCGATCAGTCAAGGCGCCGCCCTGCGCTCCGGGGTTGTTGGTCATGGCGTCGAGAATGTAGGCCACGCCGTGATAGGGCGTTTCGAACGTTCCGCGGCGCGCGACCAGCGGCGCCTTGACCGCAATCACCCCATGCTGCACGCTGACCGGCTCGTTGCCGGTAGCCACGCCAAACAGGTTGCTGAAGGCGAGCACGCGCGTGCCGGTGCGGGCGTCGCCGCGCTCGGCCAGATTGAAATGCGGCAAGTCGGCCGCTTCGATCTTCAACACGGCGACTTCCAGACGCGGGTCGGCGCCTAGCAGCTTGGCGTCGAACTTTCGTCCATCGTCGAGCGAGACGCTGATGTATTCCGTATCGAGCACGTAGCTCCAGGCCGTGACGATATGTCCTTCGGGTGAGATCAAAAAACCGCTTTGATACGCTTCGAGTCCGCGGAACCCGCCCGCGCCATAAATCTTGACGATCTTGGGCTGCGTTTGCTGGATAACGGTGGAGAACGAAGCGGCGAAGGCGGGGGCACAGACGGCAAAGACCAAGAGAGCGGCGGCAGCCGTCGTGGAACGGAATTTATTCCGTTTTGAAGCGGTTCGCGCCGGCGCAGCTTGCCGGCGCAGGGAACGGAATAAATTCCGTTCTACGACGCGCAGAAAACGGAAGGCACGCCATTCCGCCCTCATTCCGCCCCTCCCCACTTCAACTCGTCGAGCAAGAACACCCCGTAGAGGTTGTCGCCGTATTTCACCAGCATGCGGCTGGGCACGTCGCGGCCGCCGAACTCGCGATAGTCGGTGAAATGCAGCTCGCAAGGATCGTCGTCGTCGCGCAGCACCAGCTCGATCAACGGCAGGTGTCCCGAGACGGGATCGACAAAGAACCGGCACTCGACGCCGCCAAACGCTCCCACCAACAGATCGACTGGCCCGGCATGGTCGGCGATTTGCAAGGCGCCGTAATAGTCCATGCTGCCGAACTGATCGGGTCCTTTCACCAAAAAACGCCGCCAGAGATAGAGGGCCGCCAACAGGCCGCCGCTGCCCGGCGGATCGACGGCGCTGGAAAGGCTGTCATCGATTGGCAGATTTAATTGACCACCGGGCAAGGTGCAGCCGACCGCGGCGTCGCTGAGGCGAAACTCGGCCTCGCCGCCGCTGCCGATCTGCCCGCGAATGAGCCACGGGCCGACGAGCGGCGTGAAATCGCCCCGGCCCGAGAGCACCTGCCACACCCGGTCGCGGTTGAGGCGGTTGTAATAGAAGTTGGCGTAACCGCGGCGGGCTTCGTAGTGCTGCTTGACGATCTCTGGCGGCGGCTCGCGATGCTCGTGCGCGCCGGGCAGAGGCATCGGTTGCGGCGGGCCGTCGCGAGGCTTTTCGGGCAGCTTCGGCTCGCCAGGCTTGCGGTTGGGCTTGGGCGCGGGCGGCTCGATCCGCGGTCCGCCCGTGATCTTGTCGACGAGCTCTTGCGCGCCGTGCACGCCGCTCAGGCGCACCTCGATATGCTGCCTTTGCCCCTTGCGTTGGAAGGTGAGCGGCACCCGCCATCCCTTGGGGAACGTGCCCAGAATGTTCTTGAACGCGTTGACGGTGCCCACCGGCCGCCCGGCAAACTCGACCACCTCGTCGCCGTAACGCAGGCCGCGGCGATAGGCGTCGGAGGTGTCGAGGATATCGGTCACCACCACGCGGCCGTCTTCCTGGCTGCCCAGGCGAGCGCCGAGCGTGGCATGATCGACAATCCGTCCACCTCGCAGACAGCCCATGAAGTTTTTGATCTGATTGATCGAAATGGCATAGCCGACTCCCACGTTCACGCGGCCGCGCTTCTCGAACGAACCACGGCCATTGATGCCGATCAATCGGCCGGCGGCGTCGAACAGCGGTCCGCCCGAGTTGCCAGGATTGATCGAGGCGTCAGTTTGAATGCAGTCGGCGTACTCCAGCAGCGTGCCGGCGGGATATTGATAGCGATGCACGCCCGACACGATGCCGTAAGTCACCGTCGGACGAAAATCGGTGGCGAGCAAGAACGGATTGCCGATCACGTAGACCCAGTCGCCGGCCCGAACGTCGTCGCTGTCGCCAAGAACGGCACAAGGAAAATCGTCGCGGCCGAAAAGCTGAATCAGGGCGACGTCGCCCACCGGATCGACTCCAACGACCACGGCGTCGTACAGCTCGCCGTGCGCCATGCCGCACTTCACCGCTTCGCCGGCACCGGCCACCACGTGGAAATTGGTTAGAGCGTAGCCATCGGGCGAGATCACCACGCCCGACCCGCCGCCTTGTCCGCCGCCGATGAAGATGGCGAGCGTGGCTTCTTGGGCCTTGGCGATGACGTCCACGCGCTCGGCCTGGGCGGCCAGCACGGCGTCGTCGACAGCGGCCTGGACGCGACCGCCGATCAAACCCAGCGCGAGAAGACCCAACACAGCTCTCATTGCAAGATCCTTGCGTCGCACAGGTCGAAGAGGTCCATCGCCTCGGCTTGTGGGCCGAAGTCGACCAAAATCCGCAGCCGCCGAACGCCGTTCAAATCGATGTCGATTGGCAGCGGCGGTTGGTCTGCCGCAACGTCGGTTTCGAGCAGCTTGCGATCGTCGCCGTGAACGACCAGCCGCACCGCGCCGGCGGGTCTTGCTCGGTCGTCGATGCCGGCCAGCGCCTTGAGCCGCTTGAACTCGCCTGGGGGCAGCCGATAGACCAACTCGCTGCGGCTGTACATGGCAAGTCCTTTGGCGTAACTGACGCCGTCCAGTTTCAGCTCGCCGCCATCGACCGCTTCGTTGCGGCGCGGGCGGAAGAGCCTGGCGAGCGAGCCGGGCTGCCCGGCCGCCAAGGCGTAGGGCGTCCAAACAGCCGACTCTGGCTCGAGGTCACTAAGATATTGTACCCTGCCCGTCACCGCCGCGACGTGATCGAGCGGTAGAGTCCGCTCGAAACCCGCCGGAGTTTTCACCTTGAGCCGGTCGCCCGCCAGCCGGGCCTCGGCGATTTCCAGCCGGGAGCCGACGGCGTCGACCAGTTGGGCGAAGCCACGTGCCAGCTTTTTGCCGGCCGGATGATAATAGAGCAGTCCGGCCGCCTTGGTGCGTTTGACCGAAAGCGACTCGTCGTCGAGTTTGAAACCGACAGTGTTGGCCGTCACGTCGCCCAGCACGCCGGCCTGGTAGTCGAGCGCGGTTTTGCCGCGAATAACGATCAAATCGCCTGTCCGCTCCGCCTCGGCGATCGCGGCCCATTGCGCGGCCAGGTCGCCGGCGGTCTCGATCAGTCGCACGCCGGCCAGCGCTCGGGTCGGTAGTTCCGCGACCTCACCATCGAGCAATTTGATCTTCGCCCGGCCGTCGCTCACCTCGTATGTCAGCCCAACCAAGACTGAACCGTCGACCAGCTCGACCCACACGTCGGGCTTGTCGGCGGGGACGGCCGGCTTGGCCAGCGGCGTGATGTCGGCGATGCTGTCGAACGACATCTCAAGCGGCCCGGTTTGCGTTTCAATCGCCACACGCTCGGCCGAGAGCGCGGTCAAGCGGCCATAGTGGCGTTCGCCGTCGCTGGTCTGCACCTGAAAATCGGGCGGGGCAGCCACCGCAAGCAAAACGAGCAGCGACGTAGCGGAAACGCACATGGTTTAAGCGGTTAGGGCTGGAATGATACGGCGTTGCAGGGCAAGAGCAATTTGCGAGCCACATTAGGGCTTTTGTCTTAAGGACTGGCCGTGAGGGCACCTTCTACTTTTGAATTGCGAGTCGCTCGGGGCTGGCGGACTTTATCTGTAATACGCGGTGCGCACCCGACGAGCCGCCTTTCTGCATAACAAGGAAATTGTTTTCCTCAAATCTCCACTGACCGAAGGACTGCTCTTGTTTGTCGGTCGGCCCAATTGCCAGTTCAATATACGAACGATCTGGTCGGAACTCGAAACCCTGACGACCGCGTGATGGGGGAAACGCAAATGATGCCGGGCGGAAAATCATTTCGGTCGCCGTGTCCTCTTCGTGAGAGTGAATCCAGCGCCCCGGTATCGCGTTTGGGTTAATGGTCGCAACCATTCGTATCCTCTGAGAGCTAAGGGGCCACTGCCCCAATAAGACTATTGCGCGGCCCGGTTAATGCCGCGGCCATACGCGCTGCTTGACCATGCGTGAACATTACCATCTCCGCGTCGTCAACGTAGTCCATATAGTTCATGAACATATCACCGTTTGGTCCGTTGTTACACGAGATGTGAGGAAACGTAGGTCGGCCGTAATTCGGCAATTGGGCATTCGGAGTGTCTGCGACATAGTCGGTGCCGCTGCAGTCATTCGTGTCGCCCCAAATATGGTGAAGGTTGAAGTAATGCCCGACCTCGTGAACCGCGGTCCGCCCAACGTTAAACGGTGCGGTAGCGGTGCCAACCGTCCCAAAAGCCGTCCACTGAATCACGACGCCGTCGGTCGCCGGCGGTCCGCCTGGGAATTGCGCGTAGCCGAGGATTCCGCCGCTCAAGTTGCAGACCCAAAAATTCAGGCACCGATCCGGATCGGTCGGCGCTTTTCCTCCGGTTTGCACTGACTTTACGCCGTCGTCGGTACCAAAGGAGGTTTCATCAGTTTTAGTCCGCGTGACG
The DNA here is from genome assembly GCA_035252155.1 of Pirellulales bacterium. Classification (GTDB taxonomy): domain Bacteria; phylum Planctomycetota; class Planctomycetia; order Pirellulales; family JAICIG01; genus JAICLL01. The sequence continues at coordinate 9,159 of DATFDL010000073.1, read as the reverse complement.
TCGGCTAACTCGAATCGAATATTCGTGTTTGCCACGAGGGCCGACCAACATGCAGGCGCCTTGGATCTGTCCTTGTTCGACGCCGCATAGTCACGGTTCAGTGCGTCGATTTGGCTTTTGATCTGCTTGTCGGACACATTTTGTTGACGAGTACCGTAGACCACATTGACGACTACCGAAATTGTGGTGATCGAAGAGCGTGCTGCTTGGCCAAAGAGAAGGCTTGTTGCGGTAAATCGCTCAATTTCAACCTGCCTCTCGCGAAATCCAGGGTGTCGCTCAAGCATTCGATGATAGACCTCGACCGCGCCGCATTGCCTGCGACCAGGTTTGGCCTTTCGTCTGGTTGTTTTGGCTCTTGCCATGGCGATCGTTATTCCTCGCTCTCGGCGGCCAGCTTGCGAAAGTATTGCTCGATGGCATCGCGATAGTGCGAAGGAAACTCCTTGCCGATCTGCTGAAGGGCCTCTTCGCGCTGCTTGGGCGGCAGGTCGCCCCAGCCCGAGGTGTTGCCGAGCCGGCGGCGGTCGACTTCGCCCTTGCCTTGCATCCGCGCGATGCGGCTGTCGGGCAGGGCCTGACGCGGCGCCGCCCCACCCGAGGGCGCGCTCTGCGACTGTTGCTGTTGTTGCTGCCGCTTCTCCGCTTCCTCAATCATCTTATCTAGGGCGGCAATGACGTCATCCTCGACCTGGCGCACCTTTTTGCCGGCCCGGCCCAGACCCAGCCGGCGGCGAATGTCTTCCATCTGCCGCGAGATATGATCGAGCGATTCGTCCTTGAGCGCCGTCAGATCGCTTTGCATCAGCTCGGCCACCGAGCGATAACGCCGCGGCACGCCGGCCACGTTGGTCAATAGCTCGTGGATGACCTTCAATCCGTGTTCTTTGTCCAACAGGCGATGATAGACGACGCCTTGATAGAACAACAACGAGGCGGGGTCAACCACCTGTCCGGCGTTCAGGCCGCCAAGCTGGGCCAGCGCTTCGTCGTAGCAGCGCTGCTGAGCCAGCCATTGTCCATAATAGAGCCGCAGGTTGTCGCGCTCGAACGGCGCAAGATCGTCGGCCTTTAGCCATTCTTGCGGCGCCAGCGGTCCCTTGCTGCGCGGCTTGGCGCAGAGCGACACCAGCGAGCTCGCTCGTTCGTCGGCCAGAGCGCACGTCTGCGCCAGCCGGTCCAACGCGCTGACACTGCCGCCCTCGTCTTGCCAGATTTTTTCGGCCGCTTGGCGGAGCGATTCGTCGGCATCGCGATCGGCCAACCAAGAGAGTGCTTGCTCGCGCACTCGGTCGGCGCTCGGCGGCTCGATCGTCGGCTGCTTGGCGAGATCAAGATTGCCCAGATCAGCGGCATGCGCGGCAATCGGAGCGAGGAACATCAGCGTAGCAAGGCCGTTCAGAATCCCACACCGCACCCCGCACACCGCACTCCGCAGGCGCGCACCGGGGCATCGCCGAGGCGCTGCCCCAGCCACCGGCCGGATCGCCATACTCCGCACTCCGCACTCCGCAGTCCACACTCTCATTGGTTTTTCCCCAGAACGATGTCGCGGGTCACGCGGTGAATGCGGGCCTCGCGCTGGCTGAGTTTTTCCAGCGCTTCGAGCAACTCCGGCTGATCGGCCTGCCCCTCGTCGCCCGAGACCAGCTTGGCGTAGTCCTGCGTGCGCTTGTTCACTCGCATTTGCAAGGCGCGAATCATTCGCAGCTCGGCGAGGCTGTCGACCAGCGGCGGCTCTTGCTGATCGCCCGCTTGCTGCTGAGCTTGTCGCTGTTGCTGCTCTTCCTGGTCTTTCTGGGCCTTCTGAAACGCCGCGATCATTTCTTCGAGCGCGGCGATGATGTCTTTCTCGGTGGCTTGCGTAAGTTGATCGACCTTCGACTGGGCCAGCCGCGCGGCGACCGACTCCATGTCTTCGCGCAGTTCCTCGACGGCCTCGGGAAAGGCCACCGACGAGCCGTCTTCGCGCAAGAGCGTCTCGGCGCCGCGCAGTTCATCGAGCACCGATCGTTGCTTGCGGCTTAGCCGCCCGGCCTCGATCTCGTCATTATGCGTGCGATCGTCGGCCGGCACACGATCGAGCCGCACCGTGCCCTCGTACAATTCATTTTCCATTTGCAGCATCTTGCGGAAGCGGGCTTCGAGCAAGGCGAGCGTTCGTTCGACCTCCTCCTCGCGCAACTGCCGCAAGATTTCTTCCAGCTTGGCCTTGGCTTCTTCCAGTTTGCGGCGGGCCTCGTCCTGATCGGCAATGGCGCCCTCGCGCTCGGCTTTTTCCAGCTTCTGGCGGGCCTGCTCCATAGCTTCGCGCGCCTCGCGCACCCGCTGCCGGGCAACCTCATTGTCCGAGGGCGGCGGCGATTGCTCATTTTGCGAATCCGACGACTGCGGCGAATCTGGCGATTGCGAGTCGGACGACTTTTGCTCACCCTGCGAGGGTTGCGATTTGTTCTGCTTGTTTTTGTCAGAATCGTTCTGGTCCGACGGTTTCGAGTCGCCCTCTTTGCTCGGTTGCTGGTCGCCGGGTTCGGGACGGTCCTTCGATTCGTTCGGTTCATCCGAATCATTCGATTCGGTGTCGTTTTCTTGGCCTTCGCGGTCTTCGCCGCTTTTGCCGTCCTTTTGGTCCGTCGCGGGTTTGCCGCCCGATTGCGACTCATTCGGGTCTTGCATTTCTTCAGCCAGCTTGCCCGTCTGCACGGCAAGCTTGCCTTCGCCTTCGGAGAGCTGTTTGGCGTCGCCGCCGTTTTCGGTCTGGCCTTGAAGCTGCTGCTGTTTTTTGATCAGCTCGTTGACGCGCTGAATCTGCTGCTTGATGCGTTCGCGCTCGTTCTTCAACCGCTCGGCCCGCTGCTCACTGAGCAGTAGATCGAGCAAATGTGCCAGATCTTGTTCGACCGTTTGTTGACGGCCCGCTGCGCCGGCCAATTGGTCGCGCCGCAAAAGATCGACCAACTGTTCGATCTGCGCGGCGATCTGCTTGTCCTTGCTGCGCGCGACCGCCTTGCGAAGCAGGGCCGCCCGTTTTGGGTCGGTCGCGGCAGTCAACTCCGACATCCGCAGCAGCACCTGCTCGAATCGCCGAAATTTGCGCTCGACCTGCTCTTGCGACAGTGCTAGCTCAGCGTCGGCCGCATCGCCCGCCGAAGACGCGCTATTGGCGGGTGCCACGGCATCCGCCGCGGCGGGTGCAGCCTGGTCGTCGGAATCGGTCTCATTCGCCGCGGCGGACGCCGTGCTATACCAGGCCGTCCCAAGAAACAGGCAAAGGCACGTCAACCAGAGGGCGTTCCGCAGAGTGCGGGACGATGTCGGTTCGCATGTCACGGAACGCCACGGAGGGCGTTCCCTACAGAGAAAAGGCGTGATCATGGCGTTACTCCTCCTGATCGTCGTCGAGCAGTTGCCGTACCTTTTTACGCCGCTCTTGCTTGGTTCGTTCAGTTACCTGCTGCTGGGCCGAGATGATCTCGCGCAGCAAGTCGACCGCCTCATTAAAACTTTCGAGTTCGAGCATCTGATCGCGTACTTTTTGCATTTCGACTATGATCGCGTCGACCTGTTCGACAGCGCCCTCGGCCGACACCGCTACGCCTTGGGCAGACGAGGCCTTGTGGAAGGTCTCCAACCTTCTGTCGAACTCGGGAAACATCGTCTCGACGATCCGGTGCAACGGATCGGCAATCCGGTCCTTGAGCCGAATGCGAAGCTCTTCGGTATCGACGCGGTTGTTGATCAATTCCGCGCGGATCGCCTCGAAGGCGTTCGCCACCCCGCGAGTTTCCTCGGAGTTCTTCTGGCCATTCTGCCGCGCCCGCTCGACCCTTAGCAAGTTGCGCTGAGATTTTGCCTCGCTAGCGTCGGCCGTTTCTTCCGTCGCCTCGTCGCCCCCTCGTCCCTTCGCCGTGTTGTCTATTTGCCCTGTCGCCGCGTCGCCTGCTCGTCTCGGCACCTTGTCGTTTTCCGGCTCGGCCGCCTGCTCGGCGCTCTCCGCCGTCTCCAACGCCGCCAGCGAATCTCGCGTCTCGGTCACCTCTTGAAGGATGCTCTCGAAGCGCTGCCGCAGATTCAGCTCGCGCGTTTCGAGCAGCGTCAGCAGTTGGTCGGGCGTAACGACTTCCAGCAAGAACCGCTCGCCTTGGCCTACGTTCGGTCCGCGGCCGCCCGGCAAATCACGATTGTCGGCCGCTTTGGCGCCGACTATCAGTTTTGAGCCAGGCTTCAACTCGAGATCAGCCACTTCCAAGCCCGCTTCAACCTGGATTTCTGGTTGTCCGGTCGCGGCCATCAGCTCGTGCGGTTTAGGCTGCGTTCCATCGACGGAGCTTTCAGCCCAGACGCGGGCCACGCCATAATCGTCGGTCACCTTGCCGGCCAGTGGCAGCCTGGCCTGCGGTGTTATCGCCGGGCCGATCCCTTCAAGTTGAACGTTCACTTGCGGCGGCTCGTCCTGCACGGCCGAGAGCGCCAACCGCACCGGCCCGCGATTGCGCACGCCGTCGGTGTCGAGTAGATGGAACGACAGCGTCTGGTCTGCATCAAGCTCGTCGAGCGTGAACTCGAACTCGCGGCCGCCGTCGAGCCCGATGGTCTTGGCAACAGGGTCTGCTGAGTCCGATGGCACGTCAATCTCGACTTGTCGCAAGTCTTTGCTAGCCTGCGCCATGATCTTCACCCGCGTGCCGAGCGGCAGTGGCACCACGCCGGTCACCGGCACGTCGGCGGGCAGCCGACCGGTGTACGCCGGATATTCGCATTGCAAGTGCATGCTGAGGCTGGGGCTTTCCACCACGCGGATGTGCAGATCGCGCAGTCGAGCGTCGCCGCCCACCACGTCGAACGACAGGCTCGAGAGCACGCTGCCCAGCGTGAAGCGGTAGTCTTGATACTCGTCTTGGCCGGGCACGGCGATGCCCTCGCGAACCATGGTGTGCCGCTCACGGCGGCCATCGTCGGCGCGGCAGCGCACCTCGACCACTTGGGGCACTACTCGCGGCGGAGTGGCTTCGGCCTGCACGTGGATATCAACATCCATGCCGCGGGCCACGACGGCTTCACGCCGCTCGTTGTCGAAACCTTCAATGTGCAACTTCGTCCGCCGCGGCCACGGCTGGTCGGTCGCGGCCGTGAGCCGATCAAGCCCGAAGCGCAACAGGTCGGGCGAGGCGACCGCCACCGTCACAAACGACAGCACGATCACGGCCGCGGCCGACACCCAACGGAGCAGCGGAGCACGGTTGAACACCTGGCGCAAATCGACCTGGCTCGATCGCCGCCAGGCTTCTTCGCACGTGCGGCTCAACATGTCGGTGCCATATTCGGGCAATGGTTCGTCGCGGGCCGTCAACTCGACCGCCGTCAGCAGGCTGTCTTCGAACGTGCCGAAACGGCGTTCCAAGAGCACCGCCATGCTATGATCGGAGAGCCGCGCCAAGGCTCGTCGCAGGACGAACCACGCCAGGCAACTGGCGCCCACGGCCAGCACGGCCAAGAGTAGGCCCTGGCGGACGGCGCCCGACGGCTCGAAGAGCCAATCGGCCCCCAGCGCCAGCCAAAAGCTGAATCCCAGCGCGGCGATAGTGGCGGCCAGCCCCTCGAGCCAGACATACCGCCGGATGCGCCGCCGCAACGCGCCGAGCAACTGGCGAACGCCGGGAGCAAGTTGAGGGGCGGAAGGAGACATGCGGCTGTTTGCCTTGTGCGCCTGACCTACGATTCGGCCGTTCAATCATCGCCCTCGGTGAATACACGATCTGCCTCATCGAGCTGCTTCGCAAGATCCATGTGATCATGCAATACGCGCACGATTTCGACCGAGCCAATGATAAGTGTGGGCCTGAGAATCGATTTCCGATCGGCGGTAACAAGGTAAGGCCGCATTAATCAGGCGCCTTTTGTGGGCATCGCTACCTTCCATAAGCCGCTTGAGCGCCAGCGAAACCGGCGACAAATCAATTCTACCCCGGGTTGGCAATTCTTGCCAGTTCGCGGTGATTTCTTCTATCTGGAAGAACAAATGTCCAGATAGCCATCGCTTGGCCCTGTTCTATCGTGATAGGCGAGCGGCACCTGTGGGCAGCGGAGAACCGGCTATGCTTACGGAGACCTTTGGTTTCATTCCTCCACCGGTCGTGCTGGGGCCGCGCGAGCGGCTGGCGTGGCAGCGGCGCCGTTGGTGGCTCGAACGACGTCGCGAAGTCCCCTGCTGGCTGGGCAGCTTGCTGTTGCACGCGCTGGTGGTCATCGTGCTCGGTTCGCTGACCGTGCCGATCACTTCAGACAACGCACTCGGCTCGCTCCAACTGCACGCGAGTTACACGGGCGAGGCGCGGTTGGGCGGCAGCACCTCGCCCGTCGACCTTGCGAGCGACAAACCGCAACTGGCTCTTGTCGAGCGGCCGCCCGAGGAAATCGCGAATCTCACAGACGACGTTGAAAATGCTCCGACACCCGACGAGGCGGACGAAGCGGACGGGCCAACCGCCGCGGTTCCGGCCGATGAGGAATCGCAGAGGCTTGCGGCCGACGATCGCTCCTCACCCACCGCGCTGAGCGACGCCGAGCCGCCCGACGCAGCGATGCCGCCGCCGCGGGAGACCACGTCCGACGCAGCGGACGCGCCACTCGGCGATTCCGAGCCGCCTGCCGCCCTCGGGCTGGAAGCGGTATCGCCGATCGAGCAATCCGCGGCCTTGAACGCACCGCCCGGCCAAGATACGTCCGGCGCCGACTCGTCAGCGGCGCCCGTGGCCAGCCAGCGAAAAGACACCGGTGTGCAGGACGAAGTTGCCGCGGCGTCCGTCAACACTTCGCGCCTCGCCGCCAAGGAGCAACAGCCCTACGTGGAGGTGGTTGATCTTTTTATCGAAGCCGACCTTGGCAGATTGCGGCGTGCCGACGCCGATCGGGCGAAGCACGACTTTGACCGGCTCGCGCCGGCGGCCATCCCGTCACTGGTGTATGGTCTCAACAAGTCAGCAAAAATCCACGCCAGTTGCCCCGTTGTGGTGCTGACGTTCAAGCTCGATATGGCGCTGCGCAAAAACTCCGACCCCGAACTGCTTCAATACGCGTTAGACCACTTGGGCGACGACGTGCCCGACACCGCGCCGCATGCCAAGCGTCTGCGGGCGTTGCTGGAGCAATGGCGCAAAATGGACGCTTCGGGCAGCATGGAGCCCGATCGCGCGGAGGCCACCCTCAAGCGGCGCCGATCTCGCACTAATTGAGCAGGTCGCCCGGTTTGCTGTTCACGCGGTCTTTGGCGTAATTCTTCCAGAACCAATCGTGACCCGTACCGGCCTGCAAGCTGTTGGCCTTAGTCGTGTTATAGTTGACGTGGGCCGCCAGATCGGACTGGACATCTGCAACATCGCCCGCCATCCACTCATCCAGCACCGACCAAAGCTGATCGGCCGACTGCGAGACACTGCCGTCGATCAGGATGTTGTTGCCATTGCCGGCGCTGATGTTGGAGTGGCCCAGTCCGCCGACAATCAAGTTGTCGCCGTTACCGGCTTGGATGGTGTCGCTGCCGCTGCTGGCCACGATCACATTGTTGCCGTCGCCGACGCGGATGTCGTCGTTACCGTTGCCGACCGTCACGGTGTTGTTGCCGTTGCCCAGCCACACCTGGTCGTTGCCGTCGCCCTCGCGGACCACGGTGGGAATGGTGAGGCTGGGGGCGAAGTCGATGTGGTCGTTGCCGCCAAAGCCAACCACGTAAATGGTCTTGAATGACTGGCTGTATACTTGGTCGTGGATGTGGACGCCGTTCAAGCTGGCATCCACCTGAATGCCGCTGGAGCCCGTGCTGCTCGGGCCGACGGGGCTCACATCGACATGATCATTCGTGTTGCCGCCGATCAGGTAGAGCACATCGCCGATGGCAGTCGCTCCCGGTCCAGCGACTGTGAGCGTGCCAGGATTCAGCGTGACACTGTAGTTCGAGAGCAACCCGGAACCGTTCGAGAGGATACCCGTGATCGGATAGTTTCCGGGCGCCGCCGACGCCGTGTCGCCGACGCTCGCATAGGCGATATTCAGCGTCTCGCCGTTCACGCCCGAAATAGTTGCGGGCAAGTCGGCCGCAAGATTTGCCGGAAAACCCTCGACCTGCAGATCGTTGCCGATGGTGTAGGTCAAGGCGTAAGGATTGACGGTCAGAGTGCCGTTGTTGAGCGCCACCGTGTAGTTCGACAACAGGCCGCTGCCGTCAGCAAGTGTTCCGGTGATAGCATAGCTGCCCACGTTGGCCGTCGATGTGTTGCCGGTGCTGGCGTAAGTGATGCCGAGCGTCTCGCCGTTGACGCCGGTGTTGATGGTCGTGCCCAAATCGTTGGCCAGATCGGCCGGGCTGCCATAAGTCTGGCTGTCGCTGCCGATCGTGTAGGTGAAGGCGTAGGGATTAACCGTCAGCGTGCCGTTGTTCAGCGTCACGGTGTAATTCGACAACGAGCCACTCCCATCGGCGAGCGTGCCGGTGATATCGTAGCTACCCACGTTGGCCGTCGATGTATTGCCGGTGCTGGCGTAGGTGACGCCGAGTGTCTCGCCGTTGATGCCGGTGTCGATGGTCGTCCCCAAATCGTTGGCTAGGTTAGCCGGGCTGCCATAGGTTTGGCTGTCGTTGCCGATCGCGTACGTGAAGGCGTAAGGATTGACCGTCAACGTGCCGTTGTTCAGCATTACCGTATAGTTCGACAGCGAGCCAGTGCCGTCGGCGAGCGTGCCGGTGATGTCGTAGCTACCCGCATTGGCCGTCGATGTGTTGCCGGTGCTGGCGTAGGTGATGCCGAGCGTCTCGCCGTTGACGCCGGTATTGATGGTCGTCCCCAAATCGTTGGCCAGGTTAGCGGGACTGCCATAAGTCTGGCTGTCGTTGCCGATCGTGTAGGTGAAGGCGTAGGGATCGACTGTCAGCGTGCCGTTGTTCAGCGTCACCGTGTAGTTCGACAACGAGCCGCTGCCGTCGGCGAGCGTGCCGGTGATGTCGTAGCTACCCACATTGGCCGCCACCGTGTCGCCGCTGCTGGTGTAGGTGATGTCGAGCGTCTCGCCGTTGACGCCTGTATTGATGGTCGTGCCCAAGTCGTTCGCGAGGTCGGCCGGACTGCCATAGGTCTGGCTGTCGTTGCCAATCGTGTAACTGAAGGC
>DATFDL010000072.1:0-28627 GCA_035252155.1 Pirellulales bacterium | reverse complement strand
ATCGAGACGCCTGTGACATTTCACTGGGGGGACGATTGAAGTAAACTTAACTTGATGGCCACGATCGAATCGCTACTCACGGCTCTCAAGGCGGGCGTTGACTTGGTGTACGTTGTGGACGCACACTCGCAGAGCGTCTTTGCCTACACCGCCGACCAGCCAAACGCCACGCTGAGCGGCGACGACGAATTGGCGTTTCTGCCTCCCCTCGACGGCCTCCGCATTCGTGTGAGGCGGCTCTTCGACTCGTAAACTGCTACGGCTATCAGACGCCGCACGGCAAGCTCGAAACCGATCCCGTCCAACCTCGCGATCTGCTCACCGAGCATCGCGTCGGCTACCGCCTGGCGGATTGAAGGAAGAGGCGCTTCGCGGGTCACACGCACTCGGCCGCACCGACCAGACGGCCGTTGCCGTCGGCCGCGGCCAGCACAGGAACAGCCAGCCGCATGCTGCTCTTATGCCTCGACAATGGACGTGTCTGCTCCAACCCCATGACCTCCAGGCGGAATTTGCCGTGCGGAGAATTGCACTCCTCGAGGTAGTGCGCCAGGGTTTCGAACGTCGTGTGATCGATGAGCGTGACGTTCTGTCGCAAGTGCAGGTAGGTTACCTGGGTATCGGGCGGGACGCGCTCCAGTTCGCGAATCACGTGGAACAAGTTGAAGCACACCAGCGGACGGTCGAAAAACAGGTTGTAAACGCCGTCGCAGTACGCCCGCTCGCCCACGGGGTTGCGGAACAGATTGATCAGGCGGGAAAGATGCCGCAGCGACGGCCCATCCGTCGCGCCAAACAGACTCTGGTGCAGGCCGGTGTACCAGAGTGTCAACACCAACTTCAGACCCACGCCGGCCGCCACGCCGATCAGCAGGTCGGTCGTCACCGTGACGACGACGGTGACCGCGCAGACCAGCAACTGCTCGACACCGACCTGCGCCACATGCCGCCAGACTTTAGGCCGGCAGAGCTTGAACCCGATGAACACCAAGATCGAGGCGAGCACCGCCTTGGGCACCAGGTTGATCCACGATCGGGCGAAAATGAGAAAGAACAATAGGAAGCAGGCGTTGTAAAAGTTGGCCCATTGCGTGCGCCCGCCTCCGATGATGTTCGCCGTGCTCTTGACGATTCCCGGAATGATCGTCAAGCCGCCCAACATGCTCGAGCAAACATTCGAAACGCCCATGGCCTGCAGCGTGCGGTCGGGGTCGGAGCGGCGGCGGAAAGGATCGAGTTTGTCGACCGCGTTGATCGTCGCCAACGACTCGGTGCCGTCGATCAACAGCAGCGTGAGCACCATATATCCCAAGGGGAGCCAGAGCTGCGGAACGCTAAAAACGGTCTGAAAGTTGGGCATAACCACGCCGTTCTCCAGCGGAGCGCTCGGGACGTTAATCAAGTTTTCTGGGCCGATGCTCAGAAACATTTGGCTGGCGATTGTGCCGAGGAAAAACACCCAGACCGGCGGTGGCAAGACCTTGAAGACGCGCCCGGGCATGGCCGAGAGGATGAAGAGCAGCGCCACGCATGCCGCGCCGAGCCCGAACACCTGCACGTTCATGCTGCCGAGCCTGTAGGGGATTTCGGCCAGGATCTCCCAAAATTCGTGGGCCTCGAAATTCTGTCCCAGCAGCAGCGGGGCCTGCTTGGCGATGATCATCAGGCCAATTGCCACGAGCATGCCTTCGATGGCGGCTGAGGGAAAGATGGCGCTCAGCCGGGCCACTTTGAGCCTTGCGAGGACGACCTGCAACAATCCGGCGATCGCGATCGCCACCAGCACCAGTGGGTAACCCGCCGCCAGCAACTCGTCGTTCGAGGGGTCGCCGCCGAGATACGCGCCGCCCATCATCACGATGCCTGCATAAATCGAAGGGGCCAACCCAGCGGCGGGGCCGCTGATCGTGACGTACGAGCCGCCCAGAAAGGGAAGCGCGAACCCAGCAATGATGGCCGAAACGATGCCGCAAACCGGCGGCGCCCCCGAGGTGATCGCAATGCCCATCGAAAACGGCAAAGAGATCAGCGCCACCATGAAGCCGGAACGCAGATCGTAGCGCCAGTATTTTAATCCCGCCCAGCCGTTCTGCGGTTTTTCCAGCGCGACCGACGGGGCTGCGTCCGAAGACTTAGGCAATAGACTGGTTTCAACGGTCGCTGCCATCGCGGCTCGGTCCCTTCTCTCGCTAAAAGTTGTTCGGCAATCGGTGTCGAAGGGCGCCGAGATCCCTTAGAAAGAACCGGTTAGCATAAAAAAATCTGGAACAGTTGGCAAGATTGCACTAGCCAAGGTGCGCTGTGATGTGGTAAGGTGCAGCCCCTTTTTGCTCCTACCCGCTTTTGCCCGCGCTAAGTCAGATTCTGGGAACGCCCGCCCGTCTGTTTGTGTTTGCAGACCAACGATAAGAGAGCCATGCAACTGAGTGTGCGGGACCTGGTCGAGATGTTTCACGTGTCGGAGGCCACGGTGAAGCGGTGGGTCAAGCGCCAGGATTTGCCCGCCCAAACGATCGCCGGACAGTTTCGCTTCAATCGCGTCGAGGTGCTCGATTGGGCGATCGCGCACCAGGTCAAATTACCAAGCAGTCCGATCGACGAACAAAACGATCTGGAGCGATCCGTTAGTTTGGCCGACGCGCTGGAGGCGGGCGGCATCTATTACCAGGTTTCGGCGGACAACCAGGCGTCGGCGCTACGCGCCGTGGTATCGCATCTGCCGTTGCCGGAGAACTTCGACCGCGAGTCGCTGCTGCGCCTCTTTCTGGCGCGAGAGGCAGTCGGCTCCACGGCGGTGGGCGACGGGATTGCGATTCCGCACGCGCGGCGACCGATCGTCTTGCCCGTGCCTCGGACGCTCGCGACGTTGAGTTTTCTGAAGCAACCGATCGCCTACGCGGCGCCGGATGGCAAGCCCGTGAGCATCCTCTTTTCCGTCATCAGCCCAACCGTGACGGCTCATGTGCAACTGCTCGCCCGCTTGGCTCGCACGCTGCACGATCCCGCCTTCCGACGAAGTCTCGTGAAAGCGAAGTCGTGCCAGACGATTTTGCGAGAAGCACGGCGTGCGGAGATGGCATCATGCAATTGAACGTCAGGGATTCGATCGAGCCAGCCGGAAAGGCGGCTCTGTAGCATGGACGTCGTGCTCGTCGCCATTCTGATTCTGGTACTGTCAGGAATCACGGCTCTCGCGCTCGCGCGGCGGCCGCGCGCAGCGACCGCCTTCGGAGCCGGCGGAGCCGTGCTAGGCTGCGCGGTGGGGTCGGTTCCCACGCTGAGAGTTCTGCTGGGGGCGAGTCCTGAGTCGCTGCGCGCCGCCTGGGATGCTGCGCACGGGGCGTTTTGGGTGGAAGTCGATCCACTGAGCAGCTTCTTTCTTCTGCCCGTGTTCGGCCTGTCGGCGTTGGCGGCGGTTTACGGCGGCAACTATTTGCTTGCCTACCGCCGGCAGAAGTCGCTGGGCGCACCGTGGTTCTTCTTCAACCTCTTCGTGGCCGGCATGACGATGGTGGTCATCGCCCGCACCGTCGTGCTCTTTCTGGTGGCCTGGGAGGTCATGTCGATCGCCGCCTACTGCCTGGTGACTTTCGAGCACGAGCGAGCCGACGTGCGGAAGGCGGGCTGGGTATATCTGGTGGCGACCCATCTCGGCGTGGCTTTTGTGTTTCTCGCGTTCGTATTGCTAGGCCGCAACGCCGGCAGTTTGGAATTCGAGGCGTTTCGGACGATGCCGCCCTTGAGCGCGGGTTGGGCGGGCCTCATCTTTCTGCTGGCGGTGATCGGCTTTGGGGCCAAGGCGGGCTTCGTGCCCTTTCACGTGTGGCTGCCCGAAGCACATCCGGCCGCGCCCTCGCACGTGTCGGCACTGATGTCGGGCGTGATGATTAAGATGGGCCTCTATGGGGTCTTGCGACTCCTGACCTTCCTGGGGCCGCCGGCAGTCTGGTGGGGTCCTACGCTGGCATGCCTCGGGCTGTTGACGGGTCTGGTCGGCATCGCGCTGGCCTTGCAACAACGCGACGTGAAGCGCGTGCTGGCCTATTCGAGCATCGAGAACATGGGCTTGATTGGCTTGGGCCTGGGCGTCGGTCTTTGGGCATGGGCCAGCCAGCTTCCGCTGGTGGCCGCGTTGGGGTTCGCAGCCGGCCTGCTGCATATCTGGAACCACGCCTTGATGAAGGGGCTGATGTTCTTCGCGGCCGGCAGCGTCCTGCACGCGACCCACAGCAAGGACATGGAGCAACTCGGCGGATTGATGAAACGCATGCCGTGGACCGGCGGCAGCATGCTGGTCGGGGCCGTGGCGATTGCGGCCTTGCCGCCGCTCAATGGTTTCGTCAGCGAGTGGCTGATCTATCTGGGCCTTCTCAAGTGCGGACTTGCGGCCAGTGGTGGAAGCAGCCTGCCGGCGTTCTTCGGAGTCGGCCTGCTGGCTCTGATCGGCAGTCTGGCCGTCGTCGCGTTCGTTCGCCTAACGGGTATCGTGCTGTTGGGTTCGCCGCGCAGTGAAGCCGCCGGGCACGCCCACGAGTCGTCGCCTTGGATGCTCGGGCCAATGGTGCTCTTGGTTTTTCTCTGCCTCGCCGCGGGCGTTTTCCCCCAGACAATGATCGGCTGGATGTCCGGCGCTCTGGAACAGGTGCTCGCTTCAGAGGTGTGGCGCGATTTCGTCGAACGGGAGCAGTCGGAGGCACCGCTCTCGCTGGTTGGATATGTCAACGCTGCCGCGCTGGTCGCGATCGCGGCAGGCGTGCTGGTGCTGCTGGCGTGGTCGCGGCGGACCGCCGTGAGCCAAGCCGCGACGTGGGGATGCGGCTACCTCATGCCGACGGTGCGAATGCAATACACCGGCGGCTCGTTTGCGGAAATGATCGCCGAACAGTTGCTGCCGCAATTTCTTCGGCCGCGCACCGACTGGCAATCGCCACGCGGTTTGTTCCCCGCGCCGGGCGATTTTCGGTCCGACTCGCCCGACCCCGTCAGCGAACGAGTCTATGAGCCATTCTTTCGGCGCACAGCCGAGCGTTTTTCCCGGCTGCGGATCCTCCAGCAGGGAAAGCTGCACGTGTACCTGGTCTACATTCTGCTTGTGGTCGTAATAGGTCTGGCCTGGGCATCTGTGCGCACGTGGTGGGCTGTGTCGTGAAGACACCGAAGTGATGGTGGCGCCCCTTAACAATACGGTGCATGTACTCGTGGCCCTGGCGCTGCCGCCGCTGCTGCTGGGTGTCATCGCGAAAACCAAAGCCCTGTTCGCCGGCCGGGTCGGGCCGCCCGTCTGGCAGCCGTATCACGATCTCATCAAGCTCTTCCTGAAAGGCTCGGTCTACAGCACGACGACCACGTGGGTGTTCCGGGCCGGGCCGGTGGTGGGACTCGTGACGGCGGCGATGGCGGCTCTATTGGTTCCGCTGGTCGACCATAGCGCTCCCATTCCGTCGTTCACCGGCGATCTGATTTTGCTGGCATACCTGTTGGGTCTGGGGCGCTTTTTCACGGCAGCGGCGGCCTTAGACACGGGCTCCGCATTCGAGGACATGGGGGCGGCGCGCGAAGTCACCTTCTCCTGTTTGGCCGAACCGGCCTTCTTTCTCGGACTGGTGGTTCTGGCAAAACTCTCTGGCTCGCTCGAATTGGCGAGTATGCTAGGCAGCTCGCTGGCGTCGCATTGGCCCACGGCGGGAGCGTCGCTCGCGCTGGTGTTGCTGAGCTGGTTCATCGTGCTGTTGGCGGAGAACTGTCGAATTCCGTTCGACGACCCGAACACGCACCTGGAGCTGACCATGATCCACGAAGTCATGGTGCTCGATCATAGCGGCCCCGCGCTGGGCATGATCCTCTATGGGGCGGCGCTCAAGCTGTTCGTATTCGCGGCCTTGATCGTTCGCCTGGCCTTCCCGCTGACGACAGGTTACACGTCGCTCGACTGGCCGCTCTTGGTCGGCGCCCTGCTGCTCGTGGCCGTCGCGATCGGAGTCGTCGAATCGACGATGGCCCGGCTGCGTCTGACGCAGATTCCCGTTCTGCTCGTCGCCGCCTGCCTGCTGTCGGCGTTTGGCGTGATCCTGCTGACGAGGTGAAACGATGGCCCAGCTTCTCGACCCCTTGCTGATCTTGGTCCTGGCGCTCAACTTCGTCGCCTTGGGTGTGAGCCGGATTCGCGGTGTCATCAATGCCGTCGCCCTGCAGGGAGTCGTGCTGGGCATGTTCCCCCTGTTGGTCCACCCCGAAATCGGGCTGCGGGGCATCTTGCTGGTTGTCGTCACGATCGCGCTCAAGGGCCTTGTCATCCCCGGCTTTCTCGTTCACGCCATGCGCGAGGCGCAGATCCAGCACGAGATCAACCCGGTGGTGAGTTTTATCAACTCGCTGTTGCTGGGGGCCTTTGGCACGGGCCTGGCGATGGTCTTCTCTTACACGCTTCCGTTGGCCGAGCAACACAGCAACCTGCTGCTCGTCCCGGCATCGCTCTCGACGGTATGGACGGGCTTTCTGCTGCTGACCACGCGCCGCAAGGCCATCATGCAGGTCGTCGGCTATCTGCTGTTGGAGAATGGCATCTTTCTGTTCGGTCTGCTGCTGCTCGAAGCTGTCCCGTTCCTGGTCGAAATCGGCGTGCTGCTCGATCTCTTCACCGGCGTCTTCGTGATGGGGATCATCATTCATCACATCAGCCGAGAATTCGCCTCGATCAGCACCGAGCGCCTGACGGAGTTGAAGGAATAACCGATGATCTACCTGCTCATTCTGTTCCCTCTGTTGATGGCGGCGGTGGCCTTCGCCGTACCATCGAATCGCTGGCGACCGTGGCTCCTGCCTTTCGGAGCGCTGGGGCAGTTGGGGCTGGTGATGGCGGCGATCGTCCAGTCCGGCGACGGGAGTGCGCTGTCTGGATTAGGCGGCTGGCTGCTGCTCGACGCGCTAGGCAAGGTGGTTCTCGGTTTCCTCACGGTGCTGTTTGCTCTCTGCAGCCTCTACGCACCGGCGTATTTAGCGTTTCGCGCCGACCGTCCCAACCGCGTATTCTGCGCCAACCTGTTCGCGGCGATGGCGATGATGACACTGGTCACGCTCTCGCACCACCTGGGGCTGATGTGGGTGGCGATGGAAGCGACCACGCTGGCCAGCGCGCCCTTGTTGTATTTCAACCAGAACGCTCGCTCGCTCGAGGCGACGTGGAAATACTTGCTGATTGGCTCAGTCGGCATTGCCCTGGCCCTGTTAGGCTCTTTTTTCCTGGCCTATTCGGCCATCAAGGCCGGGCTGGAACCGACGCTGCTGTTTGACGAACTGATCGACCACGCTCCTCAGCTTTCTCCGCCCTGGCTGCACGCCGCGTTCGTGCTGCTCTTTGTCGGTTACGGAACCAAGATGGGTCTGGCCCCCATGCACACCTGGAAGCCCGACGCTTACGGCGAGGCGCCGGGCATAGTTGGCACGCTGCTGGCCGGCGGCCTGACGAGTTGTGCTTTCCTGGCAGTCCTGCGCAGTTACCAAATCTGCCGCGCCGGCGCCGAAGCCGAGTTCGCGCGCCAGCTCATGATCTTCATCGGCCTCTTCTCCATGGCCATCGCCGCGGTGTTCATGGCCCGCCAGCGCGACTTCAAACGCATGTTGGCCTATTCCAGCGTCGAACATATGGGCATTCTGGTTCTAGGCGTGGGCATCGGCGGGCTGGCGGTGTACGGGGCGCTGTTGCACCTTATCAACAACGGCCTTACCAAGGGGGTGCTGTTTCTTTCCGCCGGCAACATCCATCGGGCCTACGGCAGCAAGCGAACCGACGATGTTCGCGGGGCCATCCAGCGCGTGCCGCTCTCCGCGGCGTTGTTTCTGGCGGGGTTCCTGGCCATCACCGGCTCGCCCCCCTTTGCGCCGTTCGTAAGCGAGTTCACCATCGTGAATGCCGCAGTGGGCAGTGGCCAGTTTCTGGCCGGCGGACTGTTTTTGTTGCTGCTGGCGATTGTCTTCATCGGCATGGGCGCCACGGTTTTGGGCGTGGTCCAGGGAAACGTACCCGAGCGGCAGAAGCCGAATGCCTTCCACGATAGCATCGGCACCGGGCTACCCATTCTCCTTTTCATGGCCCTCGTGCTTGTGTTGGGTATTTACATTCCGTCCCCTTTAGAGTCGCTGTTGCGCGAGGCCGCCGCGTTGTTGGAGGTGCGGCGATGAACGAGCGCGGCTTCGCAAATCTGCACAACGCTCAGGCGATCGCTCGCGCGCAGGTCCCCAAGCTGTCGTTCGAGGAGTTCCGCCCGTACATCCTGAGCGCCGTGGCCGGCCGACAGCGAGTCGCGGCCTTCTTTGGCGACGCTGCAAGCTCGTCCGAGGGAGTCGATCTGTATGCCGTGCTGGCCGACAGCGCGCGGGGTTTGTTGCGTGTGGGCAGCACAACGCTGGATTCCAACCGCTTCGCTTCGTTGACGCCCGACTGCCCGCAGGTCCATCTTTTCGAGCGGGAAATTGCCGAGCAGTACGGCGTCTGCCCAGAAGGCCACCCCTGGCTCAAGCCGGTCCGCTTTCATGCTTCTTATCGTGCTGGCCACGATGTGTGGGGCAGGAAGCCAGGCGAGGCGCCGGTCATTGGGATCACGGACTTTTACCGGGTCGAGGGCGAGGAAATTCACGAGGTGGCCGTCGGCCCCGTCCACGCGGGCATCATTGAGCCAGGACATTTCCGCTTTCAATGTCACGGCGAGCAGGTCTTTCACCTGGAAGTCTCACTGGGCTATCAGCATCGCGGCGTCGAACGAGCGCTGATGGGTTCTCCCACCAAACGCACCATTCACATGATCGAATCGACGGTCGGCGACACCACCATCGGCCATGCCACGGCCTATTGCCAGGCCATCGAAGGGCTAGCGTCTTGCCAGGCGCCCATTCGGGCCGAGGCCTTGCGCGGCATCGCCCTGGAGTTGGAGCGGCTGGCGAACCACACCGGCGACTTGGGCGCATTGGCGGGCGACGTCGGGTTCTTACCGACGGCGTCCTATTGTGGGCGCATCCGCGGCGACTTTCTGAACCTCACGGCGCTCATCTGTGGTAGCCGTTTCGGGCGGGGAATGATCCGGCCAGGCGGCGTTGGCTTCGACCTGGACGAGGAGCGGAAGCAGCATTGTCTGAAACGTCTCGACGCGGCGTACCAAGACGTGGCCAATGCCGCCGGCCTGCTCTGGGACTCGGCGTCGGTGCAGGCCAGGTTCGATGGCACCGGGGGCGTTGCCCGCGCCGACTGCCTGGCGCTGGGTATGGTGGGTCCCGCGGCCCGAGCTTGTGGGGCCGAACACGATGTTCGACACGACTTTCCCGCCGGCATCTACCGGTTTGCCCAGGTGCCTGTTTCCACCTGGCAATCGGGCGACGTTTTCGCCCGTGCCTTCGTGCGCTGGCTCGAGATTCAGCGGTCGGTGGCGTTCATTCGCAGCCAACTGCGAGAGCTGCCAGACGGTCCCGTTCGCAGCGACGTGGCGGCACTCAAGCCCGATCATCTGGTGGTGAGCCTGGTCGAAGGATGGCGGGGCGAGATCTGCCACGTGGCTCTGACCGACTCTCAGGGTCGCCTCGCGCGGTACAAAATCACCGATCCATCGTTCCACAACTGGTACGCCCTGGCCTTGGCACTGCGTGACCAACAGATTTCCGATTTTCCGCTATGTAACAAGAGCTTCAATCTTTCGTATTGCGGGCACGATTTATAGGCGCAAAGTAGCTCCGAAACTCCGTGGCGGAGAATCGCGGTCAGCGGCAAAGAAGAACCTATATGTTCCAAATCCTACGGGCTCGTCTGAGGCAGGGCCATCGCACGATCGCCTATCCCAATGGACCAGCGCCGGCGCTTCCCGACCGCTTCCGCGGCCTGCCGATCGTTGACACGTCCAAATGTCCCGACGGCTGCCGCTCGTGTGCCGAGGCGTGCCCGACCGACGCCATCGCCATCGACGGCCAAAACTTTCGACTCGACTTGGGACGCTGCTTGTTCTGCACCGATTGTGTCGAGGCTTGCCCCGCAGGCGCAATCCAGTATAGCCAAGAGCATCGACTCGCGACGCGCACTCGTGAAGACCTGATTTACGACGGCCAGACGCTGAAGCTCGCCGATGCGCTCGACGAGAAGATGCGCCGCGTGCTGGGGCGTTCGCTCAAGCTGCGCCAGGTGTGCGCGGGCGGTTCGGGAGCAAGCGAAGCCGATTTGAACGTGCTTGGCACCGTCGTGTTCGATCTGGCCCGGTTTGGCATTCAGTTTGTCGCCTCGCCGCGTCATGCCGACGGCCTGGTGGTGACCGGTCCCGTGAGCGAAAACATGCGCTCGGCCCTGTTAGAGACGTATGCCGCCATTCCCGAGCCCAAGATCGTGATCGCCGTGGGCGCCGAGGCCATCAGCGGCGGCATTTTTCGCGGGCACTCGGAGGTTCACGACGGCTGCGACGGGCTGCTGCCCGTCGATCTCTACATTCCCGGCGGGCCACCCCATCCGTTGACCATTCTTGACGGATTCTTGCGGCTGCTGGGCCGCTTGGGCGAAGACGCGCAAGGTCTCCAGGTGCCGGGGCAATCGTAGGGTGGCCGGCGTCACCGCCGAGAAATTCCCTCGTCGAGACTGCGCCTTTCGTCGCTGGAATGCGCCTAATCCATCGGAGGGTAAATCCGATGAATGGGCCTCACTGTGGCCAGCTTCGTTTCTGGCAACGAATTGTCTTGATCGCGATAGCGCTGCCGGGTTTCGCTCTGGCATGGCATTATCCGTCATCCAGGCACGACATTTCGTGGCAAGAGAAAGACTGGCGGGTCTGGTTCCAAGCGCAGCAGTTATTCCGGCGCGATCCCGAAGAACTGAGCGAATCGGAATTGGAAGACGTCAAGCAATGGTGCCGGTGCTTGACGCTCAACGTTCGCTACGACAAAACCGGCGTGAATGGCCTGACGGACGACGAATGCGGGCTGGTCGTTGATGCGCTGGAGAAGCGCTGCCCGAAACCTCACGAGCGCGCTCCTTACCTGCCGATTTATAAGGCTTGCTGTCGCCGCCTGGCCGATGCACCCTCCGGCGCTTGGCTCGCGACCAATAGCACGCAGGGGCAACCGTGACGACCGCGCTCAGCGCGGGCGAACCGGCCATCAAGTTCGGGGAGGCGTGAGGCCAGGATTCTGTCGCCCGTGCCGGCCCGGCTTGCTAAAATCAAACCGATGAATGAGCTCGACTTGTTCGCCGCCGCCGTGGCCGTCGCCGATCGCGACCAGCGGGAAGCTCTGCTCAATCGCGAATGCGCCGGCCTGCCCGACCTGCGTTCGCGAATGGGCCGGTTGCTCGAGGCACACTTCGCGTCGCATCCGCTGCTCGACCCACCGGCGGCCGACGGCGCTCGTGCGCCGCCCATCGACGGCATACTGCTGGAAGCCGCCGGCGCTGTGATCTCCGGCAAATACAAGCTCCTCGAGCGCCTCGGCGAAGGCGGCATGGGCTCGGTGTGGATGGCAGAGCAAACCGAACCGATCCGGCGCAAGGTGGCGGCCAAGCTGATCCGCGTCGAGCGCGGCCAGTCGCACGCCATCCTGGCTCGCTTCGACGCCGAGCGGCAGGCCATCGCCCTGATGGACCACCCGCATATCGCCCGACTGCTCGACGCCGGCACGACCGAGACGGGCAGCCCCTTCTTCGTCATGGAGCTGGTCAAGGGCGTGCCGCTGACCGACTACTGCGACACCCACAAGTTGAGCATCCCGCAGCGGCTTTGCCTGTTCATCCAAATCTGCCTGGCGGTCCAACACGCCCATCAAAAAGGGATCATCCACCGCGACCTGAAGCCGACGAATATTTTGGTCGAGTCGCACGATGGCAAGCCCGTGCCGAAGGTGATCGACTTCGGCCTGGCCAAGGCCGCCACAGGGCTGAAGCTTTCGGAGCGCACCTTGTACACGTCGTTCGGCAGCGTGATCGGGACGCCCCAGTATATGGCCCCGGAGCAGGCCAGTTTTAACGCCCTCGACGTCGATACGCGGGCCGACATCTACGCTCTGGGGGTCGTGCTTTACGAGTTGCTGACCGGTACGACGCCACTTACCCGCGCTATGATCAAGGAGACCCAGCTTGACGAGATGCTGAAGCTGATCCGCGAACAGGAAGCGCCGACGCCCAGTAGCCGGTTGAGTTCGAGCGAATCGCAGCCGAGCGTGGCGGCGAACCGGAAGATGGAACCGGCCAGACTAGGACGGCTGGTGCGCGGCGAACTGGATTGGATCGTGCTGAAAGCCCTGAGCAAGGAGCGCGAGCGGCGGTACGAGACGGCCAGCAGCTTTGCGCGAGACGTCGAGCGGTTCTTGAACCAAGAGGCGGTGACGGCCGGCCCGCCGACGGCTGCCTACCGGCTGCAAAAGTTTGTGCGGCGCCACCGCCCGCAGGCGATCGCGGCAAGCCTGGTGCTGCTAGCGCTGCTGGCCGGCGTGATCGGCACGACGCTCGGGCTGCTGGCAGCCAACCGGGCAACCGACGCGGAGCGCACCGCCAAGAACAACGCGCTCGAACAGGAGCGATTGGCGGAGGCGAAGCGGCGGGAGGCCGAGCGCAACCTGGAGCTTGCCAAAAAAGGAAACTTGATTCTCGGCTCGGTGTTCGCCGGTCTCGACCCGAAGAAGATCGCCGAGTCAGGTAGACCGCTGCAGGACGTGCTGCGGCAGAACCTGACCCAGGCGGTTCGTGAGCTGGAGGGTTCGGCCCTCGGCGACCCGCTGGAAGTAGCCGCGATGCAAAACACGTTGGGCAACTCGCTTTTGGGCCTGGGCGAAGCCGCCCTGGCGATCGAGGTCTTCGAGAGGGCACGCGGCACCCGCACGGCGCGGCTTGGTCCCGACCACCCCGATACGCTCGTCACCATGAACCATTTGGCCAGGGCGTATCAATTGAACGGCCAACTCGCCAAGTCCAGGCCGCTCTTCGAAGAGACGCTCGCGAAGCGGAAGACTACGCTCGGCCCCAACCACCCCGACACACTCGAAAGCATGGACAACCTGGCCTGGGCGCTCCACGGCAGCCACGAATTCGCCAAGGCGGTACCTCTTTTTGAGGAGACGCTTGAAAAACGTAAGGCTACGCTCGGCACCGGTCATTCCGATACACTCTCCACCATGGGCCATCTGGCCGCCGCGTACGCGCTCAACGGCCAAATCGCCCGGGCCGTACCGCTCTACAAAGAGACGCTCGAGAAGCGAAAAGCTGCGCTCGGTCCCGACCACCCCGACACGCTCGAAAGCATGGACGACCTGGCCACCGCGCACATGGCCGGCAGCCAGCTCGCCATGGCGGGCGGCCGAGTCGCCGACGCCAACAGCCAACTGACTGAGGCCGCGCGGCTTTACGAAGAGGTGCTTCAGAAAAAGAAAGCCCGGCTCGGTCCCGACCATCCCAGCACGCTGGGCGGCATGAACAACCTCGCCCTGGCGTACATGGCCAGCGGCCAGCTAGCCAAGTCCGTGGCGCTTTTCGAAGAGGTGCTGCGAATGCAGGAAGCCAAGCTTGGCCCCGACCACCCTCAAACGATGCCGGTTAAAGAAAACCTGGCCACTGCCCGGCTGATGGAGTCGAAGGAACGTGATGCCCCTGAGCTGGGAACTCAAGGTTCCCAGGCCCCCGCCACCCAGCCGACAGGCGAGCAATGACCCCCGGCGAACTGTTGCCGCAGGTATACGACGAGCTCCGCAAACTGGCGGCGGCGAAGCTGGCTCATGAAAAGCCCGGACAGACGCTCGACGCCACGGCGCTGGTTCACGAAGCGTTTTTGAAGCTCGGCGGCGACCGGTCGTTCGCTTCAAAGTGCGACTATCTGAAGGCCGCCGCCCTCGCCATGCGCCGAATCTTGGTCGATCGTGCCCGAGCGCGCAATGCGGCCAAGCGCGGCGGCGGGCGGCGTGTCGACCTCGAATCGCGACATCTGGTTGTGCCGCCGCCGGACGAAGAGCTGGAAGCTCTTGACGAGGCGCTCTCGAAATTGGCCCTCGAGCATCCGCACGTGGCGGGTCTGGTTCAGCTCCGCTTTTTCGGTGGTTTGACGCTGGCTCAGTCCGCCGCGGTGCTCGAAATCTCCGAACGCACGGCCGATTCTTGGTGGGCCTACGGGCGTGCCTGGCTGTCCGTGAATCTTAAAGAGAATTGACGACAGCGTTTGCCGAACTCAAGTGAAAATGGCTAGTTTTTTTCTCTTAGGCAAACATTTTGTCCTTGAATGCTCGATCAGAGGCCGCAGGCAGCCAGGGCGATTCCCGTCGTAAGTCCAAGCTCAGACGGCTGTTCTGGTCACTCGCCAAGGCCCACCGCCAGTGTGGCACCGTGTTTGCCATTGAGGGCACTACGGACACCCCTGCGGAACGAATGAGCGCGGCACTTCCCTTCTCACACCCCCCACGACCACCTGCCGGCATCGACGCGATCTACCGGCAGGTGGTCTGCCTTCCTGTCGCGTTCGGAACGGCGCGGTCTTGCCTTTGATGATTGCACCTTGCTTCTCGAGCGAAACGCGATGAAAGTGTCACCGACTCCGGCCATCATCCTGGCGCTGATTGCCCTCTGCTTGCCGGCCTGCAACCTGCACAAGGAAGAGCATCAGGAGGAGGCCCATCAGATTCTGGCCACCAATCCTCAGTTGCAGGCGGTCACGCTCACTCAGCAGTTTGTCTGCCAGATCCACTCGCAGCGCCATATCAAGGTGCGCGCCTTACAGACGGGGTATCTCGAGGCAATCAAAGTCCGAGAGGGTCAGCACGTCAAGGAAGGTGATGTGCTGTTCAAGGTCGTCCCCATTCTTTACCAGAAAAAAGCCGAGGTCGAGTTGGCCGAGGCGAAGCTCGCGGAGTTGAAGCTCAATTACAACAAGGAGCTGCTCAAAAAAAACGTGATCTCTGAAAATATGTTGAAAGTGATCCAGACCGAGCTGGCCAAAGCCAGGGCAGAGGCCGATTTGGCGATTGCCGAATTGAACTTTGCCACCGTCAAAGCGCCTTTTGACGGCATCATCGACCGCCTCTACCAACAACAGGGCAACCTGGTCGAGGATGGGGAGATCCTGACGACCTTGTCGGATAACAGCGTGATGTGGGTTTATTTCAATCTGCCCGAAAAGCGCTACCTCGAATACATGGCCAACCTGAAACAGAACAAGGACCTGAAAATCGAGCTCCTGCTGGCGAGCGGCAACAAGTTCGACCAGCTCGGCACCATCGGCGCCATCGAGGCCGATTTCAACAATGAGACCGGAAACATTCCATTCCGCGCGGATTTCAAAAACCCAATCATCTCACACCGAAAGGACGGCCAGCCGGAGCGCCTGCTGCGTCACGGTCAGACCGGCACCGTGTTGCTGAGCTGGGTGGAGAACGACGCGCTGGTCATTCCTCAACGGGCGACCTTCGAGGTCCTCGCCAAGCGGTATGTATATGCCATCGATGAAGAGAACGTCGCGCATCAGCGCGAGATCGCCATCGAGAATGAATTGGAAGACCTCTTCGTCATTAAGAAGGGTGAAGTTGGCGTGAACGACAAGATCATTCTCGAGGGCATCCGGCAGGTCCGCGACGGCGAGAAAGTGGAATTCGAGGATCGTCAACCGGAAGAAGTCGCGGCAAACCTGAAATACCACGCGGAATAGCTCAATTTTATTGGCACTCACCGAACCTCTCCCGGAGGGAGAGGAATTTCCCTCACCTAACCTCTCCCGGAGGGAGAGGAATACGACGTCATGTTCTCGAAATTCCTGCAGCGACCGGCGTTGGCGATGGTCATCTCGATCATCATTTTGTTCCTGGGCGGGCTATCGATCACCAATCTGCCGATCACCCAATTTCCCAACGTCGCGCCCCCGGCGGTGATGGTCACGGTCGCCTATCCGGGCGCCAGCGCCAATGTGTTGGTCGACTCGGTGCTGATCATCTTGGAGCAGGCCATCAATGGCGTACCTGACATGCGCTATATGGTTTCCGCCGCTACCAGTGCCGGCGAAGCCACGATCATGATCATCTTTGAGCCCGGCACCGATCCCAACGTGGCGGTCTTGAACGTGCAAAACCGCATTCAAACGGTCAAGCAACGGCTCCCTCCCATCGTGGAACTCGAGGGCATCGTCGTCATGCAGTCGATGACGAGCATGCTGATGTATGTGAATATCTACAGCACCGACAAGGCCCACGACCAGAATTTTTGTTACAACTACGCCTATGTCGACATCCTGCCCGAAATCAAGCGGGTGCATGGCATCGGCATGGCCTACATTCTCGGCAGCCGTCAATACGCCATGCGGGTCTGGCTCGATATCGACCGCATGCGCGCCTACAACCTGACGTCCTCCGACGTCATGAAGGCCCTGGGCGAACAAAGCATGATCGGTTCGCCCGGCCGGTTCGGCCAGGCGACGGGCAGGCGCTCGCAAACCGTCGAGTACGTCCTGACCTGGGTGGGACGCTACGACAGGCCGGAGCAATATGAAGACATCATCGTAAAGGCTAACCCCAATGGTGAGGTGCTGCGCCTGAAGGATGTCGCCGAAGTCGACCTGAGCGCTTCGTACTACAACATTTACTCCGACATCGACGGCCATCCCTCGGCCGCCATTGTGCTCAAGCAACTGCCCGGCACCAACGCGGCGGTCATTATCGAGGAGGTCAAGGAGAAGCTGGAGGAGCTCAAGAAGACGCGTTTCCCACCGGGAATGACGTATGAGGTCAGCTACGACGTTTCCACCTTTCTGGACGCCTCGATCCACCAGGTGCTTCACACGCTCTTGGAGGCCTTCGTGTTGGTCTCGCTAGTGGTCTTCCTGTTTCTCGGCGATGTGCGTTCCACGCTGATCCCGACGTTGGCGGTGCCGGTATCGTTGATCGGGACCTTCTTTTTGCTCAAATTGCTCGGCCTTTCGATCAATTTGATTACGCTGTTCGCACTGGTGCTGGCCATCGGAGTCGTGGTTGACGACGCCATTGTGGTGGTCGAAGCGGTACACGCCAAAATGCACACCAAGCACCTTGGACCCTACCAGGCGACCAAGGAGGTGATCAACGAGATCAGCGGCGCCATCATCGCTATCACGCTGGTGATGACGGCCGTCTTTGTTCCGGTGACCTTCATGACCGGGCCAGTGGGCACGTTTTACCGCCAGTTTGGCATCACGATGGCCACCTCCATCGTGCTCTCGGGCGTCGTGGCCCTGACGCTTACGCCGGTGCTCTGTGCGCTGATTCTCAAGCCGCACACGGGCAAAAAAAGGCGCGGGCCGCTCGCCATCCTGCTGCACCTTTTCGACCTTGGCGTCACGAAAGTCACGGGCGGTTATGCCGCGTTCCTGCGCCCGGTTGTCACGCTGCGCCCGCTGACCATGTTGGTGATCACGGGTTTTGGCGTCGGCATTTTTGTGGTGAACACGCATCTTCCAGCCGGCTTCATCCCGCTGGAAGACCAGGGCATGATTTATGGCATCCTGCAGACTCCCCCCGGCTCGACGATCGAATACACCAACTCCAAATCGCATGAGCTGCAGGAGATCGCCAAAAAGATCGACGGCGTCAACTCGGTCTCGTGCTTGGCTGGCTATGAGGTGTTGACCGAGGGGCGCGGCTCGAACGCCGGGACGTGCCTGATCAATTTGAAGAACTGGTCGGAGCGGAAGCTGACTTCGAAACAAATCATTCAGATTCTCGAGCACGAATGCCGGACGATCTCGAATGTGAAACTGGAGTTCTTCGAGCCGCCCGCCGTGCCGGGTTTTGGCGCGGCCGGGGGTTTTTCCGTGCGTGTCCTCGATAAGACAAACACGATGAACTACCTGGCGCTGGGCGAAGTGACCGACAAGTTCCTGGCCGAATTGGCGAAACGCAAGGAGGTGAAGGGGCTGTTTACCTTCTTTGCCAGTAACTATCCGCAATATGACATCCAAATCAATAACGCCGTGGCCATGCAGAAGGGCGTGACCATCTTCAACGCGCTGGATACTCTCTCGACCCTCGTGGGCAGCACCTGGCAGCAAGGTTTTGTACGCTGGGGGCAGTTTTACAAGGTCTTTGTGCAGGCCAAGCCGCAGTTCCGGCGGTATCCCGAGGATTTGGAAAATATCTTCGTCAAGAACGACAAGGGAGAAATGGTCCCGTGCTCGTCGTTCATCACGCTCAAGCAGCAGCAGGGCTTGAACGAGATCAACCGCTACAATCTCTATCCCTCCGCCGCGATTCAAGGCGCGCCGGCGCCAGGCTACAGCAGTGGCGAAGCCCTCAAGGCCATTCAGGAGGTCGCCGACGAGACGTTGCCCAACGGCTACGGCCTGGGCTGGGAAGCCCTCTCATACGATGAGGCGCGCAAGGGAAACCTGGCCATTTACATCTTTCTGATCGTCGTCTGCTTCGTCTATCTGGTACTGGTCGGGCAGTACGAGAGCTTCATCCTGCCGCTGGCCGTGATCGCGTCGCTGCCGGTGGGGGTCTTCGGATCGTTCCTGTTCCTACAGGCAATGGGTTTGGCCAATGACGTCTACGCCCAGATCAGTCTGGTCATGTTGGTCGGTTTGCTGGGCAAGAACGCGATCTTGATCGTCGAATTCGCGGTGCAACGCCACCACGAGGGCGTGAGCCTGAAGGAGGCAGCCATCGAAGGCGGCAAGCTGCGCTTCCGGCCGATTCTGATGACCTCGTTCGCTTTTATCGCCGGCCTGGTTCCGCTGATCCGCGCCAGCGGCCCCGGGGCGATCGGCAACCGCACGATCGGCACCGCCGCGGTCGGCGGGATGCTGCTGGGCACTGTGATCGGGGTGTTGGTCATCCCCGGCCTTTACTACTTGTTCGCACGGCTAGCCGGCGACGGCAAGCTGCTTCCAGACGCCACAGGTGCACCTCTGAGCGAAGCCGTCGAATACCACCCAGATCGTGACATCATCTAAAGGCCGCGCTATCGCGGCGGCGAATTGTCTCGTGAAGAGCGCCTTTTGCCTGCCCTTCCCATCCTCGCCCAAGGACCCTTGACGCCTTCATTCCGTGTATTGCGCATTCAAAGCGTTAATTTGTAACGAATTTTCCGAATTTGACTGCGCCTTTCGTGGCCACCCGACGATGAAATTCGTTGGTGAATGTTTGCCTGGATGGCGAAGCTGATTCTGTTTGGCGGTTGAGCAAGGACGACACGGATGAAGTCCTTCGTGAGAACTCTGAGCACGAAGTACCAGCAGAACGCGGTCGCGTTGGCGATCGCGGGCGGCATCCTGCTGGTATTGCCAGGCTGCCTGCCCGCGCTCCGTCCGCCATTACCGGCGCAAAGCGTGCCGCAAAACTTCTTTCTGCCGCAAAACTTTCAAGGAGCGACCGGTTCGGAAAACTCCTCACAAATCCCGATCGACGAGTTTTTCAAAGATCCGAAGCTCACCAGTCTGGTCGACCAGGCTCTGGTCGGAAACCAGCAACTCAAGATCCTGGCTGAGGACATCCAGATCGCCAACAATGAGATTCTGAGGCGAAAAGGGACGTACCTTCCCTTCGTCTCTCTCGGGGCCGGTGCCTCGTTCAGAAAATTAAGCGATTACACGCTGGAGGGAAGCGACACTTACTCGAACTTCCTTTTAGACCAACCGTTCACGACTTTTCCCAATCCGCTTGGTAATTTCCTGCTGCCAGTCGCCGACGTTTCCTGGCAGATCGACATTTGGCGGCAGTTGCGCAACGCCAGGGACGCGCAAGCGCTCCGCTTCCTTGGCACCACCGACGGTCGGAACTATGTCGTCACCCGTCTGGCCGCGGAGATTGCCCAGAATTATTACGGGCTGATGGCGCTCGACAAACGGCTGGAGAATTTGGATAGCGTGATCGCGCTGCAGGAGCAAAGCCTCGAGATCGCCAAGGCCCGCAAGGAAGCCGCCCAAGACACCGAACTGGCCGTGCAGCGATTCCAGGCCGAGGTCCGCAAGAATCAAAGCGAAAAGCTGATTGTTCGGCAGCAGATTATCGAGACCGAGAATCGCATCAACTTCCTGGCCGGTCGCTTCCCGCAGGGCGTCGAACGCAATTCCGCGGCGTTCTTCGATCTGTTGCTACCGATGCTGAGGGTGGGTGTGCCCGCTCAGCTCCTACAGAACCGACCCGACATTCGCCAAGCCGAGCGCGAGCTGGATGCCGCAGGGCTCGATGTACGCGTCGCCCGGGCCAACTTTTTTCCCAAGCTTGTTCTGACCGCCGGCGTCGGCTACGAGGCTTTCAACACCAAGTATCTCTTCTTGACGCCGCAAGCCTTGTTATACAACGTCGCGGGCGGACTGGTTGCGCCGTTGGTGAACAGGCTGGCGATCAAAGCCGATTACATGAACGCGAACGCTAGGCAATTGCAGGCCCTCTACGACTACCAGCGCGTGATCCTCAACGCCTTCACCGAGGTAGTGAATCGAGTGTCAAAGGTGCAGAACTACAGCAACAGCATCGCACTCAAACGGCAGCAGTTGAGAGCGCTTGAGATCTCCGTTGATGTGGCGAACAACCTGTTTCAGCTCGCCCAAGTCGAATACATCGACGTGCTCTTCGCCCAGCGCGACCTGTTGGAGGGGCGGAGGGTGCTGATCGACACCAAACAGGAGCAACTGTCTGCGATTGTTAACGCGTATCAAGCCCTTGGCGGCGGCTGGCAGGCCGGTGCCCGTGGACCAGCGTCGCCCGCCGTCGGGGCGCCGCCACCTCCGCCCAAAGTCGAGGTCCTCCCGCCTCCACCCGCGGCCGAGGCGATGCCGCCTCCACCCAAAGCGGACGCGCCCTTGCCCCCGCCGAACTAGGCTCGGACAATTTTTCCACCGTGCTACCGCTTTTCGGAAATCTGGAACGCGCCCCAGATAATCAGCGCGATGCCGCCTGCGACGAAGACGCCGAATCTAAGCGGACCGGGATCGTTCAGTCGGAGTGCCCATAGCAGAAACGCCACGGCGGCCGTGAGCCAAGAAACACACCCCATCCGAAATTGCGGCCAGCGGCTCATCGAAAGTGAAAATCCAAAATCCAAAATCGAAAATTGGTTCACTCCAGCCAGCCGCCCTTGAAACCCGCGCGACGGAGACCGGTTTTTAAATAGCGGCAGCGGCGCATCAGGCGCCAAGGCATGCCGGAACGAAAGTTCTCGATCATCAACACGATCGGCCCCTGGTTCAGCCCGTAATGCCAAGGGGTCACCCAGCCGATCGGCGTGCGCGGCTCGCCCGGATAGGTGGCGTTGAAGGTGGCCTTGAAGCCATAAGGGTTCGAGAGCCGCAGGTTCATCGCATCGAAGTTTTCGATGGCCGGAATCACGATCTCCGGGGCGAACGGCAGCGAGGCCACGGCGGCCCAAGGCGCGATGGTGCCGTCGTCGGGGCCGTCGGGCGTGCCACGTGCCAGGTAATCGAAGAACCGGCGCGCGACGCCGTTGATGCGCATGGTGAGCCAGCCCGGTCCGTCGCTGGCGGTGATGCCCCAACAGTTGGGACCATAACGGGCAAACTGATGCGGGTTGCGGATGGCGTATTCGCGCTGGATGTGCGTCGCCCGACGGCTGTTCTCAAAGTAGTCGCAATCGCGCGAGCGCATGAACTCGTCTTGAATGCCGCGGAAGTCGATCCAGACGTGCGAAAGCTGGTGCGTGAAGAGCGGCCCGGAATGCAGATATTCATAGTCGTACACTTGCCGCCACTCGTAGGTCGACCGCCACGCGGCGAAGCTGTGTTCGCTGAGCGGAAACGTGGGCGAGCCAAGGCCCAATACATAGAGCAGTAACGCTTCGTCGTAGCCTTGCCAACGGAATTCGAGGAAACCGCTTTCAGGCTTCCATCCGTGGCAGACCGTGCCCTGGTTTTGCTCGGCCCAACGCCAGTCGACCCGGCGATAGAGCGTGTCGGTCAATTGGCGGATTTCGTGCTCTTCGGGCGTGTCGCGCTCGAAGTACTCGGCGGCCAGCAACATGCCGGCGATCAAGAACGTGGTGTCGATGGTCGAAAGCTCGCACCGCCAGGCCCGCCGGCCGGTGGTCATGTCGAGAAAGTGATAGTAAAAGCCGCGGTAGCCGGTGGCGTCGGCCAGGGGACCATGCGGGCTGGTCCAAAAAAACCGCAAGGTCGCCAGAGTCCGGGCGATCGCCTCATCCCGCGTAATCAGACCATGCTCGATGCCCACCGGATACGCGGCCAGGGCCAGCCCGACGGCGGCGATGCTGGCGGGCGTTCCCGCCTGGGTCTTGTCGGCCACCAGCCCGTTGACCTGATTGGTTTCGTGCAGGAAATAGTCGAACGTGATCCGCTGCAGCGAGTCGAGCGTGGCGTGATGGTGGACGGCGGCGGGCATGGTCTTCCTTGTGATCAATATACGCGCCGCTCATCGAACTGAATGCAATTGGTCTTCGACGGACGGAAGGCAAAAAGATGGGGGGCAAAAAAATGGGGGTGAAGGGATGGGAAAACATACTCACTTTACTTCTTACATCTTTTTGCCCTCAATTTTTTTGCCTTCCGTCGCCGTTTCCTACACAGAACGGGCTGGTTTGCGGCATTGCGGCTGGTTGACAGTTCGACGTAAGCCATTTAGAGTAAATAGCTTGGAGTGTTTTCAGGCTTCTCTGGCCAGATCGCGCGAGGGACCTTGAGTGTCCGAAAAGCCCTGGGGTGGTGTCTTCAACGAGGCGACCGACCGCCGTGTCGAAAAGTTCACCGAAAGCGTGAGCTTCGATCGCCGCCTTTATGCGCACGACATCCGTGGTTCGATCGCCCATGCGCAAATGCTCGCGAAAGTCGGGCTGATCGCCGACGACGAATGCCGCGAAATTGTGCAAGCTCTGGAAGACATCCGCCAGCAAATCGAGCAAGGCGGCTTTCGCTTCTCCGCCGAGCTGGAAGACGTGCATATGCACATCGAGCGGGCGTTGGTCGATCGGCTGGGCGATGTGGGACGTAAGCTGCACACCGCCCGCAGCCGGAACGACCAAGTCTCGACCGACCTGCGGCTGTGGGTGCGCGAAGCGATCGACCAGATCGACGCCGCGCTGGCCAAGGTGCAAAGGGCGTTCGTCATCCGCTCGGCGGGCGACCGCGATGTTGTGTTGCCCGCCTACACCCATCTGCGGCGGGCGCAGCCCGTGCTAGCCCCGCACTATTGGCTGGCGTATTGCGAGAAGTTCGAGCGCGACCGCGGGCGGCTGGCCGACTGCCGCCGCCGGGCGAACGTGCTGAGCTTGGGCACGGCCGCCTTGGCCGGCACCACGCTGCCGATCGATCGCCAAGAGGTGGCCGATCGGTTGGGCTTCGTGGGTCTCGCCGCCAACAGCCTCGACGCTTCGAGCGACCGCGATTTCGTCATCGAGTTCGCGTTTGTGCTCTCGCTGGTGGTCGAGCACCTGAGCACGTGGGCCGAAGAGTGGATTTTGTGGTCGACCACCGAGTTCGGCTTTTTGCGATTGCCGCAGGCCTTCTGCACCGGGTCGTCGATCATGCCGCAAAAGATCAATCCCGACGTGCTGGAGCTGATCCGCGGCAAAACGGCGCGCGTGATCGGCAACCTTGCCCGACTACTTGTACTCATAAAAGGGCTGCCGCTGGCGTACAACCGCGACCTGCAAGAAGACAAGGAGCCGCTGTTCGATACGTTCGATACGGTGCTGGCGTGCCTCGAGCTGGCCGCGCCGCTCATCGAGCAGGCTGAGCTGAACCGCGAGTCGATTTCCGCTCGCCTCGATGAAGGCTATCTCGACGCGACGACGTTGATGGAATATCTCATCCGGCGAGGACGGCCGCAGCGGACAGCGCACGAGCTGGTGGGCAAACTGGTGTGCGCGGCTTCTGAGCGCGGCGTGCCGTTGGCGCGGCTCTCGCTCGACGAGTTGCGCGGCTGCGACCCCGAACTTGACGCATCGGTGTATGAGGTGTTGGGCACGCGAAACGCCGTCGCGGCGTTTGTAAGTTTTGGTTCCACCGCGCCGGCCGAGGTCGCTGGGCAATTAGCGGCCTGGCGGCGGAGGTTGGGTATTACCAGCGCGGATCAAACCGAGCCGGCGGAGACGGCGCAGACCAGACTGGGACTGTGATGAACAACAGCATGATAAGCGACAGTATGACGAGGGTGCCACGGCATCCGCCGCGGCGCGGGCAAGGTCGTTCCGATGTGCGGCTTTGTTCGCCGCGGTGGACGCCGTGCCTGGCTCAATTACTTACCTCGCTGCTTCTGGCTGGTCTCGCTCTTACGTCGTCGAACGGGCACTTGGCCGCGCAGGAGGTTGACGAGGAAGAGCCGTTCGCCAAGCCGGCGGCTGACGAGGCGCCGCTGCCGACTACCGCGCCCAGCAGCGATCCGGCGGTGTTGGCATTAATGGCTACCAAACCCTCGACACCCGAGGAGCTGACAAAAGCCATCGACACATTGATCGACTTACGGGCGATGCACGAGGCCCGCCTGCTGATCAAGCGGTTGATCGATGCCAAGCTCGACGATGCGGGTTGGGCGGCATTGGTCGAAAAAACGGGCTCGGCCCTCTTTCTGCGAGTAGCGTTTATCGAGGCCTTGCGGCCCGAAGGCCGTCAGGTCTCCGACGCGGCGCTATCGGCCGCCGATCGCCAGGCGCGCGATCCGGAGCGGTTGGCCCAGTTGATCGATCAGCTCAGTGATCCGTCGCCGGCCGTGCGGCGCGGGGCGATGATTCGCTTAACCTCTGGGCGCGCATCAGGCATTCAGGCGATTGTGGCGGCGCTCGTCGATCCGAAGCGGGCCGAGCAGCGGCCGGCCTTGCGGCAGGCGCTCGTCCGCTTTGGGCCTGAAGCGATCGCGCCGCTCGAGTCGTTAGTGCGGAGCGACGTGCCCGCTCTTGAATTGCAGGCGATTTTGACGATCGGCGAGATGGGCCGCTCGGAACTGGCGCTCGACCTGTTGGCGCCGGCGCTGGCGGAAAACACTCCAGCCGAGGAGCGCGCGGCGGCCCGCGACGGGCTGGTAAGTCTCTTAAGACGAGTGCCCGACCGAGATGAGGCGGTTAAGGTCTTGACCACGATGGCCCGTCGCGGCTTCGATGCCTCGCTCAATGAGCAGGCCGCCGACGCCCAGCCGATCGTGGTCTGGCAATGGGACGCCGAAAAATCGCTGCTTACGCCGGCCGAATTGTCGCCCTTGGTGGCGCGGCTCGACGCGGCCGCCCAACGCGCTGGCGACGCGCTGAAGCTCACCGCGCGCGGCCGCGACGCTCGGAGAATCTATTTGGCGGCCTTGCTTGAAGCAGCGGCGTATCGGGCCGAGGCCGATCAGCCGCCGGCGCCGGGGCCCGACAACGTTGCCAGCATTCTAGCGGCCGAGGACTCCGCCGTGGTCGAAGATCTGCTCGAATTCGCTCTTTCCAGCGGACATACGGTGGCGGCCGCGCAGGCGGCGCAAGCGTTGGGCGGTCTCGGCAAGGCCGAACTACTTTACCATCGGGAGCCGCAGCCCAGCGTGCTGGTCGAGGCCGCTCGCAACGGCGATCGCCGCGTGCGGTTCGCGGCGCTGAGCTCGATCATCCGGCTCAAACCCTCAAAGCCTTATCCGGGATCGAGCTTCGTGATCGACGCCTTGGGATATTTCGCCGGCTCGTTCGGCCAGCCGCGCGTGTTGGCGGCTGATGCGCGGCCCGTTGAGTTGCAAACGTTGGCCGGCCTGTTGACGGATGTTGGGTATGAAACCGATACGGCGGGCACGGAGCGCGAGGTGGTGGCCGAGACGATCGCCGCGCCCGATTATCTGTTGGCCCTGATCGATTTCACGTTGGCCGCGCCGACCTCCGGGCAACTGCTCGAACGCCTGCGGCGCGACAATCGCACGGCCCGACTGCCCATCGGCATTGTCGCTTCGAGCGATGATCTGGGCCGGGCTGGCAGGCTCGCGCAGCGCACGCCGCTGGCGGGTGTGATCATTCGGTCCCCCGACCCCGCCGCGCTCGACATTCAGATTCAGCGGCTGCTGAACCAGGTAGGCCGCCGCATGACCCCGCCCGAAGAGCGCCGCCGGCAAGCCGAGCAGGCCGTCGCGTGGCTCGATGAGCTGAGTTCAACGCACTACGAGATTTACAACCTGCGCCGGATCGAAACTCCACTGAGCAGGGCGTTGTGGCTGCCTGAAACAAGCGCCCCCGCCGCGCGGGTGCTGGCGACGTTGGGCACGCCCACCAGTCAGCAGTCGCTGCTCGACTTGGCCGGCCAATTGACGCAACCGCTCGAAGTGCGGCAAGCGGCGGCCGGCGCGTTCGCGGCCAGCGTGGCGCGGTTTGGCACGCTGTTGACCAGTAGTCAGATCAATCAGCAATACGATCGTTACAACGCCAGTGAAGTGCAAGACGAAGAAACCCAGCGGCTGCTGGCCGGCATTCTTGACACGATGGAAGCCCGCGCCGCCGCCGACCAAGCAGAAGAATAATAAGAATAATTAAGAGGTGGCTGGGGCAGAGCCTTGGCGATGCCCCGGCGCATGCCGCACCGGGGCATCGGCCGGCCGATGCGCCTTCAACGCAATTTGCGCGTTATCCGGCCAGCCTCTGCCCCAGCCACCGATTGAATAGCGAACACAAACCACAAACCCTATGCCCTCCAACTACCGCACCGCCGCTGTGCCCAAGCAAGGCCCGCCCATGGCTGGACTGATTGGCGCGGGTCCGGCCATGCAGCAGGTTTACGAGCGCACGCGGTTGGTTGCCCGATCGAACGCCTCGGTGCTGCTTTTGGGCGAGACGGGCACCGGCAAGGAGCTGATCGCCAAAGCCATTCATCAGCTTAGCCCGCGCGGCAGCGGCCCGTTCGTGCGAGTCAACTGCGGCGCTCTCTCAGAAAGCCTGCTCGAAAGCGAGCTGTTTGGACACGTGCGGGGGGCCTTTACCGGCGCCATCGAAAACCGCACCGGCCGCTTTGAAGCCGCACATACCGGCACCGTCTTTCTCGACGAAATCAATTCGACCACTCCCAAGCTGCAGGTCAAGCTGCTACGCGTGCTGCAAGAGCGCGAGTTCGAGCGCGTCGGCGACACCCAAACCATCCGCGTCGATACGCGCGTGATCGCCGCCAGCAACCGCGATTTGATGGAAGAAGTCGAAGCCGAGCGCTTCCGCGAAGACCTCTATTATCGGCTCAACGTCGTTCCTATCCACCTGCCCCCGCTGCGCGAACGCCGCGAGGACGTGCCCGAGCTGGTCGGCTTCTTTCTCGATTTATATAGCGAGGACAACGATCGCCACGTCGTACACATCGACCCAAAGGCGATGGAAGCGCTGCAAGATTATCACTGGCCGGGCAATGTGCGCGAGCTGCAAAACTACATCGAACGGGCGGTGGTTCTCGCCCCCGGCGACGAACTGACCTGCGACTTGCTGCCCGACGGCGTGCTCAGCCAGCGGCGGCCCCGCGGTCGGCGGCTGGCCGAGGCCGATCCG
Source organism: Pirellulales bacterium (assembly GCA_035252155.1). Lineage (GTDB taxonomy): Bacteria > Planctomycetota > Planctomycetia > Pirellulales > JAICIG01 > JAICLL01. The sequence goes on along the minus strand of DATFDL010000072.1, from coordinate 1,230 downwards.
GAGGTTTTGGCCCAGGAATTGGTGCAGCAGGTCTTGCAGTCGTCGGGGCCGAACGGCGAAGACCTCTATAACAAGATTGTCAATCGAGTCGAGCGCGAGCTGTTTGCCCAAGTATTGGCGACGTGCAACAACGTGCAGATCAAGGCCGCGGCGCGCCTGGGCATCAACCGCAACACGCTCCACAAAAAACTGAAAGAGCACGGTCTCGACAGCGCGGTCGTGGAGGGCTGAATGCTGTCAGGCACGACGGTCTTTTGTTTCGCCGCCAGCTACGCGGTGGCGTTGGCGCTCGAGGCTTCGCGGCTCTGGTTCCGCAGCCGCGTCCGCGGGGCGGTGATGCTCGCGTTCGGCGCGGCGGGACTGCTGGCCCACAGCATTTTTTTGGTGGTCCGCGCCAACGGCCAGGCCTTGCCGCTGTCGAGCGAGTTCGATTGGTATCTACTGGCCGCTTGGCTGCTGGCGGCCGTCTACCTGTACCTCACGTTGCACTTTCCGCGCACCGCCGTTGGGCTATTTACGCTGCCGCTGGTGCTGGCGTTGATCGGCGTGGCCCAGCGGTTCGCCGACCGCATGCCTTTTCCGCAGACGCGGGCGTCGCAGGTCTGGGGCATGATTCACGGCAGCTTTCTGTTGGTCGGCACTGTGGCGGTATTGGTTGGGTTTGTCGCCGGACTCATGCACTTGGTGCAAAGCTACAGGCTGAAGCACAAATTGCTGCCCGCCCAAGGGTTTCAATTGCCGAGCCTCGAATGGCTCGAACACGCCAACAGCCGCGCCACCGTTTTTTCGGCGTTAATGCTGGGCCTCGGCTTCGTTTCGGGCGTGCTGCTGAACCTGGTCAACCGCGAACGCACCGACGGCGAGTCGCTGGCCTGGGACGACCCGGTGGTCTTAAGCTCGGCGTTTTTGCTGGCGTGGATGGTGGCGGCGGCGCTCTTCAGCCTGCTCTACAAGCCCGCCCGGCAAGGTCGCAAGGTGGCCTATTTGACGGTCGCCAGTTTTTTGTTTTTGGTGTTGTCGCTGGGCGTGCAGCTTGCGTCCTCCAGCCGGCACGGTTCGCGCCACGTAGAACGGAATTCATTCCGATCCAACGTAGAACGGAATTTATTCCGTTTCTGCATGAGCTTTTTGTCGACGCCTCTCGATCGAGTGCAGGATTCGTCTGGGTGCCACGGCATCCGTCGCGGCGCGCGCGACACGGCTATTGGCGCCGATGGGTTCGCCGCGACG
>DATFDL010000071.1:0-2998 GCA_035252155.1 Pirellulales bacterium | reverse complement strand
CCGCGAACGGCGGTGGACGTCGCGCCGCCCCGCGGCGGAACGCCACGGAGGGCGTTCCCTACAGATACTTTCGTGCCGTTATTCGCCAAGTGCCATCCGGCGATCCGGCACCGACTTCGTGTACTAGGTGGGTGTGCGGTAGGCTATCACCCGATCGACGCACGGCCCGCCCCAGGGCCGACACGGTGAAGATCAGGGGATACAGGGCCTCATAATACCATAACTTGGCAAAGTAGAAACCGATGGGCGAGCTGTCTAGCCAGCGGCCCGACTCGACCGCTTCGACCAGCCACGCCAGGCCGCGCTCGATCGCTCGCTGCTCGTGGGATGTCGGCGATCCGGACGACAGCGCTTCGACCGCCAGGGCTGTTTCCTCGACACTCGCCTCCGAACCGCAACCGCTTATGGTGTCGGCAGAAGGGGCAATTCCCCAGCCACCATCGCCGCATTGCCGCGCGACGAGCCAGGCCCGGCCGCGACGGGCCGCCGGCGTCTCGCCTCGGCCCATTTCATGAAATGCCAAGAGCACGCGGGCAGTCCCATAAAGCGGGTTCTCTTCGCGCGGATCGTGTTGGTTACCAAACCATAGTGGAACCCACGAGCCGTCGGGTTGCTGATGCCGAAGCAAAAAATCAAAGCCTCGCTCGATGGCACGGTCGATGCGGTTGGCTTGCTTGCGCAGATTGCCTTGCCAAAGCGATGGTTGCTCGCGCCAGGCTGCCAGACCGCGGAGCACGTGGGCCGTCAAATCAGCGCCGCTGCGGTCGAACGGCAATTTGCCCCACCCGCGGCAGAAAGTCGGCCAGCCACCATCGGAGTTCTGCAAGTCGAGCAGCCAGCCAATGCCGCGACGCGCCGCCTCCACGATCCGGAATCCATCCGGTAGCCCCGGCCCTTGGGGCCGGTCATCGAAATGCACAAGCTCAGCTAATTTCGCCAGCGCCAGCAGCGCACCCGGCGTATCGTCGGCGTCAGGCACCGAGCCGCTCAGATCGCTCCAGCCCCACCCGCCCGGCGCCGCGCCAGTATATGGATGAATCGTCTTAACTTGACAATCGAGCAGCCACTCGAAACAGCGCGATGCTTGCTCAGTCGCTTCGTCATCGCCGGCCAGAGCGTTGACCGAGAGCGTCGTCACCCACGTGGCGAGATTTGTGTCGATTGGCCACGAGCCGTCCGGGCGGGCCGAGTCGATGAGGAACCGCAGGCTCCGCCGCGCGACGGGATGCCCGGCCTGGCCGATGCTCGCCAGGCTCATCACCACAAAGCTCGTGAGCGGTGTCGCTTCTAAAAAACCTCCGCTCGCTGGCTGCATCTGCTCCAGCACGCGCAGACTTCGGTCGACCGCCGTCCCGCGCCAAAGCCGCACCAGCGGATTGCGCGGCCGGCGATGAAAATAGCGGGCCTGCCCGATCGCCACCAAAGCGGGAATAGCATAGCTGACCACCGGCAATCGCAAGAACCGATACCACGATTGCGGCAAGCACGCCAATTCGAACGGCAGCGGCGAAACCTCCCGCCAAGAGGCCAAGCCCGCCAACGCGCAATTGGTCAAGATCGGCACGGCGAACGTTTTGTCACGCCCGTAGCGCCGGCGCAGCCCGTCGATGCTACCTTGCGCTGCGATATATTGATCGGCCCGCTGCATCAGCTCCGCATGGTCGGCTGCCGCACCGACCAATTCAAACGCCGCGCGGACGAGCATTGTGGTGGCGATGTTCGAAAGGCTTTTGTCGGTATCGCCCCAGCCGCCATCGGGATTTTGCGCGCCGACCAACCACGCGAGGCCGCGGGCGATCAAATCATCCAAATCATCGAGATTACCCGATTCTGGCCCGGCGGCTGAGACAGAGCCTTGGCGATGCCCCGCCTGTGCCAGGCCGCCGGCTCGCCGCACCACGCAAAGGGCGCTCACCGCCGTCGCCGTGGCCAGCGCCGAACTGGCCAGAAAACCTTCCCAATGGTCCGCCGGCGTGCGTCGGGCTAGCAACTCGTCGCGGGCCAAGCGGTAGGCGCGGGTTAACCTCTCAACATCGACCATTTGAAACGGCGGGAACTCGGCATCGCGGATGATCGTGGCGGCCCCAAGTGTAGGCGGCCGCAACCGCCCTGTCGAGCGAGTGCCCATTTTAACATGGCTCCGCCAGCCGGCTTTCGCTATGCTCTCGGCCGCCAGAACGCAATCTCAACATGGGGAAGGAGCTCCATGCATCGACGTCACTTCATCCAGCTCTGCCTGCTCACCGGGGCCGGCGGGTGCCGAGGCAACCAGTTCGCCAAGGTCATGCACCCCGGCGAGCCGGGCATGGTCGGCAGCCACCAGGCCGGCGAAGAAACCTATCGGCCGCTGATCGACGAGGCTGTCGCCAAGCTGCTCGGCCGTCAAGCGCCCGCCGCGCAGCCCGGCCCCGATGGCCGGCCACGGCCGCTGCGAATCTGCTTCGTCGCGGTCGAGAACCAAAGCGCCGAGGAAATTGGCGATTTCAAGGACCAAATCTATCAGCAGATCGATTCGCGGATTCTAGACAGTCACGTCTTCCAGCCCGTCAGCAAGCGGTTTGTCGACGCCGGCCTGATGCAGACCCGCCTGCGGCCCGACCTGCTGATGGTGCCCGAAAACATGCGCAGCTTCGCCGCCACCATGGAGCAGCAAGGCCAGCCGTTCGACTATTTGCTCTACGCCACGCTCACCTCGGGCACCACGCGCGACAACCGAAACTATCAACGCGACTATCTGCTGACACTCGATCTGGTGAACGTCCACACCGGGCAATACGACAAGCAGTCGGCCACGTTGAGCAAAGGATATTATCACTCGCGGCTCGGCCGGCTGCGGAGCATGAATCCGTTTCGAGGCTGATTTATTTTGAAATTGGCAACCGGCGATGAGCTCTGATCGGTTTTGACGAACACATTCGGTAAGACGTTGAATTCTTTGTGCGTTACGGTCGCCTTTGGGCGGCACCTTTTTATGTAGCCCAGGCATTTATGCCTGGGA
>DATFDL010000070.1:0-17301 GCA_035252155.1 Pirellulales bacterium | reverse complement strand
TACCCGCAACGCCTGCGGTAATACCTCGATGTCGATCGGCGCAAAGTCGGCTGCTTCGCCGTCGATTTCCAGCGGCACCGGTTCGGCGGCGGAAAGTCGGATGTGCTTGGCCTGGCCGTACTGCACGTCTTGCAGTCGGCGATGCCGCCGCAGCCAAACCGCGAGCGCATAGCCAACCAGCGGCAGATTGCCCGGCCGCTCGAAAACGATCCAGTCCAGCAGCCCGTCGGATGGATCGGCGTCGGGTGTCAGCAGCAGCTTGCTGGTATAGCGTGGCACGTTGAACACCATGCAGAGCGCGCCACGAACCCGCCGCCCATCGGCTTCGACATCGAGCAGCGGATAGCGATAGCCGAACGCCGCGGCGACAATTGGCGCCGCGTAGCTGAGACTGCGGACGCGGCGTAGGCCGTCGCTCTGTTGCCGCCAGCGCGCTAGGCGATGGGCGGTGTCGCCATCGAAGCCAGCACTGGCGACGATGACGAACAGGCGCTGTCCCGCCCGGCCCAGGTCGATGGTGCGCATTGCGCCGGCTGCCAGAATCTCGGCGGCCCGGCGGGGATCGCGGCAGCCCTCGAACTGTTGGGCGAAGAGGTTCTCATTGCCCAGCGGAAACATGAAGATCGGCAGCCGTGTTTGGAGGTTGATCACGTGGTTGAGCGTGCCGTCGCCGCCCGCCGCCACCACCGCGCGGTAATGCTCCGGCGCGGTGGGATCGGCGGCGACTTCAGCCAGCTCGGGCAATTGCCAGATAATTCGGCATTGCAGCCCTCGATCGCCGAGCGCCGCGGCCAGGGCCTCGACGCGCGAACGATTTTCACGCCGGCCGCTATAGGGATTGGCAACGACGATTACTTGGCGCGCAGAATGGGAGATCGCGGTGAGCGGCGCGGCAGTTGCATCCGTTTTCGACTCGCCGGGTGCGTGCGTCATGCTGTCGCAGGTAAATCGAGGTGTGCCTTGCCCAGCCTCCTAGAATTTTAACGGTGAACATCGGAACTGACGAGGCGTCCGGACCGCACAGCAACTTGGGTCCAGCGGTTTCGGAGACTCGTCGCCGCGTGGTCGGGGTCAACTGTCGCAGGACGCCCACGCCCTCCAACCGTGGGCGACCCCGGCCTGCGGACCTTCTGCTCCGGCATCGAGTGCGATAGATTTTGCCGCCGTTTTCGGTCATACTGGCGCTCGAACATCAACGCATCGAGTCCCACCGTCATCCGCCAGCCTTGAGCCAAACTCTTTCTCCGCGAGCGCCCGTGGTCGCCGCGCCGGCGGCCCGCCGGATACCGGGCACCCAAACTCCCTGCTACGTCTTCGAGTCGAACCGCGAGCTGGCCCGGCACGTGGCCGACTCGCTGGCCGCACTGATTCGCGAACGAAACGCCTTCGGTCAAAAAGCGGTGCTGGGCCTGCCCACCGGCAGCACGCCGGTGGGTGTGTATCGCGAGCTGATTCGCATGCACCGCGAAGAAGGGCTCGATCTGTCGGGCGTGGTCACGTTCAATCTCGACGAGTACTACGGACTGCAGCCGGACCAACTGCAGAGCTATCACCGCTGGATGTTCGAGCACTTTTTCGACCACGTGAACATCCCCCGGCACCAGATTCATATTCCCGACGGCACCGTGCCGTTGGAGCAGATCGACGACTACTGCCGCCGCTATGAAGACGACATCGAGCGGGCCGGCGGCATCGACGTGCAATTGCTCGGCATCGGCCGTAACGGGCATATCGGCTTCAACGAGCCATTCAGTGTGCGCAACAGCCGCACTCGGCTGGCGACGCTCGACCCGCTCACCCGTAGGGACGCCGCCAGCGATTTTTTCAGCGAAGAGAACGTGCCGCAGCAGGCCATCACCATGGGCCTGGGCACGATCTTCGAGGCCCGGCGGATCATCTTGATCGCCCTGGGCGAGCACAAAGCCGCGATTATCCGCGAGGCGGCCGAGGGCCCGGTGAGCGACCGCGTGCCCGCCAGCTTTTTGCGAGACCATCCCTCGGCCAGCATTCTGCTCGATCAGGCGGCGGCCGGCGGTCTGACCGGCGTGGCCACACCGTGGGTCTTGGGCAATGTGATCTGGTCGGATCGGTTGATCAAACAAGCAGTGCTGTGGCTTTCGGAAAAAACCGGCAAGGCCCTGCTCAAGCTCGACGACAACGATTTTCGTGAACACAATTTGCACCAGTTGCTGCGACACCACGGCCCGGCCCAACGGGTGGCCCATCATGTGTTTCGTTGGATGATGGACACGATTGAATATCACCCCGGCGGACGCGAGCGGCAGCGAATCATCTGCTTCAGCCCGCACCCCGACGACGACGTCATCAGCATGGGCGGTACGCTGATTCGGCTGGTCGAAGACGGGCATGAAGTTCACGTGGCCTACATGACCAGCGGCAATATCGCGGTATTCGATCACGACGCGCAGCAGGCGGCCAGCCTGGTGGCCGAATTCAACCGGCGGTTTGCCATCGACCAGGAAAAGTCGCTCGAGGTCGAGCGGCGCGTGCAGCAATCGCTGGCCAGCAAGGCGCCGGGCGAGCCCGACAGCGAAGCCGTGTTGGCCATCAAGGCCCTGATTCGCTGGAGCGAGGCGAAGGCGGGCGCGATTGTGTGCGGCTGCCGCGAGGAGCATTTGCACTTTCTCGACCTGCCGTTTTATCGCACGGGCACGATCGCCAAAAACCCCGTCGGCCCAGACGATGTACGGATCATCCGCGAGCTGATCGAGCGCGTCGGACCGAAGCAGATCTACGTGGCCGGCGATCTCTCGGACCCGCACGGCACGCACCGCGTGTGCGCCGAGGCCATCTTTCTGGCGCTCAAGGAGATTGCAGCGGCGGGCGGGACGCTGCCCGAAGCTTTGCTGTACCGCGGGGCGTGGCAAGAATGGGCGCCGCACGAGATCGAGATCGCGGTGCCGCTCAGCCCCAGCGACCTGGTGCGGAAAAAGAAGGCGATCTTCCGGCACGAATCGCAGAAAGACACGGCGCTGTTCCCCGGCGCCGACGAGCGCGAGTTTTGGCAGCGCGCGGAAGAGCGCAACCGTCACACCGCCGACAGCTACAACCGCCTGGGCCTGCCCGAGTATTTTGCGCTGGAAGGTTTCGTTCGTTGGAACGGCGAGCCAGTGTAGGTTTTTCCAAAGGTGACTTATGAAAAGCTTGGCTGACGGACTTCCGCCGGAAATTGCAAAGCAAGTGCATCCCGATTGGCGCAAGAACGAAGCGGATTATTGGGCTGCTCGCGACCAGCTTCTTGCTTCGTACAAAGGACAATGGATCGGGTTTGCCGACGGCAGGATCGTTGCTTCGGGTGCTCGGCCTGTGGCCGTTTTTGATTCTGCAGTACAGGCCTCGCAGCATCCGTTTGTCATCTGCGTCGGTCATGAGGACAGGCCCTACCGTATGCGCAGAGCGAGCTTTGCTTACGATACGAGCTACGCCGGCGAGCCGCTGCCGGTAATACGCGCCGAGTTCCGTCGACACAAAGGCGTGACAGGTGTGGTGCTCAGCCAGGTAATCGCCGACACTGGGGCTGACACGAGCGCACTGCCTTGGGCCGACTGCCAAGCCTTGCAGCTTGATCCGGCTCAAGGTATTCCGGGTTTGATGAGCGGCGTCGCCGGCGGCTCGGCGACAACGCTCGGTTTCAATGTTCGCGTGTATTTGGACGGTAACGAGTATCCATGCCAAGTGCACGCGGATTTCATTGGCAATGAGCGGATTTTGGGACGAGATGTGTTGAACTCGCTGGAAGTTCTATTTCGCGGCCCAAGCAGAGAAGTCGTGCTCAATCCATGATTGATGCCAGGTCTTTTGCCGCGAGCTACCGCCCTCACGACGCGCCGCGGATCAGCGAAGCGACATTGAATCCGGTCCCGCGACTTGATGCCAGCAGTCCACTTGGAGCCACATGCCGAGTGTGCGCTCAACTACTTCTTTGTTGAGTGAAAATGATTCCGGCACCCTAGCGACAACGCCTCTCACCCCGTTCGCCCATTGCGCTTGCGTAAATTCCGTGGCTGAGATCGGCCATTTCCTTATGATGAATACCTGCCAGCCTGTGCCGGAAAGACGAAAGGTTCCTTCGACGAAGTCCATGTCGTCTTCCATGACTAAATCATAACTTATTTGAGCTTCGGTCGCTTTCATCACGGTTCCGCCTTGGCGGCGGCCGTCGCTTGCGTGCCCGACATGGTCGGCTGCGGCTTCTTGGTGAGATCGACCACCGCCACCTCGCCCAGCGAGAGCCGAGACAAATAGCCGCCGATGGAAAAGGGCCGCCGCACCGGCAAAGGCCGCGGGTCGCGCCATTGCAAGAGCACGCGGCCATCGACCGCAATTTCGAAATCGCCGGATTGCTTGGTGATCGAGAGCGTGAGCGGCTTTTGCTGCGAGTTTCCCTGGGCGACGCTTTTCACGGACTTGCCGTCGCGATAGAGCGTCAGGCCCGCATGGCTGAACCGCACCAGGTAGCCGCCCCCTTGGGGAACCGGCGATTGTGGGTCCGCCCCGAACCGCACATAGATGTTGCGCAGATTTCTCGGCTCCGCGCCGACCGTCGCCGAGCCTTGCAAGTATTCGACGGCGCACGGCACAACGAGCTGAAAGTTGTCGGACAAGCTCACGCGGCTGGTGAGCCAATAGGTGCCGCCGTGATTGTCGATGACGATCCGCCGGGCTTCGTCGCGGGGCCGCCCCGCACCGGCGTCCCAGTTTGCCGCCTGTGGGCCGATGGTGACCGGCAAATTCAGGTGGCGAGGATCGACCGGGCCGATCGGCGATCGCAGGCCATCGAGATGCCGGGCGGCCGCTTCGGCGGTCGCACGAATCTCGCTCAGGTATAAGGCAAAGCCGACGTTTTCGGCGTTCATCTCCTTAAGCGTGACGATGCCCACCGCTTCGCCGCCACCGTTGATGAGCGGGCCGCCCGAGTTGCCGTGGTTCACGGCGGCGTCGGTCTGATAATACGTCTTGCCGCTAAAACGGACGCGCGTGCTCGAGATGCTGCCCTTGTTGAATGAGAGCACCGCTTCGTTCTCGCGAATGTAGGGATAACCGATCACTGCCACGCTGGCTCCCAGTTCGAGCTTTTCATAAGAAAGCGGTAGCGCATGAAACGGCCCGTAGCTCTGCCGGGCGGTGATCTTCAGTATCGCGAAATCGAGGTTTTCGGCCTTGGGCGGACGATAGGCGACTGCGGCTGGGAACCAGTCGAGATCGTCGGGATCGGCGGCCGAGGGCACGCCCACCAGAATCAGAGTGCCGCGAGCAGTGGAGTCGGTCGGTTCGATCACATGGCGGCTGGTGTAGATCACCCCGTCGGTCGAGACGAGAAATCCGGAGCCAAGAGCCGTTTCGCGGCCCGGCGTGATCCGCCGCACAAAGACCACGCCCTTGCGCGCCTCGGCCACGTTAAAGTCGCTGGCCGGGGCGATTGCCGATGCGGTTTCCCAGCAAACGATCAAGGCAAAACCGGCCGCGCAGCGGAGCAGTACTTGGATCAGGCCCATCCCAGACATTCTAACACAACTGCCAGGTCTGTAATCGATTGCCAATTTGGCAGGCGGATTTTCTGGCCCAAATGCGCGACGGCCGCGCGCGTGTTTTTACCCCATCGTCCAATATTCTTGCAGAATAATCACTTCGGGCGCAACTTGCTTACAGGCAAACCGGCCGCCAGCATCCGGCATAGCCGTTGCTTTACTCAATGCCGCACGACAATTCTGACACGGCAGGCTTTGGCAGCCTGTCCGATTCACATAAACGGTAAGGTACGAACAACCCTGACGTACGAAAGGAGAATGGCAATGTTGACTGTGAGAAATCGGTTGAGTGGTGCGCGTAATCCGGGGCTTGAGTTCGCTCTGTCGGGCGTCGATCGCCTGTTCGACGAGTTTTTCCCCAGCTACAACGGCGCCAGCGCCAATGGCTCGGCCCCGTGGGCCTGGTGGGAAGACGACGCGGGCGTTCACCTGGAAGTTGAACTTCCGGGCGTAAGCAAAGAAGAGTTGGAGTTGGTGGTTCATCAAGGCCAACTGCACCTGAAGTGCGAGCGTAAGGCGCCCGAAGAAGGCAGGCAGTATCGCTACAACGAGCGGCGCTATGGCAAATTTGAGCGGACGATCGCTCTGCCCGAATCGATCGATCCCGAAAACGTGAAAGCCGAGATGCGTGACGGCGTATTGTATGTCACGCTGTCGAAGCTGCCCGAAGCCCAGCCCAAGCGGATCACCGTGCAGGTCGGCTAATCGGAACAGTTGCGGTGTTCAAGAGGCGCGGAGCCCGCCGGTCCCTCGGACCGGCGGGCTTTTTCCGCGTGTCCGGGGAACACAGCGCCTGGTCGGGTAGCAGAATTCGTGAGAATTCTGGCCGTCATTCGGTGGTACGGCCCCCGACTTCTCACGAAGTCGGCTACAGCGCGGTGCACGATGCGGGTTAAGCCATCGGCGTTAGTGAACCCTGGACCCCGAACCCTGAACCCTTCTCAAACTCCGCACGATAGACCGGCTCGCCCGATAGCCGCATGCGGCGCTCGAAGTTGGTGCGATAGTCCAGGTCGTGCTCGGGTGGCCTTTCGGGCACTTCAAAGGGGCCTGCCAGGCCCGTCGCCCCGCGCACGATTTCGAGTGTCGTCTCGAAGTATTCTTCGACATCCGTCCAGAAATGCAGACGTCCGCCCGTGGCCAGCGTCCGCTCGACATCGGCCAGAAACGCGCCGGTCATAATCCGCCGCTTTTTATGGCGTGCTTTCCACCAAGGATCGGGAAAGTAGACATGGACCGCCGCAAGCGAGCCGTCGGGCAGCCGCTCGCGGACTACTCGCTGTGCGTCGGCTTCGACGATGCAAGCGTTCGTCAGGCCGCGTTTGGCCAACCGCGAAGCCGCCAGCCGGGCATATTTGCCAGCCAACTCGATGCCCAAAAAGTCGCGCTCCGGCGCCGCCGCAGCCGCCGACAAGAGGAACAGCCCTTTGCCGCTACCGACTTCAATCTCCAGCGGCGCTTCTCGATTGAAGATTGCCTCGCTTCGCCAGGGATCGGGCAACTGGTCGAATTTGCGAAGATGCCGCGAGAAGTCGAGGCCCGGATCGATCTTTCGCACGGCGCGGCGTGGCATAAATAGAAGGGGATCGGAGGTCAGAGACCGGGGTTCAGGGGTGGGGACGCAGGCAATTCTACCACAAAGGTCTGTAGGAAACGCCCTCTGTGGCGTTCCGGGGAAGGGCGGGAAGACGTCCACTCGCAGCTCACGGAACGCCACGGAGCGCATTCCCCACAGAGCCGCAAGTCGGCTGCCGAGGTTTGGCGATCACCGGCTGGCGGGCGGCTGAACCGGCAAGAAGTCGCTGGGCAGTGGAACGCCCTTGATCTGGCCTTCGCAGACCAACACCTCACGCACAAAGCCTTGAAAACGACTGACGACAATCGCGCCGCGCCGTACTTTGACAAGCTGGGCCGCCATCACCAACCGGTCGCCGGGAACCACTGGATCGCGGAAGCGCACCTCGTCCATGCCGCCGAAACCAAGCACTTTGGCCCCCAGCAGGTCGTATTTTTGCGACATGTAGCTGCACAGTTGCGCGGCGCACTCGCACATCACGACGCCCGGCATGATGGGCCGGCCGGGCATGTGGCCGCGGGCCCAGAATTCGTCGTGGCGCACGTCTTTGTAGCCGACGCAGAGTTTGCGCACTCCGTCTTCGTGCACGATGGCCGTCAACTGCTCCATCTCGAAGCGTTGCGGGTTCCAGCAGCGAATTTCATCGATGTCGGCGATGATCCGGTTCAGATCATACTCCGACGGCTCGACGATCAGGTCTTTTCCGGCCACGCGCAAATCCTCCAGCGCCCTTCAAGTCTTGATGAGCTTTCGCTTCAGACGGCGGGCTTTGCTGTTAGCGGGGCGGGAGCCATGATTGGCCTTTTTCAATACGCGGTGGGGTTTTGCCATGAGGTTACGTGAATTCTGGGTCGGGAGGTCCGTGGTACGATTCAAGAGCGACGGCGGCCCGAAGAGGCATCGCGCCGAAAACCGCTTCAATTAATACGCTAACAGGAAATGGGCCTTGCGGCTAGTGCTCTGTTTCGACTGGCTGAGCAGGGGACTTATCGGCCGCCGACGGCGCGGTACCACGCGGGCCTTCGTGCAGTTTGCTCTGTGGATATTCCGCGGCCCAAGCGAACCAACGGCACTGCACCCCGGGCAGCCAGCGGAGCGTCTGGCCTTTGAGCGGCCCTTCGACCGCCCGGCCTTCGATACCCCAGTGCGAGCCGGTCTGGCGATCGGTGAACGGTGCCTGCGCGTCGGCGTCGACTACCAACGAGATGGATTGCTTTGGCTCGTCGTCGGCTGCGTCGAGCTCGGGGGCATAGATCGCAGCCGCCTGCGTCGCCGGATACCAGAGCAGCAGCAGTTTCTGACCGCCGAGTTCGTCTTCGACGACTCCGCCAGCCGCGTCTAGCGCGGCCAGCGGCCAGGCTTTGGCGTGCTCGCCCAGCGCTAGGCCAATGACGCGCGTTTGGCCATTCACGCCTTGTGGACCGGATTCGAGTCGGGTGCCAAGCGAATCAGCATTGTCGGCTGTGGGCAGCTCTTGCGGGCGATATTTGTCGAACATGTGATAGGCCACGGCGCCGGGATACGCGCGGCTGAAGTAGCCCCAGTCGGTTTCGATGGTCGCGATGGGCTTCAGCGACTCGCCCTGTCGCGGGCCGGCGAACGCACGGCCCGAGAGGGCCGAGAAGAGCGTGCCATCCTTGTGGCGAATGACCATGACGCCGTTCCGCCAGCCGTGAAAACGAAAATCAAGCGAAGGTTCGTAACCGCGCACGAAGCCGGCGTCGGGGTCGTAGACGAACACGCCGTAGGTGTCGCTGATGACGCGATACGGCGCCAGGAAGAACCGCCAGGGAATGGCGCCTCCCTCGTATTTGCCGCGCGTCCAGGCCAGCACGCGGTCGTCGGGCCGCAGTTCTGTCGCTCGGCGCTTGGCCTCGTCAACACAGTGCGAGCAGTTCGGATTGATGAGCGTTTGAAACGCTTCGGGCTTGAAGAGCTGTTTGGCGTGGCCATCGCCCGCCTTCGATGCTTCATCGGCGGCTGTGAGCGATGCCAGCCCCGCCAAACCCAAAAAGATCATCGTCAATACGCGACGCATGGAGCACCTCACGACTATGTCAGAACGGCTACGGCGATTATTCTAACCACAGATATGGCCTGTGTGCCATGCGCCATCGCTACGATTACTCAGCTTTGACTTTTGCATTTTTCATTTTGACTTTCCCTCTGCACCATGAACGAGCAGTTCCAGGTTTCCCGCCGCCAGTTTGTCCAAAGCGTCGCCGCCGGATCGCTGGTTAGCTGCGGATCGCTCAGGCACACCGTGGCGGACGAGGACGCGGAGAAACCGCCCGCCCCGCGCGGCTGGGTGGTCTCCGACTCACTGCCCGCCTCCGAGGTGGGCGCGGCGATCCTCGCGCAAGGCGGCAACGCCGTCGATGCCGCGGTGGCGACCGCCCTGGCGCTGGCGGTCACTTTTCCCGAAGCCGGCAATCTCGGCGGCGGCGGCTTCATGCTCGTTCGTCCATCCGACGGTTCTGCACCGGTTTGCATCGACTATCGCGAAACGGCACCCGGCAAGGCCACCGCCACAATGTTTGCCAAGGGCGAAAGCCGGCTCGGCCACAAGGTGGTCGGCGTGCCGGGCACACCTCGCGGCTTGGAACTGGCCCATCGCCGTTACGGCAAGCTCGCATGGAAAGCTTTAGTCGAACCGGCGGTGCGCTTAGCCGATGACGGCTTTACGCTGGGCACGCGGCTGGCCGCCGATCTGAACAAGATCGTGGCGTCGTCGGCTGAGTTTGCTGAATTGCGTCGCGTGCTTGGCAAGCAAAACGGCGCGCAATCATGGCAACCCGACGACCGGCTGTCGCAGCCCGACCTGGCCCGCACGCTACGGCAGATCGCCGATGATGGCGCGGCGGCATTTTACGAAGGTCCGATCGCCGAGCTGATAGTTGCCGAGATGCAGCGCGGCCCAGGTTTGATCACACGGGCCGACCTCGCCAAGTATCAAGCGAAGCTTCGCACGCCGATGCGTGGCACGTATCGTGACTATGAGATTCTGGCGGCGCCGCCGCCCAGCTCCGGCGGCGTTGCCACCATCGAGGCCCTTAACCTGCTCGAACGCTTCGATCTGCGCAGCCACGATCGCTGGTCACCGCGGACTCAGCACCTGCTGGTCGAGGCCCTGCGAAGAGCTTTCTGCGATCGTGCTCGCTGGCTGGGCGATCCTGACTTTGTCGAAGTGCCCGACCACTTACAGTCGAAGGATTACGCCCAACAACTTGTCGAAGCGATCGACCTCGATCGCGCCACGCCCAGCCAGCGGCTGGCGCCGGAAATCGCCTTGCCGCCCGAAGGAACCCAGACCACGCACTTCTCGGTGATCGACTCGCAGGGTACGGCGGTGGCCAATACGTACACGTTGGAGCACAGCTATGGCTCGCGAGTGATGGTCGGCGGGGCGGGCTTTTTGCTAAACAATGAGATGGGCGATTTTAATTGGCAACCGCGTGTCACCGACCGCAGCGGCCAGATCGGTACGGCGGCGAATCTCATCGCGCCGGGCAAGCGCATGCTCAGCTCGCAGTCGCCGACCATCGTGCTGCACGACGGCCGGGTCGAGTTGATCGCCGGCAGTCCCGGCGGGCGAACGATCATCAGCACGGTGGTTTGCCTACTGGTCACCGTACTCGAATACGGTATGGAATTGCGGGCGGCCGTCGATGCGCCGCGGCTGCACCACGGTTGGCTGCCCGACGTGGTGCAGTTCGAAGGCGCGACGGAACCGGCCTACGCCGAGCTTATCAAACGGTTGCGCGCCATGGGTCACGCCATCGACGACAAGCCTCACCGGCAAGGCTCGGCCAACTCGATCTTGATCGACTCAAAAACCGGCAAGATCGACGCAGTGGCCGACCGCCGTCGCGCCGGCGCACCCGCAGCCGGGTAGCGATCAGTAATCGCGAATTGAGGAATGGACGGGTATGCGGGGTGCCACGGCATCCGTCGCAGCGCGAGTTACGTCGCCATACACACAATTGCCGTTCGCTGCGACGGACGCCGTGCGGAACTGCTCTTCAGCCTGAATTCGCACGGCGTCCGCCGCGGCAAATTGCGCCGCAAGTCGGCTCGATGCCAACCGCGCCGCGGCGGATGCCGTGGCACCCGCAGCCGCGTATTCCGTCAATACGTCAGCCCCGCTCGAAACAATACCGTGTCGCCCGGGTGCGCCCGCGGCGTGCCGCTGCGATAGATAATGTGACGGTCAAATACGTAGCCGATCTCGGCGTTGCCCTTCATGCCGCTGAAGGCGAACCACTCGAAGCCCGCCAACGCCCGGAGATCGTTGAGCTCGACTACGTCGCTGAGCCCATTGGCGCGGCGAATGGTCCATTTGCCGCCGCCGTACTCGCCCGCCACGTATCCCCAAACGTCGGTGTTGCCGATCGTAAACAGCCGCTGCGAGAGCTTGGGGTTTGGGAACAACAGGGCGAATCGCGTGTCTTGGTTCGGCGTCCAGATGACACCGCCGGCCGGCAGCAGCTTGACAGTGAGACGATCGAGATACCAAACACCGGCGGCCACCTGCCATTGCGGCGACAGAGTGAAAACGCCCAGCCCGCGGCCAAGGATACGAATGCTGCGGCCGTTGACCGCGCTGAAGTCGCTATAGACGCCGACACGCACGTCGAGATCGGCCGCGAACCAACTGGTGACTTGCGGGCGCCAACTGGTATCGAGGTAGGCGTCGTAGGCGTTGGGCGGCAGATCGGGAAAGCCGCGAAAATTGCCCGACGCCGGGCCGTTCCACGAGTGGTACGTAAAGCCGGGCGTGATGTAGACCGGTGTGGGCACGGCCAGCACCGGTACCGCGAAGACGCCGTCTAGACCGACGTCGTTGATGCCCAGGCCGCGCCGGCCGATCCGCAGCAATTGCGTGTCGTCGAGGTGCAACTCTTGCAAGAACCGCTGCCGTGGAACGAGCGTGCCGTCGGGCAGTGGCTGGCCGGGCTGGGCCAGCGCACCGCCGCCCGGCTGGCTGAGCGGCCCGGCGGGCTGCGGCGTATACGGCTGCGCAAAAGGGCCGGTGCCGGTCATGCTTGGCGGCGCGGCGGTCGAAGGCGCAAGCGACGGAACCTGGCCGGCCGGGTCGGCATACGGATCGAACGTGGACGAGGGCGACTGCGTAGGCGGTGTAAAGACGCCGGCCGGGCCTGCCTCGTTGTAAAACGGGCTATCTGGACCGATGGCGCTGGGGAATCGCACTCGCTGTTGCTGCGCATGGGCTTGGCCGGCCAGCATCAAGGCCAAGAATGCCGCGGCGGCGCACCGCAGCATTCTCGCGCGGCGCGACCAAAACCCTTCCAGGCAGCGTAAGGCGGGGGGATGAGTCAGCGTACGGCCCTCGCGTCGGAATCGACTCGGCCGAACTTTAGAAAAAAGCCTCCGAGGAGGAGAATTCAATATCGTCAACCCCGCCCTTGGTCAAGGGCGGTCTTGCGCCGAGCGTGCAAAAAGCCCAACGTCGACGAGCTTCCGTTTCGGTTGTACGCCAGCGCCAATAATTACTCGCCTTTCGCGGGCGACCAACTGCCGCTAGAATCCCGCCCTCGCCGGTCGGGAGCAGGCCCGGTGACGAATAAAAAACGCCGGCTTCTGGCCTGTTTGGCGGGTCGAAGCGGCATATCTAGGCATGGAGGCCGAACGTGGACAAACTGCTGGTGACGTGCGTCGAGGGCTTGGTCGGAAGCAACGCGGCGGCGATGTTGGCCGAGCGATGTGACGTGGTCGGGGTATCGAATGTCTCTGGTTCCGCGCCGTACCGCGTGATCGCTTGCGATCCGAACGACCCACTCGAATTGGCCGCCATCGCCGAGGCGGAGTCGCCGCGCTGGCTGATCCACTGTGGGCCGCTCTCCCGAGCGAGTTGGGACTCCGCCGGCATGCTCACGCCCGACGCCGAGCATGAATCGCACGTGGCCGCCAGCCTGGCCGCGGCCGCACGCCGCTGCGGCGCTCGGCTGGCCGTCATTCTCACCGACGCCGTCTTTGCCGGCCCGCGGCTGTTTCATCCGGAAACATCGACACCCACGGCCGGCGGCCCGATTGCGGCGGCGGCCCGCGCCGTCGAACAGGCGCTAGCCGAGACTGACGCCTTGATTGTGCGCACGCACGCTTACGGCTGGAGCCCCCGCGGCGCCGAACCCAACTACGCCGAGCGCTATTGGCAGCTTCTCTCGCAAGGAGAAGCGTGCGAAGTCGACGCGCAGCGGCATGCCACGCCGATCCTGGCCACCGATCTGGCGGTGCTGGTTCATCGCGCGCTGCGGGCCAGGCTGCACGGTCTAATTCACATCACCGGCGCCGAGCGGACCAGTCCCTTTCGCTTCGCGGCCGAGTTGGCATTGGCGAGCAATTCTGCCGGCCGGCTCGTGCGGCTGAACGATGAACCGCCCCGCCGGCCGCACGCCGACGAGACCTCGCTCAACACCCATCGCGTGCGGCGCGAGTTGGAGACTCCGCTGCCATTGTTGCGAGAAGGCTTGGCGCGATTCGTCGAGCAGGCCGACGTTTTTCGACAACAACTCGACACGCATGCTCCCGCGCTGGCCGCTTAGCAGGACAACGATTTCCGCTTTGTCAAGAGAGAAATCGCGGCGCGCGGATGCGAAGGAATAAAGTCACTTGGTCGGACTGATCGTCAGGCTATAATGAGGCCGTCATTGCCGCCCGCCGGACACGCGCGGCACGGCGTCTTCATCCGTTTCGTGAAGTCAAGGAAACTGTTGCCGTGTTATCCGTTCGACCCAAAGTCGCCGAGTTGATGTTTCAACTCTACGGCCGCTCGCTGCACCCCGAGTTGTTCGAGGTCTACTCGTCGCGCCACGTGCGGCGGGGCGAATACGAGGCCACCATCAGCATTACCAGCGCGGGCCATTTGGTGACGTGGCGCTATCACGGGCTGACGCTCACCGAAGTGGCCGCGGCAGCACATCACCCGTTGCCTCAGAAGCGGCGGCTCTTGTCGTATCGGCTGAAAGGCGAGCGCAGCGACCGGCTGGAATGCCGCGGCGGAGCCATGTACCAGGTCAATTTTCAGCTCGAGCCGGTCGAGCCCGAAGTGTTTTGGACATTTCAACAAGAGCTCAGCCACGATGCCGAACGGCAGGGCATGCTGCACCGCTTTCATTCCAGCGGGCGGATGGAGTTAGGCGCGCTCAGCTACATCAACGTCGAGACTCGCAACCGCAGCCTGCTAGTGCAGGCCTTTCACACCTTTCCCGACGATTACGCGATCGTCAAAAGCCAGTCGCTCTACGAAATTCCGTAGCTAGGAAGTGCGTGGCTGGAACCAGCCGTTCTCGATTTTCTGCCAGCCGAGATGCTGGTAATAATCTCGGGCGATCGGCGAGGCCCGCAAGATGAACTGCACCTGCGGCTGGTTTTGGCAAGCCAGCTCTAAAAGTCGCCGCCCGACGCCCTGCCGCTGCACGTCGGGATGCACGGCCAGGTCGCAAATGTAGGCGTCGAAGGCGCCGTCGGTCCAACCGCGCAGCACGCCGACCAGCCGGTCGCCCTGCCAGGCCGTGAAGACCAGGTTCGAGGCGGCATACATCCGGCCGATGCGATCGAGGTCTTCCACCGGACGGTTCAAAAGCGCCGCCCGACACAGCTCGGCGACCGCCGCCGGCTCGGGACATCGGTCGCTGCGATACTCGATCATTCGCCGTCGGCCTTTTTGAAATCGCCCGCGATGACGATCGCCAGTCGCTCGGGATCGAGGTTCGCCTGAATCGCAGAGCGCACGTCGTCGACGCTGAGCTTGCGAATCTTCGCTTCGAGCGAGGCATAGTATTCCAAGGTGCGGCCGACATAAGCGGTGTCGGCCAACATACGGGCAAGGAAGGCGTCGTTGGTGCGATCGACCTGCTGCTCGTCGAGATAGCCCTTTACCGCCTCAGCCAGCTCAGTCTCGGTGATGCCGTCGGCAATGAGCCGGTCAAATTCCTCGCGGATAGCCGCGACCACTTTCGCTACATTCTGCGGATTGTAAATGGCCATCATCGTGACGCTCGCCCGTTCGTCGAGCGGCTCGGCGGCGAAGAACGAGCCAATGCCATACGAAAGGCCCTCGTTCTGCCGCACGCGGTCGCCCAGCCGCGAGGCCAACGAGCTGCCGCCGAACACGTAATTGCCGATGACCAAGGCCGAATAGTTCGGGTCGTTGTCGTTCATCGGCATGGCCTGCCCCGCCACGTAGACGGCGTTCGCCTTGTCGGGCGTGTCGATCCGCTGCTCGCCGTGCCGCACCTCGTCGAAATAAAGCCGCGGCAGTCGGGCGTAGGGCTGCGACGACTGCCAGCCGGAGAAAATGTCGGCCAGCGCCTGGCGGCATTCGTCGGTGTCAAAATCGCCGACGATGGCCACCTCGCCCGTTTCGCCGCCCAGGTAGTCGTCGCGCAGCGATCGAAGCTGATCGAGCGAGAGCATCTTGGTGCGGGCCAGGTCTTCTTCGACGGTGGGAATGTAACGCACGTCGGTCTTAGGATAGGGCGATACGGTGCGCCGCACGCGGACCATTGCCAGGCTGCGCGGGTCGGTCAATTGCTCTTCGAGCTGGGCCAGCGTTTCGCGTTGCAGAATCTCGAATTCGTCTTCGGCCAGCGCCGGCTCGCGCAGAATCTGCCGCAGCAATTCGAGCACCGCCGGCAGGTTGTCGTGCTTGGTCTCGATGGTGAAGACCGCCTTGCCAGCCTCGCCGCGGGCGTGCAGCGTGGCGAACTGCCGGTCGAGCTGGTCCTGAATCTCCTGCCGCGAGAGCTTCTGCGTGCCGCGGGTCATCAATTCGGGCAGCAGCTCGCAGGCGGTCGTCAGCCCCTTGAGGTTCTCCAGATTGCCGTACCGCAACACGACTTGCAAATGCACCGTCTGCCCGCGCGTCTTTTTGGGCAACAGAACCAGCTTGATGCCGTCGCCCAGCGTGGTGCGCTCCAGGTGTTTTTCGATGTTTCGCGGCGAGACGTCGAACGCTTCGCCGGCGGCGACGGTCTCGCGGCCCGTGTAGCCTTCGAGCACCTTGGCCAGATCGGGCGATTCGGGGATGGGCGTCTTTTCGGTTTTGGCCGAGGGAATGAACAGGCCGACCGTGCGGTTGTTGCGGTGCAAATACTCGCCCGCCACGCGCTTGACGTCGTCGGCCGTCACTTGCTCCAAACGGTCGCGATAAAGAAAGTACAGCCGCCAGTCGCCTTGGGCGGCCCAGTCGCTCAGCTCGACGGCCAAGCGGCTGGTGTTGGCCGCGGTGAGCTCGCGCTGTTTGAGGAGCTGCTGACGGGCGCGATCGACCTCTTCGTCGCTGACGCCTTTCTCGGCGACCGCCTCGGTGACTTCGATCAGCACGTCGCGGGCTTCTTCGAGCGAGTCTTCGCGGCGCACCTCGGCCAGCGCCTCGAACATGCCCGGCTCGCGGCCATTGAACACAAACGCGGCCACGCCGGTGGCCTTGTGCGATTCGACCAGCTCCTTATAGAGCCGTCCCGAAGCCTCGTGGCCCAGGATGTTGCTGAGGATGTCAAGCGGCGCCATGTCGGGATGCCCGCCTGCGGGAATGTGGTAGGCCGCCTCGACCAGCCCCACGTCGCCCACGCGCCGCAGAGTGACGGTGCGTTCTCCGTCTTGCGGCGGTTCCTCGGTATACGTCTTGTCGAGCACGCGCTTGGGCTTGGGCAACGTGCCGAAATGCTCGGCGATGTATTCGAGCGCCTTGGCTTCGTCGAACTTGCCGGCCACGATCAGCATGGCGTTGTCGGGCTGGTAAAACCGGCGATAAAAACCTTGCAGGTTTCGGATGGGCACACGTTCGATATCGCTGCGATTGCCGATGGTCGATTTGCCATAGTTGTGCCACTCGTAGGCGGTGGCCATCACGCGCTGATTGAGGATGCGCTGCGGCGAATTTTCGCCCTGCTCAAACTCGTTGCGCACCACGGTCATTTCCTTGAGCAGGTCTTCCTGCTTGACATGGCTGTGCACCATTCGGTCGGCTTCGAGCCGGATGGCGAACTCCAGATTTTCGTCGTTGGCCGGCAGCGTCTCAAAATAATTGGTGCGATCGACCCAGGTGGTGCCGTTGAAGTCGGCCCCGCGGTCGCGCAGGGCCTTGGGGATCTCGGGATGATTGGGCGTGCCCTTGAAGAGCATGTGTTCGAGCAGGTGCGCCATGCCCGTCTC
>DATFDL010000069.1:0-13040 GCA_035252155.1 Pirellulales bacterium | reverse complement strand
GCCACCAGGTCTTCGCGCTCCAGGTGATGCACGTTCGATTTGCCGCAGGCACGGGCAAGCGTGGTCAACTCCAGCGTCAAGACGTTCAGATAGTTCCGCAGCCGCCGCGCGCCGTCTTCGGGCGTCAGCCGCGTTTCGAGCAGCGGGTCTTGCGTGGTGATGCCCACCGGGCATTGGCCGGTGTGACAGTGGTGGCAAAAGCCCGGCGCCGTGCCGAGCCGATGATAGTCGCCGGTGGCGTCGAGGCGCCGGTCGTCTTGCAGGTAATAGTCGGCGTTGCAGCCCAGCGCCATCAGCACGCCCTGACCCAGGGCCACCGCGTCGGCCCCCATCGCCAGCGCTTTGGCTACGTCGGCCCCGGTGCGAATGCCGCCCGAAATGATCAACTGCACTTCGCCGACCAGTTTCATTTCTTCCAGCGCTTCGACGGCCTGCCGCAACGCCGGCAAGGTAGGAATGCCGGCGTGCTCGATGAACACCTGCTGCGTGGCCGCCGTGCCGCCCTGCATGCCATCGATCACTACCACATCGGCCCCCGACTTGACGGCCAGCTTGACGTCGTTGCGCACCCGCGACGCGCCCATCTTCACGTAGATGGGCACCTGCCAATCGGTAATCTCACGCAGTTCCAGGATTTTGATCGCCAGGTCGTCGGGACCGGTCCAGTCGGGGTGGCGGCAGGCCGAGCGCTGGTCGATGCCAGCCGGCAGCGTGCGCATCTCGGCCACCCGCGGGCTGATCTTTTGACCCAACAGCATGCCGCCTCCGCCCGGCTTCGCGCCTTGCCCGATGACCAGCTCGATGGCGTCGGCCTGGCGCAGGTCGTCGGGGTTGAAGCCGTAACGTGACGGCAGACACTGATACACGAGCGTCTTCGACGACTGCCGTTCTTCGGGCGTCATGCCGCCGTCGCCGGTGGTGGTCGATGTGCCGACGGCGGTGGCCGCTCGGCCGATCGCCTCTTTGGAATGCGCCGATAGCGCCCCAAAACTCATGCCGGCGATGGTGATGGGAATTTCCAGCTCAATCGGCTTTTTGGCGTGCCGGGTGCCCAGCACCGTCTTGGTGAGACAGCGCTCGCGGTAGCCTTCGAGCGGATAGCGCGAAAGCGACGCGGTCAGGAACACCAGGTCGTCGAACGTCGGCAGCGATCGTTTGGCGCCCAGCCCGCGGATCTCGTACAGCCCATGCTCGGCGGCATGTTGGATGTACGCCAGCGCGTGGCGGTTGAAGGAGTAGCTTTCTTCGAGGCTTCGGTTTTCAATCGACATCGTTTAATTTGTCAACCAAACATGACGCGTTTCGATTGCCGCGAGATGCCCTGGGGCAACTGGACCCGATGTGCATGGCATCGGCCGTCGATTAGGATGACGAGCTCGCCGTCACATGGCGGGTGGTCGATCGGCTCAGCGAGAAGGCAAGAACGGGGACCCGTTTGCTCAACGGCTAACGTTTGGCCATTGATCCGCAACTCCAAGCGAACCTCCGCGGAATATCCACTGTTAGGGATGATCATGTCGTATTCACGCGAAGAAGTCGAACGTCGCGCCGCGCGGTACGCGGCAAAGAAAGGCATCTCGTTGGTGGACCAACTCGGTTTTGGAGTTCATGGTGTCGTTTGGGCCACCGATGGCAAGTCGGCCCTCAAATCGCATTCGCTGCAATCATTCCATTATGAGCGTGAACGCGATATTTATCTACGCCTCTTCCAGAACGGTGTCACGGCGGTCGGCGATTGTCACGTGCCTGAATTGGTGGACATCGATAATGAACTGCGAGTGATCGAAATGACCATCGTTCAACCGCCATTTGTACTCGACTTCGCGGGCGCGTACTTAGACGAGACGCCTGATTTTTCACCGGAGATATGGGCCGAGTGGGAGGAACAGAAGCGCGAGCAGTTTGGTAAGGATTGGCCGCGGGCAAAGGCCGTCGTCGCGGCGCTCCAGCAATACGGTATCTACATGAGCGATGTATCGCCGAACAACATTCGCGTTGAGTAGCGAGAACAGCACTCACCTAAGAATAGTGCATCGGCGAAAGATCCGAATGCCAATGATACAGCGTGCGGGCCGAGGCGACACGTTTGAAGTCACGAGCAGCGCAGTCCATTCCAGCCGCGGCCAGCAGTTTGTCAAGCTCGGTTAAGTCGTTTTCGCTCATCGCTTCTTCACGGGCGTCGGCGCCGAGGCTGTGGATTTTGCCGCGCACGTAAATGACGGCTTCGTAGAGCGAATCGCCCAGTCCCGCGCCGGCGTCGCCGCAGACCACCAGCCGTCCGGCCTGGGCCATGAACGCCGAGACATGTCCTACGTCGCCGCCCACCACCACGTCGGCGCCTTTCAGCGAGATGCCGCAGCGGCTCGAAGCGTTGCCCTCGATCACCACTAGTCCGCCGTGGCCCGAGGCGGCGGCGCACTCCGAGGCGTTGCCGCGCACGCGAACCACGCCCGACATGATGTTCTCGGCCACGCTCCAGCCCACGCTGCCGTGCACGGTGACCTGGGCCTGCTTGTTCATGCCCGCGATAAAGTAGCCGGCGTGACCGCGAATATCGACGTGCACCGGCGCGTCGAGCCCAACCGCCAGATTGTGCTGACCCCGCGGATTGAGGATTTCTACCCGCCGTGCGCCCGACCGCGGCAACTCATGATGCAAAAACTGGTTCAGCTCGCGCACGCTGGTGCGGTCCAGATCAAACGTCAGCACGCCGTCGGCCGCCGTTATACGCTCCATGTGTAGATTTCCTCGGGCAGCGGCTCGAAGATGCGGGCTTCCGCCACGCCCGGCAGGTGCGCCAGCGAGCGGAACTCCGACGAAATGGCCACATATTGCTCGGTCTCGGCCACGACGGCGGGCTTACAGGCGAAGGCGTCGCGGACGAGCGTCATTTCGTGGGCCGTCGCGATCAGCAGCGTATAAAAGCCGTCAAGCTCGCGCAGCGAGGCTTCGAGCGCCTGGTGGATCGAATCGCCTTGCCGCAGCCGCCATTCGATGAACCGGCAGGCGGCTTCGGTGTCGTTGTCGGTCTCAAAGGTCAGCCCCTGGCGTTCGAGCTTGCGGCGGAGCATATAGGGGTTCGAGAGCGAGCCGTTGTGGACCAGGCAAAAATCTTCGCCGGCCGTAAAGGGATGGGCGTGGACGGGCGACACTGCCGACTCGGTGGCCATCCGCGTATGCCCTACGCAGTGACTGCCGGCTAGCGTCGAGAAGCGATAGCGCCGGGCAATGTCGAGCGGGTGGCCTTCGTCTTTGTAGACATCGATGGAGTGGCCCACCGAGAGCACGTGCAGCGCGGGATCGTTTTCGCGCAGCCAGCGCTTGACGCAGTCTGGCTCGAGGACGGTGACGAGCACCGCGTGGTTTTCGAGCGACTCGATCCGAGCGTTTTCGTCGTGCTCTGCTCGAAGACGGTCGAGTAGTGTTGGCCAGTCGTATGCGGGCCGCGGCACGTAGAGGCTATAGCGACGGGCGGCGGCTTCCGACGATTGAAACACCGCCAGCCCGGCCGAGTCGGGCCCGCGTTCGGCCATGCAGTCGAACATCGGCACCAGCAGCTCGCCCAATTGGGGCGAGGCCGAGCGGTCTTTCATGAGCAGCCCTACGATTCCGCACATGATTATTTCTCACCACCGTTTTTGTCGCGGTTTACAGCGTCCGAGCTGCGCCGTCGCGTGCCGAGCGATGCGATGGCTTCACGCGCCGGCATAAGCCTTCCGTCATCTGCGTCCTTCAAACTCTGCCGAAGAAACTCTATCATCTCGTCATCGGTGTCTGCACGATCCGGTGGGAATGATCGTTCTTCCATCGTATCAACCCTTAATGACATTATTTACGCTCGCCACCGTCCCCATTCCTCTAACCGCGAACGCGCCAACTGCTCTTTCCGTAACGGTGCTTGCCGCGCGGCCGACCAAACTCGCTCGAATTCGGCGAGATCGATCAACTCCGCATCGGGGAAAAAAACTCGCCACTTTAGTTTTCGACTGAACTTAAGTCCCAGGAGCTGGCCAAAATCATCACACCAATGAGTTCGATCATAGGTCAGTACATTACCGTTATCGAAGATTTCAACCTGCCGGGCCGCCTGTTGATCGTCGGCAACCTCTACATAGCAGACCGGGCGACCCCATTCGGATGAAGCAAACCAGCGAGGATGGCAGCGCCCACGGGCCTTAAAGTGCCTCATCACACTCGCCTCTCTGCCACCCAAACGTCGTAAGTCAAGCTGAAACCATCGGCCACTTAAAAGAACTCCAAATACCGATTGACTTCCCAGTCCGACACGTGCCGATGGTACTCGACCCATTCCATCCGTTTTAGCCGGATGAACTCTTCGACGAAAGCGGCGCCCAAAGTCTCGCTGAACAACGCATCGGCCTCCAGCGCCAAGAGCGCCTCGTGCAGGCTCTGCGGCAACACGCTGATGCCGCGGTCGCGCAGCTCTTCCGGCGAGAGCGTGTAGTGGTTCACGTTGTGTGGTTCGCCGGGATCGAGCTTGCGCTCGATGCCGTCCAGCCCGGCGGCGATTACGGCGGCAGTTGCCAGATACGGATTGCAGCTCGAGTCGGGCAACCGCAGCTCGATGCGACCCGGCGGAATGCGGACGAGCGAGGTGCGGTTGTACGCTCCATACGAGATGTACGCCGGGGCCCACGTCGAGCCGGAGAACGTCCTTCCCACCACCAACCGCTTGTACGAATTCACAGATGGCGCCGCGAATGCCGCCAGGGCCGGCGCGTGCGCCAGTAGTCCGCCGAGAAAGTGATACGCCAAAGCCGAAAGCTCCAGCCTGCGACGGTCGCTGGCGTCAACAAATAGGTTCTGGCGCTCGCGATCGGCCAGCGAAATGTGCATATGCATGCCGCTGCCCGTCCGGTTCGAGAGCGGCTTGGGCATGAACGAGCAGATCATGCCCAGCTCTCGGGCGATCTCGCCGGCGGCCATGCGGAAGAACACCAGCCGGTCGGCGGTGGTCAGCGCGTCGCTATACGTAAAGTTGATCTCGAACTGGCCATTGGCATCTTCATGGTCGACCTGATAAACATCGATGCCGACCGCCAGGAGCGAATCGACCAATCGTTCAATAAACGCCCGGCTACGAGAGAGCCCCTTATAGTCGTAACAAGGTTTGTCGAGCGCGTCGCTGGAGTCGGCGATGGCAAACGAGCCGTCGGGCCGGCGGACCAACAGCATGAATTCCGGCTCGAGGCCGATATTGGCCGTCCAGCCGCGCTCTGCCAGCCGCGCGATCTGCTGCCGCAAAATGAACCGCGTATCAAACGGCCAGGGTTGGCCCAGCACCATGCCGTCGCACACGATGCGTGCGTAGCCCGGCTGCCACGGCACCAGCGAAAGCGTGGCCAGATCGCCAACGGCCATGTAGTCGGCCTCATGCGGCTCTTGGCCCAGCCCCCAGACCGCGAACCCCGCAAAGCCGGCCCCATCGGCCAAAATGTCGTCAAAATGGGCAACCGGCACCGCCTTGGCCTTGGCCACACCATGAAGATCGACGAACTGGGCCAGCACGAATTTCACATCGTGTTCGGCGAGAAACGCTTTGGCCTGTTCGGGGGTCATGCAGTCATGGTATCGCGGTCACGCGCGAGTTGCCAGCAACAGGCAGCTTGACGGAAAGTGAAAGCGGTTTTGACGCTCAAATTCCGCACCGCCCGCGGGACGGCCTTACCCGGATTATTCATCAGCCCACACTAACCCGAAGCGTAAGCGAGGACGAGAACCCGATTTACCTCGCTTACGCTTCGGGTTGGTGTATGACCGCCCTGGGATGCAAATCACGGAGCTGATGAATAATCCGGGCTAAGGCGTCGGTGCGACCGTTAGGCGTCCTGTCCGCTAGAGTTCCTCAAAGCCATGTGTGTCGAATCGCAAGGTGCGGCAGTTCTCGGTGATGTCGCGGGCGAGCTTGTCGCTCGCGCCGTCGGGCAGGTTGGCGTGAATTTCGAGCGTGACTTCAACCGTGGCGCCGACAATCGCCGTCAGGTGCTGAACTACTTCTTCCGCGATGCGCGAGGCATCGCGGCCAAGGCGGACCGGATCTAAATGAACGGAGCCGTGAAACCGGCCGAGCTTGACTGGTGGTGCGGCCGCTCCGCCTGCCGGTTGTGGTGTGAGCGTCCCGCCCGTTGGCGACGCTCGGTCGCTAGACAAACCCGAAGCGTCAGCGAGGAAATCGCCCGAGCCGCGCACCCCGACCATGGCAGTTGCCGCCGCTGACTCCACATCCAACTGCGTGGCGGCGACCTCAGACTTGACCAACAAACTCTGCGAATCGATGACCACGCGCACCGATTGGCCCGCCTTCAGGCCATGATACCGTCCGCGGGCCTCGTCCCAGCTTTCGGCGTAGGCGAAAGTCTCGCTTCGCCAATGCAAGTTGGCCAAACCGTCGTTGATTCCGCCCAGCAACACGTTTTCGTCGCGCAGCCGCGGCAGATAAAGATAACGGGCCACGTCCTCGCAAAGCTGCTTGACATCCACATGGTTCCCGCGCCACAGCGGCACGCGGTCGAGCTCCTGCCGCAGACGGATACCGCCAAGTTGCACCATCAAGAGCTCTTCGCTCTTGAGCTTCTTGGCGGCACGCGCGGCCAGCGAGTCGGAACCTTGCGCGCGGATTTCGCTCCATTCAACACTGCCTTTCGGATCGGATTGGCCCGGCGCAAGCAACCAGAAATACGTCTCGGGAATGCGGCTCTCGACGGTCTCGTCGGCAGATTGGCACTTGGTGTCGGCCTGCCGCTTTTGAAAGCTGTCGAGATTCAAGGGCGGGTTTTCGCCCGAACCGTCGCGTACGATCGACGACCAGGCCAGGAATTGCCGCGCCGCCTGCCGCAGCTCACGCAGCCGATTCGCGTCGCCGGCCAAAAACACCAGCATGTTCTTGTAGTTGCGCGGGCTCGTCCCGCGAGACTCAAGAATGGCGGCCGCCTCTTTCCGTGCCGGACTGTTGGCGTCCTTGGCACTGTGAGCGTGCTCGGGACTGAGCACCACGAGCCGAACTTCCCGCTCGTCGGGCACGTCGCCACTAGCGACACAGGCGTGAACCTTGGCAAAATCGGCCCGCGACGACGCCTCCTTGCGCAGCCGCCGGATGATCTCGTCATCGACATCCTCGTCGCTGAACTGCGTCGAGCGATCGTCGGCCAGCCGCGTGACCGTCGGCACCGTCGAATACCAGTAGCGCCGGCCATCGACGTATAAATAGGTGGCGGCATCCGTCAGCCGCCGCAGGGCGTCGCCAAACGTGGCCACGGTTTCGCCCGGCTGAACGCAACCCAGCTTGACGCGCCGCTCGTCGAGGCCGCGGTTCGCGGCGCCCTGCATCGGCGCCGAGCCCATATAGATCGTCCGCGCCACCCGCCGGCATGCCGAATACCGACCGAGGTTCGGATTGTCGCGGTCCAGCTTCAGCGGCAAAGAGTTCGGGCCGTCGACGTCCGACTCCAGCACCGGAACCCAGGGATCGGCCATGTAGCGGGTCAATTCAAACTGCACCCGCGAATCGTCGACCGGAATGTTGGCCGGCAAAATGACCAAATTGGCGTCCTGCCGCTCCCAGAGCGAATGGATCACCGCCGCCATCAACCGCAACACGCCCCGCGTACGCTGAAACTTGTCGAGCGTCGACCAGTCGTTATACAGCCGGTCGAACAATTCGGGGTGGATGGGATAGGCCATCTTCACGCGCCGCTCGTAGTCGGCCTCGCGGCACTCCGACGGAAACTCTTGCTGTTGCTGCCCATAAAGCTCGGAAAAAGCACGGGCGACCGCGTCGCGCTGCTTGGCCTGTTCGTTGTCAAGCGGCTGAAACAGCCGCCGCCGGACAATTTCAAAACCTTCGTCCGGACTGGCCGGCCGCCACGAAGACTCGACCCGGCCCAAGGCGTTCTTCAACCGGTCGAGCGCCTTCTGCCCCCAATCACCGCCGATTTCGTTGTCGCTCGACGGCACGCTCACGACCAGCAGCGTCTGCTTGGCCGCCTTCGCCGATTCGCCGATCGCCTGTGCGAAGGTGAACTGAGCGTCGAACGTGCCGGCCGGCAGGTTGCTGCCTTCGTGAAGTTGCCGCGCGTAGGCGACCCATTCGTCGATCAGGATCAGACAGGGCGCGTACTTGTTGAACAGCTCTTTCAAGGCGTCGCCGGGGTTAGTGGACGTCTCGTCGGCCTCTTGCACCAGCTTGTAACCCTCTTTGCCGCCAAGCTGCCAGGCGATCTCGCCCCACAGCGTGCGAACGACGGTGCCGTCGGGCTTTTTTTGTGGTTGCCCCGGCGAAATCTTGGTTCCTACGATGACCGCGCGCCGCACCCCTTTCGGCACCGCCACACTGGCCTCCTTGACCAATTCGTCGACGCCCGGCAACTCGGCCACCGCGGTTCCCGAAAAGAGGTGCCACAGCGCCAGCATCGAGTGCGTCTTGCCACCGCCAAAGTTGGTTTGCAGCTCGACCACCGGATCGCCGCCGGTGCCTGCCAAACGGGCCAGCCCGCGCTCGAGCAGTTGCCGCAGGCCATCGGTAAGGAACGTCCGCCGGAAGAATTCGGTGGGATGCTTATATTCGTCGCTCCCTTCGTTCTGGTACACCTGCCACAGGTCGGCGGCAAACTCGGCTTGCTGATACCGGCCGCTCGAAACATCCGGGTGTGGCGTCACGACTTCGCGCCACGGCTTGAGTCCGCCTTGCGGCTTGCCTTCGGTCGGCTGAAACGAGGCCTTGCGCATTTCGCTGCGGCGCTGTTCGTCGAACTGCACGCGCAGCAGATCCATTCGCATCTGCTCGGCATCGGCCGCCTCAGGCGCCGAAATGGCCGTCAGCAATCTTCCGGCGCTATCGAGCGCCCGATAGGCGTCGTTACCGCTGAAGGCTTCGTTGTGCGCCCAGCGGTTTCGCACGTCGCGCAGCTCGCTCACCAAGCTGCGCTCGGCCTGCCCCAGCGTCTGGGCGAAGACGTTGTTCCACTGGTTCCATACCGCATTGAGCAAAACGTGTGGATCGGCGAGGTTGGGCCTTGCTGTCTTTTTACCGCGTGCGGCCCGTGGAGCGCCGTCGGCGAGTGCTTCTTCCCATTTTTCGCCCAGCGACGCTTTCAATTCACGTTCGACGAACGGTTGCAGTCCCGCCGCCAGCAGGTCGATCGCCTTGCCAACCCGATCTCGATTCGTTACCGCCATAAATCTCTCCCCACACCAACCCGAAGCGTCAGCGAGGCATCCCTACGTCGACGCCACACTAACCCGAAGCGTCAGGGAGGCCACTCATCGCCCCGAAGCGTTAGCGAGGCTCATCTACACCAACCCGAAGCGTCAGCGAGGCTCAACACCGCCCATCCTTCCTCGCTCACGCTTCGGGTTAGTGTACGCGGTCGGCCTTGGTGTGCCTATCGCGCTTATCTTGCCCGTCGCGAACGTACAGTGTGGCGGCTTCGAGGCTATCGACATCGTTGATGAACCGTTGACTGCCTCGCTCCGCCCACCAGTTTTCGCGAAGCGACGCCTCGATGCCGGTTGCCGCCATCCGGGCGGCTTCTAGCGACTTTAGCTTCCGCGTGCACCAGGCTTTGAGTTGGCTGCGTACTCTCTTGGGATCGGCATTCGCCGAAACCACCACGTGTAGATGATTCGAGCGGCAGTTAACGGCGTGCAACTGCCAGCCGCGCACCTGGCAAGTCTCCGCAATTTGCTCCTCGACCGCGCGTCGTTGTTCGGCGTCGAGGCGGCAGGCATTCTCGGTCATCTTCGCCTCCGCCTCGAGCTTCAGAGCTGGATCGGGAAGCTGCCAGCCATGACGATATTCGACCCATCCCCGTTCATCGCCGGGCAACCACGTTCCATAGGTCGCCCAGGTGATAAAGTATCCCAGCGGATCGGCCATCGGCGCTTCGCCGACTCGTTCTCTCATCGCTCTCACCCAGCAAGTTCTCAGCGTAGCGGCATTCTACACCAACCCGAAGCGTCAGCGAGGAACCCCGTGTCGACCCCACACCAACCCGAAGCGTCAGCGAGGAAATCGCGTCCATTCCACACCACCCCGACGCGTCAGCGAGGAAATCCCTACTTCGTCCCCACACCAACCCGAAGCGTCAGCGAGGAAATCCCCCAAGCGTCAGCGAGGCATGATCAGCGACCTCGTCGTTCGCTCCTCGCTGACGCTTCGGGTTGATATGTCGGCCTCGCTCGCGGTATTCTCTCGGCCTCGCTTACGCTTCGGGTTAGTGTACCTTCCTCGCTCACGCTTCGGGTTAGTATGTCGGCCTCGCTGACGCTTCGGGTTGGTGTGGCTGGGCCATCACGGTGCCTTAGAACATTTCTTCTTGGGTTTCGCGGCTCCCCTGCCGCCGGGCATGCGCCAGCTTCGTCAGCTCCGGCCAGGCGATCACCAGACCGTTGTAGGCCAACGCCTCGTCGGCCCACTTCTTGCGCTCGCAGAGCGTGTACAGCCGATAGGCCAGCTCTCGGGCACTCTCGCCAATGCCCCCCAGCCGGGCCAACAGCGCTGCCGCCCCCGTCTCGCCCTGCGTCGCCAACGCCCGGATCAAATGCTGCGTCGTCTCCCACACCGTCAGCCGCCCATCGCGGCCGGGGTCCCAATCGTCGGGCAGCTCGTCGCGGCCCACCAGCCGCACCTTGCCGGCACGGGCTTTGACGACGCCCGCCTCGACCAATCCGGCCACGGCCGTGTTCTTGGCTTTGCTGAGCGTTTCGGCCACGCCGAAGGGACCGTCGTTCATGCCGTACTCGGCGAACCAGCCGACGGCCCAGCGGGTGTCGGGGTCGAAGTCGCCTTCTTGTTCGGCGAGCACTTCGTCGAGCACCTGGTTGATGATGCCCAGGGCGGTGCGCACGCTCATGGCCGAGCCGTCGGCCTCGACCACTTTGGCATAGCGTGTGAAGACCGCCATGCCCGGCCCAATGGCCGCCTGCGCCAAATCGACCGGCGCGATGTTGCCATGTTGAAGATTTTTGAGCGCCTCGGGCAACTCGGCGCGTAAGGCATTCATAAAATCCTTGCGCCTGGCCAGCGGGGCGTTGGAAGCGCGGGCGCGGCATATCAGAACGATCGACGACGCAAGGGCATTGCTGGCGTTGTCTCGTGGTCTACCGGGGCGCTCCGTCCGTACTGGCCATGTCCCCGTGATGTTAATTGACGAATGTACTAATCCCTCGAGCATAGCTTCCCAGCCGGTTGAAACATTTGACTGGGCACCGGACTCGTCGTTCCAGTCTTCTTCGGATTGCTTGAACGCGTAATACACGCTAAATGGAAAATCATTCCTCGCGACAACTCGCGCCCAATTGAAGGTCTTCTCGAGACCGCGCTCGAAGAACAATCGTGCGTTCTCTTGGCTTCCGTGCCGCGATGCATCCGAAATTAATTCAGGTCCTTTCGGGACAAGAAGAGTGGAGAAGAGCATCGGATAAACCGGCTGGAGCATCCGCCGCAGCCAGACGTAAAAGAAGTCGCTCAAGTCCGCGTAGCCAATATTATCGTAATAAGGGGGGTCAGTGCTGATTAGGAGCGGTTGCTTTTCGAACCTCTCAGCTTGCGCATCTCTTTGGTCAACCCGCCCCTCGAGGCCGTCAGCCAAGCTCGCAATAACCTTTTCGATCAGCTCTGGCTGGCGGCCGAAGTTTCCCGACGATGTGCTGAACGGATTTCCTTCCGCAAAATCCCATGTCATTGAAAGCGTTGGTCGCGTAAAAGTTGGTGCTATCTTCAGATGCTCGGGGTTCGGCTGCCAATGACAAAGCGAAGAAAGCAGATCGGCGGCTTTGCTTAAAGCGAGGGCGAGATACGTTGTGACGGCATCGGCGTAGGTCTCAGCGAGCGAGGTGGGCTTACTGGCGCGGTCGGCTTGCGCTCCGTCGGCTGCGCGCGCGTCCGACAACACCTGCGATCGAACGTTCTTCGTCAGGTCCGCAAAGGCGCACAGCGCCGAGAGCTGCCGCGCGGTGAACAATTGGCGGTGTTTCGTTATTCCGTAGCGCTGAACACGGAACCCGAGCCCCCCCTCCGGCAAGCTCGTCTCAGCGAATTCAGGACGCTCGCATTGCAGGGCGATATTTTCATGCTCCGGATTTGGAGGTAGAAACACCCGCCCCCCTTGTCCTTCGGCGACGATTGCCATGAGCTGCTGCCCCATCTGTTCGGAGACGCCGCTCGCGCGAACATGCTCAAATGGTACGGCGGTGCGGCAAAAAACACAGGTAACCCCGCGCCGGTTTATGACTCCCGGTGGAGCGGAGCCATCTCCAACTTCCACGTCGAACTTTACCCGCTGTGTCCCTTCGGAAACGATTGGACGCAGGAAAGCGCGGTTCGATCGCCGGGACGAAAGCATGAACGAGCTTACGAGTGGCATTGCCCCGCCGCAGGCCGGGTTCGGGCACTTTACCGTTCTTGCCCAGAGCCAGGCGATGACGGTCAATTCCTGGCCGAGGTACGGTTCGAGGTCGGGTCGGTCTTGGGCCAGTTCGGGGGTGATTTTGACCTTGGGGTAGAGGTGGCCGATGCGTTTTTGGGCTTCGTCGCGCATCCAGCGGCCGTAATAGCGCACGTCTTCGGCCAGGCCCTGCGCGCCCTGCCAGACCTTGGCCGCCTCCAGCGGCCGCTGCTTCACACCAACCCGAAGCGTAAGCGAGGAATCATCTGCCCGACGCGTAAGCGAGGACGTATCGTGCGCGGCGCTGTCCGCATCTCGACTCGCGGCGGTCGTTCGCATCCTCGCTGACGCTTCGGGTTGGTGTCGGCGCGTCGCTGGTGCTCCGGCCTGGCTCCTCGCTGACGCTTCGGGT
Organism: Pirellulales bacterium; assembly: GCA_035252155.1. Taxonomy (GTDB): domain Bacteria; phylum Planctomycetota; class Planctomycetia; order Pirellulales; family JAICIG01; genus JAICLL01. Next base: position 224 of record DATFDL010000069.1, on the reverse strand, counting down.
TGGTGTGCTTCCCTCGCTGACGCTTCGGGTTGGTGTTGCCACTCGGGGTTCACCGGAGGCAGCCCGGCGAACTTGGGAGGGATTTCGATGAGCGCCTTGGTGATCAGCACGGCCACGGGGTTGAGGTCGCTGGCGTAGGCCCGCAGCCCCAGCCGCTGGGCCTCCAGCGGAATCGACCCGCCCCCGCAGAACGGATCGAGCACCGGCGGGGCATGTTCGGCCAG
>DATFDL010000068.1:0-48159 GCA_035252155.1 Pirellulales bacterium | reverse complement strand
TCAGGCTGGCGGCGCCGCTGACGACGTTCGAGGTATCGCCGTTGACAAACCCAGTGATCGCGTCCGTGAGCGGCGGGTTGGCAGAGCCATAGATCTTGCTCTTGTCACCGGCCGTCACGGTGAGCTTGGCCGGGGCGACCGTCAGCGCGCCGTTGGCGAAGGCAAAGATATAGTTGGCGGCGCTGAGCGTTCCCAGGCCGGCAGTAATCGAGTAGTTGTCGACGCCGCTGGTCAGCGTCGCCGGAGTGCTCAGGCTGGCGGCGCCGCTGACCACGTTCGAGGTATCGCCGTTGACAAACCCAGTGATCGCGTCCGTGAGCGGCGGGTCGGCAGATCCGTAGATCTTGCTCTTGTCATCGGCCATCACCGTAAGCGTGGCGGGATTGACCAATTGCGCAAGCACGCCTTGACTGATCTCAAAGCCGCTCGTGTCGCTGGTGTACATGGCGACGATCGTGTGCGAGCCAGCTGTCAGGCCGATTGCGCTCACGCTCGCTTCATCGACGCCGTTGACGAAGGCAAGCATTGCGGAGCCAAGGTCGTGGCCCGTGGTTTGATCGACGAAATCAACCGAACCGGTAGGCGTGCCACTCGACGCTCCTACCACAGCGGTGAAAGCCACCGTGTGACCGTAGGTCGCGCCTCTCGCAAAGCTGCTCGTCACCACCGTCGACGTCTGACTTGTCGAGGAATCTTCATCGAGAACTGTCACGGAAATGGTGCTGTTCGCTCCCAGGGTGATGCCGCCGGTCGGACTGGACAGCGTCACGTCGAACGTCTGGTCGCCGTCCGCGGGAGTGTTGTTGAGGATCGGAATCGTGATGGTCTGAGTTGCCGGTTGCCCGGGAACAAAGGTCAACGTGCCGGAGGCGGGCAGATAACGTGCTCCCGAATGGGCCGTGCCGTCCTCGGTTGAATAGTTGATGCTGAGTGCGTAGAGGGGCGGAGCGGGGTCTGGTCCCTCGGTCAGCCCGCCTTGTGAAGGATGCGGGTCAAACAGGCCGGCCAGGGCGATGGTGACGGTCAACGCGGCGTTCGCTTCCGCCACAATCACATGGTTGGCGCTCAACTGGAACTGTCCTTGGTCTTGATAAATGGTCACAACCGCGGGATTGGAAATTGGGTCGATTGTGGCGCCGCCGGTGGCGTTGCTCAAGCTTACCGAAAATGTCTTGTCACCGGGCACGAGGTCGTCGGGAAACACCGCAACGTTAAAGGTTTTGCTGATTTGGCCGGGAGCGAAGGTAAGCGTACCGGAGGCCGCGGTGTAATCGACGCCGCTTCGCGCCGTACCGTCGCTAGTGGCATAATCAACGGTGATGGTTCCCTGGCTGCCATCGAGGCGTTGGACGGTGATCACGACGCTGCCGGTATTCTCTTCAACGGCGCTGTCCTGCAGGAAGTAAGTCGTGTTGCCGTGCTGCACAGAACCTGCTCCGACCACCAGTCGTCCGGAAGCGGGGCCGTCGCTGTCCATAATGGTAATGCTTTGTGTACCCAGACCATCAAAAATGAACGCTCCGCCGGTCGGGTTGCTCAGCAGCACCTGAAAACTGCCGGGGGTGTCGACGACATGGTCGTCGATGATCGGAACATAGATGATTTTTTCATTCTCGCCGGGCTGAAAGGTTAAGACGCCGCTTTTGGCGATATAATTCGTGCCCGCCTTGGCCGTGCCATCGAGGGTGGCATACGATACAGATTCGGTTGTCGAGAGCTGACCGGCGCGAAAGATATCGATTTGTGCCTGGCCGTCGTTCTCATTTACGGTTGGCGAATTCAAGTTGGTGCTGAAGCCGAAAGCGCCGTGCTGGTTTTCTTCATCGTCGATGGTGAGCACGCTGGTGGTAACTGCGCCCAGCGTGGCGCCGCCGGTTGGGTTGCCCAGCGTCACTTCGATCGTCCGCGGGCCGCGATAGACGGGCGTCGAAAAATCGTTGTTCAGCAGATCAAGCACATAAGTAAAGGAAATCTGCGCCGTCGTTTGGCCGTCTTCGAAGGTGACTGTTCCGAAATTGTCTTCGTAATCCAAATCGCCGCTGCCGGGGGATACCACCAACGGCAGCGCGGTACCGCCTGTCACCCGGAAGTCGACGCTCACCCGACCATGATCGTCGCCGGTGCGGGTGAGCATAAAGACGGGGCCTGCGAGCGCGCGGTCGACGGTAAACGCGGAGCTGGCAAAGGCGATCTGGCCCGCCTTGTCATCATCGGCAATCGTGACGGCGGCATCGCTGACACTGCCCAGGCTGGCGCCGGCCGCATTCGTCAAGACAATCTGGAACGTTCTGTTTCCGTCGGGCAAGGTGTTGTCGCGGATGGGGATCGTGACGGTGTGGCTCGCCTCGCCGTCGTTGAACACGAGCGTGCCCGAGGTCACCGTGTAGCCGCTGCCCGCGGTGGCCGAGCCGTCGCTCGTGGCGTAATCGACCGTGGCCGTGCCCTTGGTCGAGCCGATGCGCGTCACCGTCACGACAGCCGCGCCGCCGTTCTCGGTGGCGACGTATGTCGGAGCCGAGAATTGCACATCGCTCGCGTCGATGGCGGCGACCACAGGAACCGGCTGTGAAAACTGCGATGTGTTCGCTTGCGGACCGTCAGCCGTCGCCGTCGCGGTAATCCACTTGCCGACGGGCACCGCGGCATCGAAGGGAATCTGGAATTGCACCGTTCCGCTGTCGTCGGTCAGGACGGAGACCGACTGGAGATAGGTCTGCCCATCGCCGAAGCCGCTAGGGTTTACGGCGTCGTTGGCAAACAAATCGACCTCGTAGCGGGTGAGCGGCGTGCCGCTGAGCGTTCCCGAAACGAGGGCGCCATCCGGCTCGAACACGGCGGACGTCAACACGGGGGCGATGTGCAGCAGACTGACTCCCCGAGGTTCGGCGTAGGTGGCCATCGCGCCGTTCATGTCGGTCATCAGGCCGAGATCGCCGTTCGCGAAGATGTCGTTTCCTCGCACGGTATTGCCATTGCCAAACGGCACGGTCACGCCCCGTCCGGCGTTAAAAGCGACGAGATTTCCGGCGCCCGAGTTGGCGCCGCCAATCGTGTAGTTGCTGGCGAGGTAATTGGAGGTGATGATCGAAATGCCGTCGCCGCCGTTGCCCATGCGTTGTGTGCCGGTCACGTCGGCGCCGATGGTGTTGGCCTCGATGCTCGTCCCGGTGGAGGCATGACTGTTGTCGACATATCCTTGCAGGTCGAGGATGCGAATCCCATCGCCGCCGTTGGCGGAGATCAGATTGCCTCCGCCCGGAAACACTCCGCCGATGACATCGTTCTTACTGCCGGAGATATTGATGCCGTCGCCGCCATTGCCCAGCGGCGAGGTTCCGGTGGCATCGGTTCCGATCTTATTGCCGAAAATGTCAATGCCGCTGGGAAAGTAACCGCCCGCCGTGACGGCGACGCCGTTTCCCCGGTTGCCGGAAATGACGTTGCCCCCTCCTGGCTGAGCCGCGCCAATCAGGGCGTTATTCTCTTCGACCAGAACTCCGCCGCCTTGAAAGCCGTTTCCAAGGGCGGCGGTTCCTGCGGCGTCGGTGCCAATGAGGTTGCCTTCCACGACGTCGCCGCCGGGCCCAGCGAGCAGTATTCCGCCACCGGTATTGCCCGAGATGAGATTGCCCGACCCGGCACGGACGCCGCCGATGGTGTTGTTGCTGCCATCCGATAGGATGCCAGAGCCGACGTTGCCGAGAGCTTTCGTTCCCGTGACATCGGTGCCGATGCGGTTGCCTTCCAGGATGTTGCCGCTGGCGCTGGGCGCAAAATAGATGCCCGCGCCGGGATTGCCTGAGATCAGATTGCCTTCGCCCGGCTGTGTTCCGCCGATCGTGTTAACAACCCCCTCAATATAGATGCCATAGTAGCCGGGATCGCGAGCGTTGTCGGTGCGCGCCGAGGAATCGTGCAGTGACACCGTTCCGGAGACGTCGGTGCCGATATAGTTTCCCTGTACGCTGTTCTGATAGGCGAAGCCCTCAATCGCCAAGCCCGCGGGTATGATGTTTCGCGCAGCGGGCGTCGGGCCACCGATCAGGTTGCCGAGGGCCGGGTTGAATTGGTTGCCGCCTGCGATCTCGACTCCGCCCGTCACGTTGCGTGAAAGCAGCAGCGTGCCGGTCACATCGGTGCCGATCAAATTGCCTTGCACGACATTGTTAAAGCTGTCCAGGATGAAAACGCCGCCCTCAATGAGGTTGCCGGCCCCGGCGTCCGTCCCGCCGATCGTGTTTGAAATAGAATCGTCGATGTGGATTCCGCGCCGCACGTTCAATACGCCGCTGGCGGGCAAGAGTGCCGTGCCCGTCACGTCGCTGCCGATGTAATTGCCTTCAATTCGGTTGCCGCCCGAATTGAAATTGATGGCGTTTGTGTCGGCGTCGTAGCTATTGACATCAACCGAGCCGATAATGTTGCGCGCGGCGGCGGTGGTGCCGCCGATCACGTTGTCGGGCGAGACATTGACATACACGTCAATCTCTTCGGACATGGCGCCGGTGCCCGTCACGTCGGTGCCGATGAAATTCCCCTCAATCCGATTTCCGCCGAGGCCGGAAAGCTCAATTCCGTACTGAAAGCTGTGAATGACCAGGCCGCGGACGAGGCTGCCGCCTCCGGTGATGTGCAATCCATCGACCCGGCCGGCTTGCGAACCGTCGAGCTCCACCAACGGCAGGCCGTGAAAGCCAGGCTGGCTCGTGCCGTCGATGATCACCGGATCGGTAATGGTTGGCAGCGCAGAGAGAGGCGTGATGGTGCGCGTCTGGTCGGGCAGATCAAAGCGGATGAAGTCCTGGCCTGGATGGCTATTGGCGGCCTCGATCGCTTCGCGCACCGAAAAGTGTGTTGGGTCGGGCGTCGCGTCGTTTACGTCGTCGACGGTGTTCACAAGCAACGTTAACGGCGCGGAAGCGTTCACGCGCAGCGCCGCCGAAAACTCCGACGTTTCGTCACCGCCCAGGCTGGCCGTGGCCGTGATATACGACCCGATCGCCGCTGCCTTGGCAAAATTCGCATCGAAGGATGCCTGGCCGTTATCGTCGGTCGTTAGGGAAACCAGACCCAGCCACGTCTGGCCCTGGCCATAGCCCGAAGCGTCGGCCGAAGGGCCGTCGTAGAAGTCGAGCGTGTAGTTTGCGTCGGGCAAACTGGTGAGAGTGCCCGTAATGAAGGTGCGCCCGCCGTAGCTGGCCGCGCTGTCCAACACCGGGAAATTCTGCAGTTCATTGGGGCCGCTGGCGCTGCCGGCGTGATTTGGAGTGACGCCGTCTCCACCCAAGTCGATGCCCAGAGCGCGATTGGCAAAGATCGAATTGCCTTCGATCGAATTGCGGTCGCCTTGAAGGACCTCGACACCGGCGCCCACGTTGAAGGCAATGGTGTTGCCATTGACGGCTGGATCAAGGCCAATGCTGTTATCGCTGGCGCCGGCGCCAATCAAAACGCCCGGCCCGCCGTTGCCGAGCGGCGTCACGCCGTCGGCCTGGGTGCCGATGAAGTTGTTCGTCAGGTGGTTTCTGTTGGCGTCCGCGCCGTGGATATACACGCCGCCGGCCGCATTGCCGGAGATCTCGTTGGCGCCGGCCGGTTGTAAACTGCCGATGGTGTTGAGCGCCGTATCGTTGATCTCGATGCCATAGCCACCATTGTTGTCAATGGTCATGCCGCTGACCACATTGCCGTAAAACTCCTGCAAATTGACTGATCCGTTCGACTCCATTCGCACACCATCGCCTGAAAAGTGATCGACGATCAGCCCCTGCACCGTCGAATTGCCGACCTCCAAAGTAAGGCCGTCTGCATTCGGACCCGCTTGGCTGCCATTCAGCTCGGCTTGCGGAGTCGTTCCTTCCTGATCGCTGCCGCCATCCGAGGGCAGCCGGAAACCATCGATATTCGCCGGATCGGTGATGGCGGGCAACGGCGACAAAAGTTGGATCGTGTGCGGCGCCACTCCCGGAATATCGAACGTGATTTCGTCAGTGCCCGGGTTGGCATTGGCGTTGAGGATGGTCTGCCGCAGCGAACCAGGCCCGCTGTCCGCCGTGGTGGTTACGGTAAAGGGATCGGCAAAACCGGGACTGCCCGCATCGACGATGGTATCGTTGTTCGGGTCCAGGTCATCGTCGCCGCGGGCACCGTTGACGAAGTGGAGCGTGATCGTATTGCCGTTGATCACGGCGCCTGTATCCGTCGCGGGATCGTAATTCCACGCGTACCAGTGCGGAGACGAATTCTGCTGGGTACTGCCAAAGCGCCAGTAGTCGAATGGCCCGCTCAACGCAACCGGAACCGTCAGGGTCCCGGCCACGTGCTGCCCGGGGCTGATGCCCCCAAGTGTAAAATCGACGAAGCCCAGGCTAAACTGGGTATGGCGCGGCGCATCGATGGGCGAGGGATTTGGGATCGACCAAACATTCTGCAAGGTGACCCCCGAGGGTGCCTGCAAGCTGAGATACTCACTCGGATCGAGGGCGTCTTGAAACGATGCGACGCTAGCATCCTGGCTGCCTCCCGTGGAAGAGCCGTTTTCCACGTCATCGGACACGCCGTCTCCGTCGGTGTCGGTCTTGACGGTCACGGCCTTCGAGAACTGCGACGTGTTTCCGCTTGGGTCTGTGGCCGTCGCACGAAGAACCGTACCGGCGATCGTGCTGTCGGGCAAACTGGCGTCAAAAACGGCTACGCCGCTGCCATTGGTCGTCACACTTTTAAACGGTTCGATGATGCTGACCCCCGCCACAGGTGGGACTGCCAGTTCCACATCGACTAGTTTCTCGGCGTCGTCATCCTCGGAGCCATCGGCCTGCTGGTATGTCGTGCCGGCAAAGACTTGAATAATATAGCGTGTGTTGGGCGCGCCGCTAATGGTGCCCGCGATTCGATGACTCGCGCCCGTCGTGGCCAAGGAGAGCGTCGGAGGAGCTTGCTGATTATTTGCACCGCCTTCCAATCGAATGCCGAGTAAGGTATTGCGAAAGATTCTGTTGCCACCGATCGCGTTGCTAGTTCCCGATGAAACACGTATTCCGTCACCACTATTGAACGAAATCGTGTTCGCATCGGCCTGGGCCGATCCGCCGATCAAGGTATTCGTGGCTCCCGCGATTGAGATTCCACTGCCCAGGTCCACCCCGATAACGCTGTCATTAAATCCCTGGGAGATTGAAATATTGTTCCCTTCAACTTTGTTGTCTTGTGCATTGGTGCCGTCGGTGGCCGCAAGATAGATTCCTACACCATTTCCCTTGATGACGTTGCCTGGAGCAGCGCCAGGCGAAGACGTCTCACCGCCAATGACGTTCGAATTCGAGTTGCCGATTTCGACTCCATCGAAAGAATTGCCGTAGCCGGCAAGAAACACGCCGGTGGGGTCCGTGCCGATGAAGTTTCCCGCCACGGTGTTGCCATTCGATTGGTTGATGATGTAGACCCCGACCTGATTGGCGGAGATGACGTTGGCCAGCGCTGAGGAAGCGTCGACGCCGTCGGTTCCGATCAGGTTATTGCCACCGCCATCCAGCACGACGCCGAAATGGGCGTTGCCAGCCGGTTTGCCTTTCACGTCGAGGCCGATCCGGTTAGCCTGTACGACGTTGTCAATGGCGCCGTGGATGCGCACGCCGGTTGAGTTGCCCTGGATGACATTGGCGCGCGCGACGAGGTTGCCGGACGCCATTTCGCTGATCTGGACCCCGTCATGTTCGTTTGAGAAAATAAAATTACTAAATATTGTATTAACAACCGATGCGCGTCCGGCGATCCAGACGCCGTTTCCTTCAGCTTCGACAGGATCGAAGCCTGGCAGAGGATCCGGGTTCGCCTCGGTGTAGCCGATGTCGTTGCCCGCGATCGTATTGTTTGGCGAATTGTCGATTTCCACGCCGAAGCCGAAATTCGGTATCGACAGGTCAGCTTGGTTGTTGGTGCCAATGTAATTTCCGTTGATCTGGTTACCGAAGGCGCCGTCAGTCAATTTCAACCCGCCAATGAGGTTTCCGGAGATGATATTGCCGTCCATAACCGTCTGGCTGGGCGCCCCCTGGCCGTCGTTGGTGACGATGATGCCGTAACGAGCATTGCCGATGGCCCCGTCGCCGGCCTTGTTCGTTCCAATGTCGTTGCCGGAGATCTGTGTTCCGACCGTCAGAGAACCGTCGAGCAAGATGCCATCAAAGGTATTGCCAGAGATGACGTTGCCGCCCAGGGCGAACGTATCGCCGCCAATCATCATGCCGGGCGTGTTCGCGATGAAAATCCCGTCGGATTGTATCGGCTGATTCAGCAAGGGCGCTGTGCCGCTTTGGTTCAGACCAATGTAGTTGTTCTGTATGATGTTTGGCCCGGCCTTTAGCACCGACACTCCGCCTCCCCGATTTCCCGAAATCACATTGCGGCCGAAGTCGCCAACCGCGCCGACGCTGTTGCCTGTGGCTCCGCTAAAAATCAGCACTCCGCTGGCCTTCGAGTCGCTGGGGTCGGTGAAGACTCCATTCGGGGCGGCGCTGTTTCCATCGGCGGTTGTGCCGATCAGATCGCCCTCCACAACATTTCCCCTTGTCTGATTCCCCTCGATGCGTACGCCCGTTAAGCCATTTCCGGAAATGACGTTCCCAGATCCCTGCTGATTTCCGCCGATGCTGTTGAAGAAGCCGCCGTCGATGAATACGCCATTTTGAGAGTTGGGTAACGGCGTTGCACCGTCCGGCCTGATGCCAATGAAGTTGCCTTGGACGAGGTTGAGCGTCGTCGTGGCACTGCCGCCGGCGGCGGCGCCGGTGTCTGAAATATGGACACCGTTCAGCGCGTTGCCGGCGATATAATTGCGCTGCGCGCCGCCGATCAAGTTGGCGATCGCCTGGTCGAGGAACACGCCATCGCCAACATTGCCCAGGCCACTCGCCCCGTCGTCGTTCGTGCCAATGAAATTCGCCTCGATGTGATTGCCTGTTGCGTGTGACGAGATTTGAATGCCGTTGCCGTTATTTGCGGCCACGACGTTTCCCAGGATGATCGCCAGAGTGCCCGAGGTTCGTGAGCCGCCAATGAGGTTTCCCGCGGCGCCGTTTTCAATAGCGATGCCCAGCGCGTTGCCCAGCCGCGTGGTTCGGTCACGGCCGACGCAAATCAGGTTCTCTTGCACCGTGTTGTTCGTGGCACTTTGGCCAGAGATATCGACACCGGCGGCCGTATTGGCGCCAATAACGTTTCCGTACGCCGCGTCGCTGCCACCCACGAGGTTATTGATCGATCCGTCGATCGTGACGCCGTTGCCAATATTGGGCAGCGGCTTGAGCCCGCTGGCATCGACGCCGATAAGATTGTTCTCCAGAGCGTTGCCATTGGAACCGTTTTCGAAGCGCACGCCGCCGGTGAGAAATCCGGCGGGCAGATCGGCGGCGCCATTGCCGGAAATCACATTTGCTGCGCCGGCGGTTGATCCACCGATGAGGTTGCTTGACGGGGCGCCCGTCAAGCCCAGAAACGCGTTGAAAATGACGCCCGTGTGGACGTTGGGAAGGGCCTGATCGCCCTTCTTGTTGGTGCCGATGAAGTCGCCCTGAAGCGTATTGACGGTGACGGGTCCGGGGCCTTCCATCAGAACGCCGTTGTCGAGGTTGCCCGAAATGATATTCCGGGCCAGGACGTTCGAGTCGAGCGTGCCATCGCTGGCGTCATCGCCGCCAATGAGGTTGAGGCTGACCACGACGGATGGATCCCTGGCGAAATTGCCCAGAACGACGCCGTCTTGCCCGTTGCCTAGTGGCATTGGGCCATGATGGTCCGAGGAGGCGTCGGCATCGGTCCCGATGTAATTGCCTTGGACGACGTTGCCGACCGCGCTTTGCTTGGCGACCGGCATCGAGACGGAGTTCTCGCTCTTTTCGGTGGCCACAATGTCTAGGCCGTTGTGGTTATTGGCCGAGATCACGTTGCCCGCTCCGGCCTGCGCACCGCCGACGGTATTCGAGCTGGCATCTTCCAGAAGAATGCCGTCTTCACCGTTGGGGATCGGCGTCACACCATCTGAACCGATGCCGATATAGTTGCCCGACAGCAAATTGCCCGTTCCACCCAAGATGTAAACGCCGTTCTTATTGTTGCCGGCGATGACATTGCGGCCGTATGGCTCAAACTGATTCGTGCGGGGGTCGAAGTTGCCGATGAAGTTGCCGGAGGCGAAGCCGTCGCTCGGGCTGGACGTGGAAGGCCCCAAAAAAATTCCGTCCGTGCTTAGTGAGCCGCTGCTCAGAGGCTTCAGGCCGTCGACGTCGGTGCCGATGTAGTTTCCCTCAATGTAATTGTGCGTGTCGAACTGGTCAGCGAGGAAAATGCCGGTCTGATTGTTGCCCGAGATCAAATTGCCTGCGAGGAGTCGTCTGCTATCGTCGAGGCCGCCGATTAGATTGTACGACGAATGCACCACGTCGATACCGCCGGAGCCGTTTGGCGCGGCGTTCCTTCCTGACGAATCGGTGCCGATGAAATTCGACTGGATGAGATTGTTCAGTCCGGGACCTTGGCCATGGCCAGCATCGTTGCTGCCGTCGAGAACGACGCCGAAGCCCGAGAAGTTGTCGATCACCAGGCCTTCGACCGTGTTACCGCCGACCAGGAAAACGAGCCCGTTAGTGCCTGGCGCCTGGCTGCCGTCAATCACAATCATCGGTTGCTCAGGCCCATAACCGTCTTGGGTCGTACCGTCGATGATCACGGGGTCGGTGATTTCGGGCAGCGGCATTTGCGGTGAAATTGTCTGAACGCCACCGCCTGGAATATTGAAATTGATTACATCGGCTCCACCGCTATCGTTGGGGTGGGCATTGGCCAGACCGATGGCTTCCATTAGGGTGACCACAGCGCCGCCGCCGAGGCCCGGTCCGGGATCGTTGACCGTGTAAGTGGCCAGCAAGGCGCGATTTTCGAGCAACTCGACAAAGAATCGCGCGGGGCGCCGGCGTTTTTTCGACCGCAGGATCGCTGGGCGCGACGCGAGATCGAGAAGGGAGGCGAACGACATGGCGATTACCTCCCGACCGTGCCTAGTTGTGTGTTTTTCAGCCGAGTTGGCGCTGAACAGGTCTCGCCTGCGGCTGTGGTAGCGGCTGAATCTTCGTCGATGGTGACGCCAATTGCAAGGCCCTATTCCGTGCAAACACAGGAAATAAGGCTTTAAACCTTTCCGACAAATTCGTCGGAGCTGAGCAATGCGGCGATGACGTTCACGGCGGGCAGGCCCGCGTCGAGCTGAGACGTGTAGGTCGCCAGGCCCGCGGCGTCGGGAGCGCGATCGAGATACTGCCGATACCAGCCCGCCACCAGATCGCGGCGGTATTCCTCGCTGCTAAACACCACGTCGGCGATCTGGGCGCGCGTGGCGCCTTGTGCCGAGCGGCTCTCGACGGCGGTCAGCGCCGCCGGATCGACCGGCCGGCCTAAGGCGTCACGGAATAACGCATCGACGAACTGGTCCAGCGTGCCGCCATGCTCCTGAATATATTCGGGCGACGAGACGAGGATGGCATCGAGCATTGCAGCGTCGCCGCCATTGTCCAACAGCCCGGTGAAATACTGCATCGCCGCCGGGTCGGGCGACCGCTGCAGGTAGCGTGCGAACTCCGCGTTAATCAGATCGCGGTGATACTCCTCGGTCACCGCCGCCAAGATGTCTTGCACCACCTTGGCACGGCTGTCGCCACGCTCAAGATGGCTGACCCAGTAATCGCGCCCTTGAGGTTCGGCCTGGCGACCCAGCACGTCGCGATAGATCTCGGTGATGAACCGCTGGTTGGCCGTGCCGGGCGTCCCCTCGGCCAACAGCTCTTCGGCGATCTTGGCCGTCGCGGCGATGGTGGTTGTCGCCTGCCCGTCGGAGACGCTCACCACGATGGAGTAGCTTCCCTCATCGCCGTAAGTATGCGAACCGCTGACCGCGAACTGATTGTTCAACTGCGTGATCGTTCCGGCGGAGGTTGAGCCATCGCCCCAGTCGATGGTGGCGGTAAACGCGCTGGCCGTCTCGCTCGCGTCGGACGACATGAACGTTGCGACGGCCACGTTCACCAGCGGCGACAGCTCAAAGCCGCTGACGGGCGGGTCGCTGCCCGAAAGCGTGGCGGAGGAAGCCGGCGGGTCGCCCAGCACGGCATTGCCGTTCAGTGTGAGCGTGTTGACCACGACGGGGAGATTCAGCGAGGCGTTTCCGCTGATGGTGGCCGGCGCGTTGGCCGCGTAGATCGTTCCCGAAAGGCCATTCACCGCGTTGCCGCTCAGGGTCAGCCCTTGCTGGTTGTCGCGCGCTTGAAACAACAACACGCCCGCGTACGGACCGGAGGTTGGCGCCGAGAGCACGATGCGGCCATTGCCGCTGAGATCGATGTCGCCAAAGCCGCTACCGCCCAGATAATTGCCGCCCGCGTTGTAGATCATCACCTGCGTGCCGTTCACGCTGGCATTTCCGCTGACGCTGAGGCCGCCGCCGGCGATCACGTATACGCCCGAAGTCATCGTGAGTTGGGCGTTGCCCGAAACGTTGATCTGGTTGTAAACGCCCGGATGGATGGTGAGCGACGCATTGCCGGCCAGCAAAATGCCGCCCAGCGACGCGCCGCCGCTGGGCGCCGCGAGACTACGATAGGGATCGGGCACGACCGCGTGGCCCGTCTGCGGCGTCGGGCTGAAGCTGGCGTGGCCCGTGGCCTCCACGCCGCCCACCACGTCGATCTCGCCCGCCGCGATCTGCACGTTGCCGCTGGCAGTGATCGCCGCCGCCGAACTGGAATCATCCACCACCACACCGGGCACTTTGACGGCCGCATTGCCCGACGCCGCCAGCGCGCCGCTGACCGACGGATTGAGCACGTAGACCGAGGCCAGCGGGCTGACCGAAGTCGCGGCGCTGCTCGCCAGGAAATTGGCATCTCCCTGGTAATTGACCGTAATGCTCTGCGTGGCGTCGGGCAGCGTGGCCGTCAACGAAGCGGTTCCGGCCGAGAGCGCGACCGATCCCAGATCGGTGTTGGTCGTGGCATCGAAGAAATCGACGCTTCCGGTGGGCGTTCCGCTGCCGGGTGCGTTGGCGGTTACGGTGGCCGTTAACGTGGCCCTCAGGCCGAACGCGCTGGCGCCTACGGTCGTGGTCGTATTGTCTTGATCGACCATCAGCACGCGGTCGACCAAGTCGAACGTATAATTCGGGGCGCTCAGCGTGCCCAGTCCGACCGATATTGGGTAGCTGCCCACGCCGCTAGCCGTCGTGGCGGTGGTGCTCAGAGTCGCCGAACCGCTGACGACGCTTGCCGTATCGCCGTTGACAAAACCTGTGATCGTGTCGGTCAGCGGCGGAACGGTGGCTCCATAGACCATCGTTTTATCGTCGGCGGTGACCGTCAGCGTGGCGGGCGTGATGGATAGATTGCTGTTGACGAAGTCGAATGTGTAATCGGCGGCGCGGAGCGTGCCCAGCCCGACGGTGATGGTGTAATTCCCGACGCCACTCGCGGCAGTCGCGGAGGTCGTCAGATCGGCGGCGCCGCTGACGACGCTGGCCGTGTCGCCGTTCACGAAACCGGTGATCGTGCCGGTCAGCGGTGGATTGTCCTGGCCATATACCTTCGTCTTGTTGTCGGCCGTCACGGTAAGCGTGGCGGGCGTCACATTCAGCGTGCCGGGCGCGTAGCTGATGGTGTAATCGGGGTCCGATGCGCCCGAGGCGACGATCACGTTCATGTAGGTTCCCACGTGGTTGGTGGCCGGCGCGGTCACCGTGGGCGCGACGTTGGGGCTGGTGCTGAACGTGGCCGGTGTGTCGCCGTTCACCAGACCCGTATAAGTCACGCTCAACGTCGGCAGTGTGCCGCCATAGGTCATCGTCTGGTCGTTGGCCGTGATGGTCAGTGCGGCGGGCGTGACCTTCAGCGTGCCGGCCGCGTAGCTGATGGTGTAATCGTGGTCCGACGCGCCCGAGGCGACAATGACGCCCGTGTACGTCCCCACGTGGTTGGTGGCCGGCGCGGTCACCGTGGGCGCGGTTGTCAGGCTGGCCGGCGTGTCGCCGTTCACCAGACCCGTATAGGCCACGGTCAACGTCGGCAGCGTGCCGCCATACGTCATCGTCTGGTCGTTGGCCGCGATGGTCAGCGCGGCGGGCGTCACCTTCAGCGTGCCGGGCGCGTAGCTGATCGTGTAGTTCGGGTCCACAGCCCCGGAGGCGACGATCGCGCCTGTGTAAGTTCCCACATGATCGGTGGCCGGGGCTGTCACCGTGGCCGCGGTTGTCAGGCTGGCCGACGTGTCGCCGTTTGCCAGACCCGTATAAGTCACCGTCAGCGTCGGCAAGGCGCCGCCATAGGTCATCGTCTGATCGTCGGCGGTGATCGTAAGTGGGGCCGGCGTGATGGTGAGTGTTCCGTCGACGAAGGCAAACGTGTAGTTGGCGGCGCTGAGTGTGCCGAGCGAAACGTCGATCGGGTAGCTGCCTACGGCGCTGGCCGAAGTAGCCGTAGTGCTCAGGTCCGCCGCGCCACTGACTACGCTCGACGTGTCGCCGTTGACGAAGCCGGTAATCGTATCGGTGAGCGCTGGAACGGCTGATCCATAAACCATCGTCTTGTCGTCGGCCGTGACGGTTAATATCAAGGTGGCGGGTGAGACCGTCAGCGTTCCGTCGACGAAGACGAACGTGTAGTTGGCGGCGACAAGGGTTCCCTGCCCGACGCTGATCGGGTAGCTGCCGACGCCGCTGGCCGAAGTAGCCGTCGTACTCAGGCTCGAGGCGCCACCGACGACGCTCGACGTATCGCCGTTGACGAAACCGGTGATCGTGTCGGTGAACGAGGGAAGCGTTGCCCCGTAGACCATCGTCGTGTTGTCGGCCGTAACGGTCAGCGTGGCCGGCGTGACGGTCAACGCTCCATCGACGAAGGCGAAGGTGTAGTTGGCGGCGCTGAGCGTGCCGGGCGCGACGTCGATTACATAGTTGCCGACGCCCCTGGGCGCCGTCGAAATGCTCGCCGCGCCGCTGACGACGCTGGCCGCATCGCCATTGACGAAACCGCTGATCGTATCGGTCAGTGCTGGAGCGGTTGCCCCATAGACCATCGTTTTGTCGTCGGCCGTCACGGTAAGCGTGGCCGGCGTGACCGAAAGCGTGCCATTGACGAAATCGAAAGTGTAGTTCGCGGCGCTAAGAGTTCCCGCGCCGATTGTGATCGTGTAGTTCCCGACGCCGCTGGCCGAAGTGGCCGTGGTGCTCAAGCTCGCCGTGCCGGTAATGACGTTTGACGTATCGCCATTGACGAAGCCGGTGATCGTATCGGTAAGCGTTGGCACGGTCGCCCCGTAAGCCATCGTCTGATTGCCGGCCGTTATGGTCAGCGTGGCGGGGGCGACGGTTTGCGTCAACGAGTCGTGACTGCCGGCAAGGCTGTTGTTGTCGCTCGTGTACGTGGCGACGATGGTGTGCGAACCGGCCACCAAACTCGACACCGTCACGCTGGCTTCGTCGACGCCGTTGACAACCGCGAGCTGCTCCGAGCCCAGATCTTGTCCCGTGTTCGAATCGACGAAATCAACGGAACCAGTGGGCGTCCCGCTGGCGGCACTCACCGCGGCGGTGAAAGTCACGGATTGGTCGTAAGTCGAACCAGAGGCGGCACTGCTCGTGAGCGTCGTCGTCGACGGCGCCGTCGCAGCCGGGTTCGGTTCCAGAATCAAGATCGTCGTGGTCGTCAGGTTGCCAAGCGTAAGCCCGAGCTGAGGGTTGGAGAGGGTCAGAGAAAACGTCTTATCGCCCCCGACCGCCAGATCGTTGAGGATCGGGATGGAAATCGTGGCGATGCCCGCCTGGCCGACCTGTATCGTCCCCGACTCTGGCGTATAATCGACGCCGCCGATCGCCGTGCCGTCGTGCGTCGCGTATCCGACGGCCCCCACGAACCGTGGACCGCTCA
The DNA here is from genome assembly GCA_035252155.1 of Pirellulales bacterium. Lineage (GTDB taxonomy): Bacteria > Planctomycetota > Planctomycetia > Pirellulales > JAICIG01 > JAICLL01. The sequence goes on along the minus strand of DATFDL010000068.1, from coordinate 32,200 downwards.
CCGTGACGGTCAGCTCCGCGCTGTTGTCGGCGACGGGATAGACGGGTGCGACAAATTGTGCTGGTCCGACGGTGTTGTAGGTCAGCGTGACCGGCACGGGATTGTTCGGGTCGATCGTCGCGCCGAGGGTGGGGTCGCTGACGGACACGGGATCGCTGAGAGTCACGTCGAACGTCTCATCGCCTGGCGTGCGGGTATTCGTGGCAAGCAGCGGCACGGAAAACGTCAGCCACTTCTGACCGGGGGCGAAGGTGAGCGTGCCCGAAACCGACTGGTAGTCGGTTCCCGCTTTGGCGCTCTCGTCGCTGGTCGCGTAGTGGATATGGTCGGTCCCCGAAGTGTTATCGAAACGGTCGACCGTGACCTGCGCCGTGCCGCCGTATCCGTCGAACGACTGGTCCGTCTGCACCTCAAAGCGGGCCGGGGGCGGAGGACTGTCGGTGTCCAGAATGGTCACGCTGGCTTGGCTGTGGTTTGGGAAGATAGGTATTGTCGTGCCGATATTGATCACGCTCGCGGTGGTGAGCTTCAACTGAAATGCGCCGTCGTTGTCGGCGACGTGGTCGTCGAGAATCGGAATGGTGACGAACGCCAGGCCCTGGCCCGGCTTGAATTCCACAAACCCGCTGGTGGCGAGGTAATTCGTGCCCGCCTTGGCCGTGCCATCGACCGTGGTATAGCCGACAGACACATCGCTTTGGAGATTGCCAAACCGTTGCACGCCGACTTGAACACTTCCGGCGTTTTCTTCGGCCGGAATGTCGAACACACCAAATTCGCCGACCTGGTCTTCCGGATCGTCCAAGGTGGCGGTGCTGGTGGTGATCGCGCCGAGCGTTGCCCCGCCGGTCGGGTTGCCCAGCGTTAACTCGATGCTGCGCGGACCTCGATACTCCGGATCACCGAAAAGGCCGTTGATGAGGTTTTGCACATTTCCAAAGCTGACCTGCGCGCTGGTTTGGCCTGGAGCGAACGTGACCGTTCCGAAGTCATCGACGTAGTCAGCGTTGGCGAATTGTCCAAAAGAGATGACGGGCAGACCGACCGCGGTGCCCCCGGTCACACGGTAGTCGACGCTTACCGTCCCCTCGCTGCCGCCGGTTCGCGTGATTGTGAAAACCGCGCCTTGAAGCGTTCGATCGGTAGTAGGATAGCTGGAGCTGGAAAACTGGATTTGTCCCGCCGTGTCACTATCGGCGATCGCAACGTCCGCGTCGCTCACGGCGCCGAGGCCGATGCCGCTGGGGTTGGAAAGTACGAGTTGAAAATCTTTGTTGCCGTCGGCCAGGCCGTCGTCGTGGACAGGAACGGTGATGGTTTGGCTCGATACGCCGTCGGCAAAAACAAGAATGCCCGACTCGGCCGTGTAATTGACGCCGGCGGTGGCAGAGCCGTCGTTGGTGTTGTAATTAACCGTCACAGTGCCGCTGGTGGAACCGCTGCGCGTGACGACGATCACGGCCGCTCCGCCCGTCTCGGTCGCCACGTACTTTGGCGAAGCGAACTGGATCGTATTCCCCGCGGCGGCGACGACGGGCGTCGGCTGCGAGAACTCCGAGGTGTTTCCGTCGGTCGAGTCGGGCGTGGCCGTGGCGGTAATCCATTGGCCGATCGGAACGGCGGCGTCGAGCGGTATCTGGAATTGGACCGAGCCGGTCTCGTCGACGAGCACCGAGATCGACTGCAAGTAGGTTTGGCCATCGCCAAAGCCCGAAGGGTTCACCGCATCGTTGGCGAAAAAGTCGATCTCATAGCGCGTGAAGGGCGTGCCTGTTAGCGAGCCCGATACGACGGTGCCTTGCGGGTCGAACACGGCCGACGTCAGCACGGGCGCTGCATGAGGAAGATCGATGCCGCGCTGTTCGGCGTAAGTGGACAAGGCGCCGTTGATGTCGGTGAGCAGGCCCCGCCCGCCGTTGCCGAAAATGTCGTTGCCCCGCACCGCGTTGCCATTGCCGAACGGGATGTCGACGCCCCGGCCTCCGTTGAAAGCGATCAGATTGCCGGCGCCCGGATCGGCGCCGCCGATCGTCTCATTTGTAGCGATTGCATACGTCGTGATGAACGAGATGCCGTCTCCGGCATTGCCATAGTGCCGTGTGCCCGTGACATCGGTGCCGATCTTGTTGCCTTGGATAATCGCTCCAGATGACGCGATGGGATTATTTTGGTTGTCGGACTCACCGGGCTGATCGACGATGCGAATTCCATCACCGCCGTTATTGGCGATCACATTGCCGGCGCCGCTCAACGGTCCTCCGATGATGTCATTGGGACTGGGCCCGCCGATGTAGATCCCGTCGCCGCCGTTGCCCAGCGGCAGGCTTCCGGTCACGTCGGTGCCGATATAATTTCCTTGAATCGACACGCCCCCTGCCCCAACCGAGATGCCATTTCCCCCGTTACCCGAGATAGTATTGCCGGCGCCGGGTTGAGGACCGCCGATGATCGCGCCCGGTTCTGTGGCGATAATGCCGTTACCACGGTTGCCAAGGGCGACCGACCCCGTGACATCGGTGCCGATGAGATTTCCTTCGACCGTGTCCGGGGTGAAGTTCCCCTCCAGCACAACACCGCTTCCGGTGTTGCCCGAGATAAGATTGCCCGCGCCGGGCGTCGTGCCTCCGATGGTGTTGGCATAGCCGGCCGATACTACGGCGAAGTTCAAACCGGCGGCGCCGTTGCCGAGGGCCTTTGTGCCCGTGACGTCGGTGCCGATGTAGTTGCCCTGAATGACGTTGTTATTGGCGCTGGCGGACAGAACAATGCCGGAAGCGGCATTGCCCGAGATGAGGTTGCCTTCGCCGGGCTGCGCGCCGCCGATCGTGTTGTACGACCCCTCGATGGTGACGCCGTCGCCCGGGCCGAGCGCGATGGTGCCGGTAATATCGGTCCCGATATAATTGCCCTCGACCTGGTTGTTCGTGCCGACCTTGCCCCCAATATCCACGGTCCCGACGATGATGTTTCGTGCGGCGCGCGTATTGCCGCCGATCAGGTTGTCTTGGGCCGCGAAGCCTTGACCCGAAATCTTGACCCCGGCGCCGATCGGCAAGGCGGCGGTCCCTTGGTAGTTGGTGCCGATCAGGTTGCCTTGCACGGCGTTCGAGCTGCCGTCGAAAATATTGACGCCGCCAAGGACCAGGTTGCCGGCCCCGGCTGCCGTCCCGCCAATGGTGTTGCCCGAGCTTGTATCGATCTCGACGCCGAGGCCGATCGGAGGAGCACCCGACAAAGCCGCCGTGCCCGTGAGATCGGTGCCGATGTAATTCCCCTCGATACGATTGCCGCCGGCGTTGCTCAGAGGCTGGCGCGCCTCGGCGTCATAACCCTCGATCAAGACGAAGGGCGTCACGTTGCGATCGGCAACGGTCGTGCCGCCGATGGTGTTGTCGGGCGAGCCGAAGATGTAGACCTCGCCGAACCCCTGGTCCGAGAGGGCGCGGGTGCCGGTCACGTCGGTGCCAATGAAATTGCCCTCGATGGTGTTGCCGCCCTGGCCGGAAATCTCGATTCCATGTCCGCCGATCGTATTGCCCTGGGCGTCCGTTCCGGTCTGAAAGCTATGGATGGCCAGCCCGCGCACCACACTGCCGCCGCCGGTGATGTCCAGGCCGTTGGCGCCCGAGGTCGCCTGCGAGCCGTCGAGCTCGACCAAGGGCAGCCCCTCGTAGCCCGGCTGGCTTGTGCCGTCGATGATCACCGGGTCGGTGATCGTGGGCAGGGCCGATTGCGGCCGAATCACGCGGTTGGAATTGGGCAGAGCGAAGTCGATGATGTCTTGTCCCGGATGAGCGTTGGCGGCCAGGATCGCCTCGCGCAGCGAGAAGTGCGTCGGATCGGGCACGGCGTCGTTCACGTCGTCAGTCGTATTGACGATGAACACCACGGGGTTGGTGGGAGTCAACGCCAAGGGCGCGGAAAATTGCGACGTGTTGAACACGGTCGAAAACGTCTTGCTGTCGAACGTGCTGGAAATGGCCGTGGCCGTAATCAGACTGCCCGGCGCGGCCGACGCGGCCAGGTCGAGATCGAACGATGCCTGGCCGTTGTTGTCGGTGGTGACGGTCACCGTGCCGAGCGGAAACTGGCCCTGGGCGCCACCCAACGCGTCGGCCTGGTTGGTGGCATAGAAGTCGAGGGTGTACGACGAATTGGCCGTGCTGGTGAGCTTTCCAGAAACGAAGGTCTGTCCGCCGTAGCTGCTCGCGCTGGCCAGCACCGGGGCGCTCTGCGCTGCGTTGGCATTCTGGCCGCCGGCCAGGTCGATGCCCAAACCCTGGTTGGCGAAGATCGAATTCGACTCAATGAAATTACCAATGCCTTGCCCGATCGTGATGCCTGGGCCGGCATTGTAGGCAATCGTGTTACCGCTGCCCGGTTCAGAGCCAATTGTGTTGAAGTTCGATCCCCCGTCGATGACGACTCCGGGGCCACCGTTTGCGAGCGGGCTAAGGCCGTCGGCCTGCGTGCCGATGAAGTTGTTTGTGATCTGGTTATCGTTGGCGAGGGCGCCGTGAATGAAGATGCCGCCCGCGTGGTTCGCCGAGATGACGTTGCCGCCATCGATGGTGCTCGACTGGCCCGAAGCCGTTCCGTCATTGTCGCTATCGTCGTCGTCCGCCTCGAAGTCGTCATCGCCGTCGTTATCAGGGTCTTTGGTGACTTTCTCAACTTCGACCCCGTAGCGACCGTTTCCTTGGGCGAGCTTTCCGGTCGGGTCGGTGCCGATGTAGTTGCCGACGATCAGGGCCGAGCCGCCGCTGAGCACATGGATGCCGTCGCCCGAGAACTGCTTGATGACGAGGTCCTGAATCGTCGCGTTCCCGTTGGCGACCGTAAGCCCGTCGGCGCCGGCGCCCGCCTGGCTGCCGTCGAGCACGACCAGCGGCGTGTCTGCGAAACCGGGTTGCGTGGAGCCGTCGATCGTCACGCCGGCCGTGATCGCCGGCAAGGGCGACAGAAGCTGGATCGTTTGTGGTCCCGATCCGGGCAGATCGAACGTGATGGTATTGAACGGATTAGCGTCGGCATTGAGAATCGCCTGCCGCAGCGAGCCCGGCCCGCTGTCGGCCATAGTGGTGACAGTGTAGGGATCGGGAAAGCCGGGTGCGCCGGCGTCGACGATGATGCCATTCTCGGCCAGGTCGTCGTCGCCAAGTACGCCATCGACGAAGTGCAGACGCACGGTGTCGCCGTCGATCTCAGCTCCGGTGTCGGTCACTGGATCATAATCCCATTTGTACCAATGAGAGGGATGCGTCGGCTGGCCGCCCACAACAACCACATAGTTTTGCGTCGGCCCGTATCGCCAGTAGCTGGTGGGCGTGATGCCGGTGTCCGGCAGCGTCATCGTGACGACGAAGGGGGCGGCCGGCGTGGGAACTCCGGTGAGGACGAAAGAGACAAAACCGAATGGAAATTGCGTGTTCGCGGGTGGACCATTTTGGTGATCGGGGTCGGGGTCTGGCGTCGACCAGACGTCTCGGAAAGTCAATCCCGGGTCCGCTTGGAGCGTGATGAAGGCGGGAGGGACGCCGTGCGAAGGATCGCCGGGATTCAACGCGTCTGGAAATGAGATGTTGCTCGCGATTTCGCTGTTGCCGTTCTGCACGTTGCCGTTCTGCGCGCTGTCGGGCACGCCGTCGCCATTTTTATCGGCGCCGATGGCCACGGCATTGGAAAACTGCGACGTGTTTTCGCTGGAATCGGTGGCAGTGGCGCGAATAAAGGTGCCGAGGTCCACGCTTTTGTCGTACGTAAGATCAAAGATCGCAGCTCCTGATCCGTTGGTCTTTACCTGTACGGACCCTATCGATTCGCTGCTGGAAGTGCTCGTTCCAACCGTCGGAAGGAAACGATCGGCATCATCGTCCTCAGAGCCGTCGGGGTGTTGAGAGGAGGCACCCCAGAAGAATTCGAGCGTGTAGCTCGTGTCGGGCGCTGCTCCCTCAAGCCATCCGGCGATGCGACTGGTCGTGGCCAATGAAAGGAACGGCGCAGGCGCGTCCGCATTGGCGCCTGGATCCAAGTGGATGCCTAACATCGCATTCTCGAAGATGCTGTTGTGTTTAATCGAGTTGCCGGACCCCGCCGCGACGTATACGCCGGCCGCTCCGTTGTCGTGAATCACGTTTTGGAAGTCTTCGTTTGGTCCACCGATGTTGTTGAGCGAGGCGCCGTCCGTAACAAGGACGCCGCTCGCGGAGTTGTTGCGGACGACGTTGCCTTCTACACGGTTTCGCGTGGAATTTGGGCCGTCCAGCACGATCCCGTACGCGCTTCCGACGACGAAATTACCTGGGTCGATGGCCGAGCTGCCGTTGTCGTCCAGCGCGCCGCCGATCATGTTTTCCGGCGCCGACACGTAAATACCGTACTGAACGTTTCCAAATGGTTGGCCCTTTTGAAAGTGACCGTTCAGATCGGTGCCGATGGCATTGCCGAGGACAGTATTGTCGGTCGTCGTTTGCCCGCTGATTTCAATGCCGGCAAAGCCATTGGCGGAAATGATGTTGCTTACTACGCCGCCCGACTGCGCGGCGCCGATAATGTTGTACGAGGCGCCGGCTCCCACCAAAATGCCGTCGCTGGTGTTTCGCTTTGCCGCGCCGTTGTCGCCAATGCCGATTTCATTATTTTCCACCATGTTGTCCTGCGTGCCGCTGTCGGTGATGACGATGCCGTTGAAGTTGGCAACGACGATATTTCTTTGCGTGTTTCCGATTTTGTTTTCCGATGCTCCACTAGCGATCTCGATGCCGTTAAAGGCGTTACCAAGGACCAAGTTGTCGGCGACGTCGTTACCGCTGGATGCCTGACCGGTGATCCAAAGCCCATCACCGTTGCCGTCGGCCGTGATCTTCTGATTGGGATCCTCTACCGTGTTTGCGATCGTGTTGCCGGCGCCCTGCTCGCCAATGAAGTTGCCGGGCGAACTGTCGACCTTGATTCCAAAGCCATCATTGGGCAACACGGCCGTTTCGGTGGAGTTCGTCCCGATATCGTTATTTATGATGTGATCGCCACTGGTGCCTCCGCCCAGCCAGATGCCTCCTTTGAGGTTCCAAGCGATCGTGTTGCCGTCGACGGTGATGTCAGTCGGCGGGCCGGCCCTTAGCACGAAGGCAGCGAGGTAAATGCCAAAGCTGTTGCCGATCTGCAGGGTGGCGCCGGCGTCCGTGCCGATATAGTTGCTGGCGATGACCGTTCCCGCGGACAGAGGGCCATCGACGAAGACGCCGTCGTTCGAGTTGCCGGAGATGAGGTTCCCTCCGTCAGCGAGTGAAGGGCCGCCGATCGTCGTGGCAGGGCTATTGTCGACGGCCACACCGGTATATTGCGTCGTCGCGCCATTCAGCTTTTCGCTGCCGTCGGCATTGGTTCCGATGGAGTTGTTCGTGACGGAGTTTTTTTCCCCAGCGTCGGTGATGAAGATCCCAAAAACCTGGTTTCCCGAAATGGTGTTGCCACCGATGTTGTTCAGGGAGGCCCCGTTCTCGATGACAACTCCACTGCCGAATGGATTGTTGGTGCCGTTGGGGGCCGCGGTGTTGCCGTCCTCGGTTGTTCCGATGTCACTGTCGGAGATGGTGTTGTTTTGCGACTGGTCGCCGCTGATTTCGATGCCGTTCTGTCCATTCTCTGAAATCACGTTGAAGAGTGCCGCGTTGCCGATGGTATTCGAGGAACTGTTGTTGATCAAGATTCCATTGGATACGTTGGCTTCGGGCTGGTTGCCGATAGGTCCGATGCCGATGTAGTCGCCTTCGATCACGTTCAACGACGATTGGCCAACGACTTGGTCACTTTCGATATCGATTCCGTTCGCGCCGTTGAAGCCGATGAAGTTGCGCGCGGCGTCTGTGGTTCCGCCGACGTGATTCGACGACGAGTCGGTGATCAATATGCCGGAAGCGCCGTTGCCCAGGTTGCGTGTTCCGGTCTCGTCGGTGCCGATCATATTGCCGAGGACGTAGTTCGAGCCGGCCTGGGCTGAGAAGGCAATGCCCGCCTTGAAGTTTTCCGAAATGACGTTGCCCAAACCGACCTGCTGACCGTTTACCGTCCCGACGTTTCCGATGTAGTTGCCGGTGGCCCCGATCAGTGCAATTCCATCCTGGTTCGGCAATGGTGTGGTTTGCGCGAAATTAACGCCAATGAAGTTTTCCTCGACGTAATTTCCCGACGCATTGGCAATGGTTACGCCGTTGCCTTCATTGCCGCCAATCACGTTTTCGTCGCCCAGCGAGTCGCCGCCGATGGTGTTACCATTGGCATGTGAAATGAAAACGCCGTCGGCGTTGGGCAGGAATAGACTGGAGAAGTCGGTGCCGATCAGATTGCCGCGCACCTGGTTGCCGCTGGAGCCGTTGACAATGGAAATGCCGTTGCCGTCGTTGCCACTAATCACGTTCCCGCCAGGAGGCGTATCGCCACCGATGAAGTTGAAATTCGCGGCCGAGATATTGACGCCGTCACCGTCGTTGGGGAGGAATTTCTTCCCGCTGGAGTCCGTGCCGATCAAATTGTTTCCAACCGTGTTGCCGATGGCGCCGTTCGCTATGCGGACGCCGCCGCCAATGGCCGGCGCGCCGTTCTGAGCTGGGGTGCCGTTACCCGAAATCACATTGCGGCCGTTAACGTCTGTCGTGCCGATGAAGTTCCCCGACGGCGCGCCTTTTTGGCCGGGGATCGCGGTCAACTCGACGCCAAAGTTGCTGTTTTCGAGCGGATGCTGGCCGGTGATATCGGTGCCAATGTAGTTGCCGGTTACGGTATTGTTCGTCACATTCGGTCCGGCCATGAGGATGCCGTCATCCCAATTTCCGGAAATCACATTGTGCCCATTGGCGAAGCCGCTGATGACGTTGCCGGTGACGAGAACCGAAGGATCGGTGGCCTCGTTTTTCAGCAAAATTCCCTCGCCGTGACCCTTGCCGGTCGCGCTCGGATCGCCATTGGGCACGGCAATCTTGCCGGTCACATCGGTGCCAATCAAGTTGCCGGCGATGGTATTGGCGGAGGCGCTCTGCTGCGAAACCGGTATGGCCAGGCCGTACTCGGTCGTTGGAACGGCGGCGATGCTAATGCCGTTGAGCAGATTGCCTGAAATGACGTTCCCGGAACCGGCCGTCGTACCGCCGACGGTATTTCCGCTGGCGTCTTCCAGGAGTACCCCATCTGCGCCGTTTGCGACGCGCGTTGCGCCGTCTGACCCAACACCGATGTAATTGCCCGAAATCGAGTTGAACGTTCCGCCGACGACATAGACGCCATTGCGCGGGTTGCCGGCGATGACATTGAGACCGTTGGGATCAATCTGGTTTTCGTTGGGGTCGAAATCCCCGATGAAATTGTTGGAGATGTTCTCGAAAGCCGCCACGCTTTCCATGAAAACGCCGTCACCGGAGGCGGGAGCGTTTGCGATCGGTTTCAGGCCGGTAATGTCTGTGCCGATGTAGTTTCCTTCGATGTAGTTATGACTGTCGACGCCGTTGTAGAAACCGACGCCTTGACCGAGATTGCCCGAAATGAGATTGCCGTTGGTCAGTTGCCCATCGGAATTCAGGCCGCCGATGAGGTTGTACGACGAATTCGCAATGAGAATCCCGCCAAAGTTCGGCGCCGCAAGAGTGCCCGTGGGATCGGTGCCGATGAAGTTCCCTTCGATGGTGTTGTTCGGAAAGGCGTGACCGTGAGTGGTGTCGTTCGTGCCGTCGAGAACGATACCGAATCCGTTGAAGCCGTTGGCGCCGCGAAAGTTATTGATGATCAAGTCCTTAACGATGTTGCCGCCGACCGTGAAATAAAGCCCGTTGACTTGCTCTGTGGCGCCGAACTGGCTCCCGTCGATGTCGATGAGGGGGGTCGGCGAGCTGATGCTTTGAAACTCGGCTTCGGTCGCGCCATCGATCGTCGTGGGGTGGGTTATCTCAGGCAGCGACTCGCTCAGTGAGATCGTTTGCAAGCCAGACCCAGGGATGGCGAAGCTGATGACGAACGGGTTGGGGTCACTTTCTTCCGCCGGAGCGTCAGCGCGCTCGATGGCGTCGAACAGAGTGCCGGGCCCCGTGCCGCCATCGGCGCTGGTAACCGTCCAGCCATTGAGCATCGCGCGGTCTTCGAGCCCTTCCACATGAAAACGGGTCGGGCGACGCCGCTTTTTCCGCCGCGAGATAACCGGCTGGCCGGCCAAATGATCGAGAATGGCATCGAGCGACATACCGCTCCCCCTTGCCGTAAGGCGCAGTGAGTCTGAAACTCGCCCTACTACAGTGCGAAAAGCGGCGAGAATCTCCCCGATGGATTTTTTTGAAAAGAAACTCTTAGAACCCGTCGTGGCGCAATCGCCCGGACGAGGTTATGATGAACTGCCGTCTTAAAAAAAGATCCACAGCTCGAAAGCCACGGCTCATGCACGGCGATGACAAACCTGATCTGGCCGAGCGGGGTGGCGTGCGGCGGCCGCTTGTCGCCGCCTTCGGGGCTGTCTGTACCGCTTGTCTCATGTTAAGCCTTGGAGTCGGGTGGAATGCGGCGGCGGCCGAACCGCCCGAAAACCAGCCTGCCGGCGACTCGGTGGGGCTCATGTACTGGACCGACCGGTCCCAAGGCATTTATCGCGCCGTGTGTGATGGCAGCGAAGTGACACTCGTCGTCGAGATGAAAGAAACCGACGGCTTGGCAGTCGACGCCAAGCATGGCAAACTCTATTTCACGACGTCCAGCTCCGGCAAGCTATTTCGTGCAAATCTCGACGGAACCGAAATCACCGAGCTTGTGGCCGGCCTCACTCACACCGGCGATGTCGTCCTCGACCCGAAATCGGAGAAGCTTTACATTTCGAGTCTCGCCGGACATAAGATTTTACAGTGCAATCTCGACGGCACCGGCATGAAGGATTTTGTGAGAGGTTTGATCACACCCGACGAGCTGGCTATCGACCTGGAAAAGCGTTTCCTTTATTGGTCGCACAGCGGGCGCGGCGGCCCGGTCCAGCGCGCGAGACTCGACAACGGCTTGGAGTTGACGGACGTCGTTGCGACCCGCGCGCGGCGCTTCGGAATCGTGGTCGATACGGTCGAACAGCAGATCTATTGGGCCGACGTCGATCCGGGCAACATCGTCCGCAGCGGCCTCGACGGGCAGGGCCAAACGACGATCGTCACCGGCCGCGTCGGCCTGGACGGCCTGGCCCTCGATACGGACAATCGCAAAATCTACTGGACCGAAACGGGCAAGATTTGTCGGGCGAACCTCGACGGCAGCGGCATCGCTGTTCTGGTTTCCGATAAGACCCAGCAGTGGGCCACGCTCGTTATTCTGCCGCCCAAGGAGCAGGAACGGAGGAAGGGAGGAAGTAAGGGACCTACGTCCGTCCCTCCGTCCTAGGCTGGTGGGCGGGCGCTCGCTCCGCGAGCATGTCCAACCCTGCCCTGGTTCACGGCTCCCACCGCTCAACTAGGTCCAAGGCCATTTGCCTTACGTCGGCTGGAATGGCATCGTCCCGCTCGATTTGTAACATGGCGTCGGCCTTGGACGGCTGATTTGCGAACAGCCGCTCGATCACGCCTCGAGCTTGCTGCTCGCTGCGGAGCTGCGGCGTCCACGGCCGTGCATCCCACAACCAGATCCGGCCGTCGAAGTCGGCGCCGGCCAAACGCCAGCCATCGCGGCTGAACGCCACGGACATGAGCTTTTCAGACCCGCCTCGCAGCGTGAGCGTCTCCTCTCCGCTGGCCAGGTCCCAGAGCTTGATGGTTTTGTCGGCGCTGGCGGATGCCAGCCGGTCGCCGGCAGGGCTGAAGGCCACACTCGAGACCCAATCGATGTGGCCTTTCAACGCACGCAGTTCCTGACCGGTCGCCGCATCCCAGATTCTTACCATCTGGTCGGCCCCGGCCGATGCGATCCGCTCTCCGCGGGGACTGAACGATACGCACGCGACACCCGTAGCTCCGGCGGAGTGACCCACGAGGCTATGCACCAGGCTGCCGGTCTCCAGGTTCCAAATCTTGACGGTCAAGTCGTGGCTGGCTGACGCCAGCCGTTTGCCGTCTGGGCTGAACGCCAAGCCGGTCACCAACGCCTGGTGGCCACGCAGTGTCACTTCTTCGGCGCCGCCGACTGCCTGCCAAACGCGCACGCTATGTTGGTCGCCGCCTGACGCCAGCCAACGCCCATCGGGACTGAATGCCACCGCCCCGACCGCGCCCTGGGGTGCGTACCACGTGCAAAGCTGTCGCCGACTGTCGACGTCCCACAGCATGACCGTTTGATCCATGCTGGCCGACGCCAGCCGTTGGCCATCGGGACTAAATGCGATCGCGTAAACACTCCCCTGATGTCCCGCCAGGGTGCCGATCTTCAGCCCACTGCGCGTGTCCCAAAGCACGATTCGAGAGTCGTCCGACGTCGACGCCAGCAAGTCGCCATCGGGGCTGAAAGCAACGCGACGCCCCTGCGGAAACAGCTTTGTCTGTCGCATCGGGAGCACTTCTCCCTGACCAGCGAAGGCGTCCCAAACTTTTACCGTCTGGTCGGCGCTGGCGGAGGCAAGGCGGCCCCCATCGGGGCTGAACGTGACGAATGGCACCCATCCCGTGTGGGCCTTCAGCGTGGCCAGCTCCTCACCGCTGGCGGCGTCCCAGAGTCGCACCGTCTGGTCGAAGCTCGACGAGGCCACACGTCGGCCGTCCGGGCTGAATGCCACGCCGTAGACCCGCTCGGTGTGACCGATCAAGGTTCGGTCGTTCGTGGCGGTGGCGAGCGTCCACAGCTTGACTGTGCGGTCGTGGCTCGCGGACGCCACGCGCTCGCCATCGGGACTGAACGCGATGCCGACCACTTCGTTCGTGTGGCCCCGTAGCGTCAACGGTTCGGCCCAACTGGCTGTGTCCCAGATTTTCACGGTCAGATCCTTGCTCGCCGACGCAAAGCGCCTTCCATCGCGACTGAAGGTGATTGCGTGCACCAAATCGGCATGGGCCTCGAGGGGGCGCAGCTCGCTGCCATCGGCGAGGTTCCATCGTTTGACAGTGCCGTCGTAGCTCGCTGTTGCCAATGATTTTCCGTCGGGACTGAATGTGACGCTCGTTACCCGGTTGGCATGGCACTTTAAGGTGAAGAGTTCGGATCCGGTCGCGGCGTCCCAGATTTTTGCCGTTCGGTCGGCGCTGGTGGTCGCGAGGTGCTTGCCGTCAGGACTAAAGGCCGCTCCGGTCACTTGATCGCCGTGGCCACGCAACGTATGCAACACACGGCCGCCCTGAACGTCCCAGATCTTCGCGGTGCCGTCGTAGCTGGCCGACGCCAATCGTTCGCCATCGGCACTGTACGCCACGCAGGTTACGGTGTCTTGGTGGTCGTTCAGGCTCAGCAGCGGGATATCCACAAGGCGGTGCCAGTAAAACCATTCAAAGCCTCGCAGATCGTCGTCGGTCTCTTGGGGGCGATGCTCGTCGAGCAGTGCCACCAACCTTCCCAGCCGCTTGTCGTCCCAGGCATTCTGGGCCAGGTTCAGGTGAGCATCGTAGACGTGTCTCTGCGCCCGCTTGGCTTCCGCCTCGGCCCGGTCGCGCTCACGAGCTGTCGAGCGTTCGGCGAGCAATGCCCGCTCGGCCTCGTCTTCGGCCCGGTCGCGCTCACGACCGGTTTCCCATTCAGCCAGCGTCGCTCGGTAGGCCAGCCAGGCGCTTACTACGGTGGCCGTGCTCAACAGCGCTACAAAGGCAACGGCAGCCGACAGGAGCTTGCGATTCTTGCGGGCGAATTTGCGGAGCTTGTAAACCGTCGACGGCGGACGGGCGGCCACGGCTTCGTCGTTCAGGTAACGTTCGATGTCGCGTGCCAGACCGTTGGCCGTTTGATAGCGCCGGTCGCGATCTTTATCGAGCGCCTTCATGACAATCCAATCGAGATCGCCGCGCAGCTCGCGGGCCAGCCTCTCTGGCTCGATCTTCGCCTGTGCCGAGATCGTCGTCCGTGCGTGGCGCGACTCGCTCAGGCGCGTGCTCGGCCTCGGTGGTTCCTCCTCGCGAATCAATTGAAGGGCCTCGGTAATGGCTGCTTGTTTGAGGCGCTCGCGAGTCAAGGGCGTCGTGCCCGTCACCAGTTCGTACAGCAGCACCCCAAGGCTGTAGATGTCGGCCCGCGTGTCGACGTCGCGGGCGTTGAACTCGGCCTGCTCGGGACTCATGTACTCCAGCGTGCCGATGATGCCGCCGAAGCTGGTCACGAGCGTCCGCTCGGTCAATCGCTCGCCGAGCGCCTTGGCCACGCCGAAGTCGATGATTTTGGGCACGGGCTGGCCATCGTAGGCGGCCACCAGCACGTTGCTTGGTTTCAGGTCGCGGTGAATGATTCCTTTTTGATGAGCGTGCTGTACCGCGTTGCACACCGCGAGGAACAGAGACAAGCGGTCGCGCGGCGAGAGTTGCTGTTCGTCGCAATAGCGCGTGATCGGCACGCCCTTGACCAACTCCATCGCGAAAAAGGGCCGTCCCGCGGGCGTGGCGCCGCCGTCGAACACACGGGCGATATTCGGATGGTCCATCATCGCCAGCGCCTGCCGTTCGGCTTCGAAGCGGGCGACGACTTGCCGCGTGTCCATGCCCGGCTTGACGATCTTTAATGCCACCAGCCGCCGCACCGGCTGGAGCTGCTCGGCCACGTAGACCATGCCGAAGCCGCCTTCGCCGATTTTCTCGACGAGCTTGTAAGGACCGATTTGCGCGCCGGGAGTGTCTTCGGCGACCAAGAGCGGCAGCGGCACGGCCGGCGAGCGCAAAAACATTTCATCGTCATCATGGACGCGCAGCAGTTGCTCGATGCGCAACAGCAGACGGCGGTTGCCAGCGCACGCCTGCTTCAGGTAGGCAACGCGCGCTTCGGGCGCCTCGATCTGCCGCGCGGCATCAAAGATGGCTCGTTCGTCGAGGTCGGGCATCGGACGAAGGCACTGGCTGGACGGCGCTGCGGAAGGGATGATTGGCATGACCTACCTTCCAGTGCGAAAAACAACCAGGAATTCCCCGATGTGATGGCAATCGAATGAATCTGAAAGGAACGCCCTCTGTGGCGTTCCGGGAAGGGTGGATCGACGCCGATCCGCCCCCACGGAACGCCACAGAGGGCGTTCCCTACAGACCCGTCTTTGGGCTAACTCCTTCCAACTCCAGCCGAAGCCAGCTTCGCGCATAGGCCCAATCGCTGTCGGCCGTCGAAGTGGCGATGCCCAGCATCTCGGCCGCCGCTTCGATGGTCAGCCCGGCGAAAAAGCGGAGCTTGACCACCTGGGCCGCGCGATGGTCCTGGGCTTCGAGCCTGTCCAGGGCGTCGCTTAAAGCGATCAGATCGAGATCGGGACCGGCCGCGGCCAGGGCAAGATCGACCAATTCGACCCGGTGCCAATCGCCGCCGGCTTTGAGCGTGCGTTTGTGCCGCGCTCGCTCGACGAGAATCCGCCGCATGGCCTCGGCGGCGGCGGCGAAAAAATGCCCCCGGCTATTCCAAAGCTGGGGATGATCGTTATCGACCAGGCGCAGATACGCCTCGTGGACCAATGCCGTGGCTTCGAGCGTCTGTCCCGGTCGTTCGGCGGCCATTTTCTGCGCCGCCAGCCGCCGCAACTCGTCGTACAGCAGCGGCAAGAGGTCTTCGGCCGCCTGCCGAGAGCTTTGCCCGATCGTAAATGGGCTTTCCGCCACCGTGCTCATGCAGATTCCTCGCCAGCTAGATCGTCGTCAGCGAAAGACGGCACAACGCTCGCGGTTGGTCTGACCATGAGTATAAAGCACAAACCCCGCCTCGCAAGCAAAAAATCGCCTGTCGATGCTGGCCTGACGAGCGCGGAAAGTCTATGGTGATACGTCAGACTCGACGTGCGCGTGCTGCAACCCCGGCATAACTCTGTGGCTACATCGCCCCAACCCATCGCTCCGCCGGCCGAACTCGGCAGGCCGGCGCCGCAGTTGCCCGATTGGTTTCCGGGCTGGGCTAGGGAACTGGCCGATCTTTATTTTTCCGGCACGACTTCGCTCTTTCTGTTGCACGGCAACGTGCACGACCTGGTGCGCGTCGGCGAAGGCGCGGGCGACGGCTGGTGCAACCTGGCCGAGTTTCTAGCCACGCAGTTGTTCGGCGCGTGGGATGTGGTGCTGCACTATGATCTGGGGCGCGGGCTGCGACCCCTGGCCGGCAGCGACCCGGCCCGGTTGCAAGGCATGATCCAGCAACTTGCCAGCAAACTGGGCGACGCCGGTACCTGGCCGCGCGAGCCCGATCCCATGCTGTCGCTGGTCGATCGTTATCTCGATCGGACGCTGGTCGACGAAAACGAAGCCCGCAAGCGAATCGCCCTGGTCTTTGCCTACGCGCAATATCTGGTGCCGGCGGGCGACCTGTCGTCTCTGGTGCGTGGCGACGCGGCCCGGCTGGTGCGCTTTTTGTCGTGGGCGCAAAACCCGTACATCAAGCGGGCCAACGTGGCGTTTTGCCTGATCGCCGAAAAACTGACGGAGATGAACGAACGGCTGGTGCAAAGTCCACATGTGGCGACCATTCATGTGCCGTTGCCCGACCGCGACGAGCGGCGGCGTTTCATCGCTGCTCATCGTGCTGCCGAACCGGCCGAACGGCTGGCCGGCATGACCAGCGGCTTGAGTCTGGTGAATCTGAATGTGTTATTGGCCACGAGCAAGGCCGACGGAGAATCGGGCGAGGCCAAGCGCTTTGGGCAATTGAAAAAAGCGCTCATCGAGCGACAATGCCAAGGGCTGGTCGAGTTTGTCGAGCCGAAGCACACGCTCGACCTGGTCGTGGGGCATGCGGCTGCCTGCGAGCGGTTGGTGCAAGACGCCAAGTGGATCGGCCAGGGACGGCTCGATGCGGCGCCGATGGGCTACCTGATCACCGGCCCGGTCGGCACCGGCAAAACGTTTCTGGCCGAGTGTTACGCCGGCAGCATCGGCATCCCCTGCGTCAAGCTCAGAAACTTTCGCTCCAAGTACGTGGGCGAGACGGAAGGCAACTTGGAACAAGTGCTCACCGTGCTGCGGTCGCTGGGACCGGTGGTGGTGATCATCGACGAGGCCGACGCGGCGTTGGGCAGCCGCCAGGCCGAGGGCGATTCGGGCACCTCCAGCCGCGTCTTTTCGATGATCGCCAGCCAGATGGGCGACACCAGCTATCGCGGCAAGATCGTCTGGATGCTGCTGACCAGCCGGCCCGACTTATTGCCCATCGACCTGAAGCGGCAGGGCCGGGCGGAAGTACACATTCCGCTCTTCTATCCGCAGGACGACGCCGAAGTCTCGGCCATGTTCGCGGCGATGGCCCGCAAGAACAAAATCCGCCTGGCGGCCGACGCGCTGACCGGCTTGACCTTGCCAAAAGATGCCCATCTGAGCGGCGCCGACATCGAGAGCGTGGTGTTGGCGGCCCGGCGCATCGGCTTGACCGCGGGCCGCGACGAGGTGCAGCAGGCCGATGTGCGCCAAGCTCTCGGCGAATTCATCCCCTCGGCGCAGGGTCTGGAAAAGGAGATGCAAGAGATTGCCGCCGTGCTGGAGTGTACGCAACAATCGTTCTTGACGCCGGCCTGGCGGACTAAGACGGCCGAGTCCGGCGGCCGTGCCCGGCTGCAAGAGCGGCTGGTGGCAATACGACAGTTGTTGGAGGAATAGCGATCAACCGCGTTGGAGGATGGCCTTCCAGGCCGTCCAACCGCGATGATTTTAGGGCGTCTGCTCTGCGATCGGCAATCGACCAC
This sequence comes from Pirellulales bacterium, assembly GCA_035252155.1. GTDB lineage: Bacteria > Planctomycetota > Planctomycetia > Pirellulales > JAICIG01 > JAICLL01. Next base: position 14,427 of record DATFDL010000068.1, on the reverse strand, counting down.
ACCAACCCGAAGCGTCAGCGAGGATGAATAGCCGAACCCACCTCGCTTACGCTTCGGGTTGGTGTAAGCTAGTGACTCAATCGGGCACGACGCGGACGGCCTGGACGGCCATCCTACGAATGTGATACCCGTGCATTTTAGGCTTCGATCGAATCAAGGTAATACCATGGCGAAAACGAAATCGAAGAAGAAACCCGCGAAGAGCGCCTCCAAGAAACGACCGGCGGCGGCGAAGAACAAGTCGGCCGGGCGAAAACCCGCTAAGACCGGCAACAGCCGGCCGCAGCGTTCGAGCTGGCTCGACGCCGACTCGCACCAGCCGGTGATCGACCGGTACGCTCGGCGGCTGGCGCCGTTTGTCGAAGCGATGGCCGACGGCAAAATCGACGAGGCGGAAGTGGCCGCTCAGGAAAAGCGTCTAGTCAAACTGATGAAAGAGGTCGAGCCCGCGCTTCCGCCCGCCTTGCATCCCAAGGTGACGCAGCTCTTATGCGAATTGACCGCTTACGACTTGATGCGCATTTTGCACTCGATGGAACAAGCTCGGCCCAAGACGGTGTTTCAGGGGTAACGCGATAAAACACGTTGTGAAAATCGCTGGCCGTTTGGCGTTGTTGTGGAACGGTCTCCGACCGGTTCACATTCCCCGACCGAAGGTCGCCCCGAACTTCTTGGTGGTGCAACTTCAAATCGTGAATCGCCGGAGACCTGAGGTCAGTCGCAGTGGCGACGGTCCGAGACCGTGCCACAACCAGACCGTTTGGCGCTGTTGTGGAACGGTCTCCGACCGTTTCACGTTTACCGACCGAAGGTCTCCCTCGAATTTCGATGGGGGTGCAATTTCGAATCGCGAGTCGAAGGAGACCTGCGGTCAGTCGCAGTGGCGACGGTCGGAGACCGTGCCACAACCGATAATTGGAGACCGCGCCAAATCCGGCGTGTCGTTTCACAACCATTTAACCTGATATACTGACAGCCAACTTCGACGCACTCGTTCAGCATCACACACTCGTCAAAGAGAACCCGATCATGGCCGGACAACCTAAAGCTCCGTTTTACCTGGTGCTGTTTTTGGTGGTGGGCGGACTGGTGGCCTTCGGTATGTATCGCCTATCCAGCAATCGGGCGAATCAGCAAGCCGCCGGCCCGAATCAAGCACCGAACGACAACGGCCCGCCCGCCAAGAACGGCGACACTCAACTCGCGGCCGCCAAGGGCGGCGATGCAACGGCCGGCGGCCAGCAGCCCGAACAGCCCAGCGACGTGGGCATCACCACCGTCAAGGAATATACGCGGCTCGCCCCCGCGGCCGAGCGACTGCCCAAGCCCAAGGGCGTGTCGAAATACAAGGCGCTGTCGGAGACCGACAACACCGTGCATTTCGCCCTGAACGTCTGGGCCGGCTGGGGACCCATCATTTTTGCCAACGATGGCTTTACAGCGGGCAAGGTCTGGAAGACGCCTGATGGCAAGGAGTTCAAGGTCGAGCTGGTGCTGATGGACGATCCCGTTGCGATGCGCGACGCTTACGCAAACGGTGACATGCATATCGGCTGGGGTACGCTCGACATGCTGCCGCTCTTCATGGAAGGTTTTGTCGACGAGCAAGGCAAGCCGCAAGATACGCGCGTCATGCCCCGCGTATTCCAGCAGGTCGATTGGTCGAACGGCGGCGACGGCATTGTGGTGCGTGAGAGCATCAAGACCGTGGCCGATCTGCGCGGCAAGCAGGTGGCCCTGGCCCGCAACTCGCCCTCGCACTTTTTCGCCCTGAACATGCTGGTCAACGGCGGCGTGCAGCCGGCGGAGGTCGAGTTCGTTTTCCTGCGCACCGCGTTTGAGGCCGCGACCGCCTTTAACAACGAACGCCAAATTAGCGCCGCCGTTTCCTGGGCGCCCGACATCTATAATCTGGCCAAAGTGCGCGGCAACCGCATGCTGGTGACCACCGGCACGGCCAACAAGCTGATCGCCGACATCTGGTTCGCCCGGGCCGATTTCGCCACCGACGAGCCGGGCATCATCGAGGCGCTGGTTCGCGGCATCTTCGACGGCATGGAGGCGCTCAAGGACCAGAAGAACAAGCAGCACGCCGCCGAACTGATGGCCAAGGGATACAACATCCCGTCCAGCGACACGCTCAAGATGTTTGGCGACGCTCATAGCGCCAACTGGGCCGAGAACTATCAGTTCTTTCTGAACCAGAACAACCCCACCAATTTCGAGCGCATCTGGAACCAGGCGTACTATCTCTATCGGCAGGTCGGCTCGATCACCAACCGCCAGGTGCCGTTCGACCAGGTGATGGACGATTCGATCATTCGCAAGCTCGGCAAGGAAGAGAAATACAGCTCGCAGAAGGACGAATATCGCGTGCAGTTCACGCCGCAGTCGGCCGCCCAGACGCGGGCCGAGCGTGAAGAGGTGCTCACCAAGACCGTCGTCATTCATTTCTATCCGAATAGTTGGGACTTGGAGAAAAAGATCACCCGCAAAGACGGCGGCAAGGAAGTCGAAGAGCTTTACGATCCGAACGTGCAGTTTGTGCTCGACGACGTGGCGAAGCTGGCCGGGCAGTTCGGCGCCGCGCAAATCATCATCGAAGGCCACACCGACGCCTCGATGAAGGGCCAGGTGCCCGAAGATCTGGTCAAAGAGCTTTCTCGCAATCGGGCCAACGCGGTCAAAGAGGCGCTGGCCGGCAAGTACGAGCTCGATCCGAACCAGTTCAGTGCCGATGGCGTCGGCTGGGCGCGGCCGGCCGATCCGCACGACCCCGACAACCACGCCAAGAACCGCCGGGTGGAGATCCGCGTGTTCGCCGCCGAAAACCCGGAGGCGTGAGCCGTGCTACGCTTGCGGCGACCGATTCCCCTGTGGTGGGCGCTGTGTTGCGCGGCGGCCTCGATGGCGCTGTGTTATGGGCTGTGGTGGTTGGTCACGCGGGGCGAGGCCGAAGAACGCATTTTGGGGCCGTTGGCGCTGCCCAGCCCGAGCGAGACGTTCGCCCGGTTTCATAGTCTTTGGTACGACGCCGACCTGCCCGAAAACACGCTGGTCAGTCTGCGGCGGGTGGTCATCGGGTTTGGCCTGGCAGTGCTGGTGGGCGTGCCAGTGGGCGTGCTCTGCGGCTGCTTTTCGTCGGTGAATGCCTTCTTCGCTCCGTTGACGATCTTCGGCCGCAATGCGCCGATGGCGGCTCTGCTGTTCCTGACGTTCGCCTTGTTCGGCAGCACCACCGAGCGGCAGAAGTACATGTTCATCTTTCTGTCGTGCGTGGCCTTCATCGTCGGCGACGCGGCCGAGGCGGTGCGCGACGTGGGCACGCAGTATGTCGATACGGCCTACACGCTGGGCGCCAACCGCCTGCAGGTGATTTTGAAGGTGCTCTTTCCGCTGGCGCTGCCGAGTATTTTCAATTCGTTGCGGCTGCTGTTCGGCCTGGCGTTCGGCTACATCATGTTGGCCGAGGTGGTGACCACTGGCGGTCGGGCGGGCGGCCTGGGCTACATTTTGAATTTGGCCGAAAGCCGCGGCGCGAACCGCCCCTACATTATTCTGGTGGTGCTGATCATCCCCGCGGTGGCCTTGGGCATCGACCGCGCGCTCTATTGGATTCAGCGGCAGTTGTTCCCCTATCGCTACGGCGGCCGCGGCTATCTACATCGCGGCGTGCAAGCCATGCTTCGCGGCGGTGAAGATCTCAAAGGCTTTTTCTTCACCGCCGCCCCGGCCGACAACTTCCCGGCGCCGGCACCGGGCAATCGACCGCGCGAGGTCAGGGGCTAGCGACCTGTCACGCGCTGTCAACTTCCGCCGCGGAGCGGCGCGCGGAGTTTAGCCGTGGGCGCCAGCCCGCGGTAGCATTCAACGATTTTTCAATGTAGCCGCGGAGCGGCGACAGAGGGCGCACGTGCGTCTCCGCCGCCGCTCCGCGGCTGGCGCTGATTTTTTGGCTCGTACCCGCGGGCTGGCGCCCACGGCTAGATTCCGTTGCCGCTCCGCGGCAGAAAAGTGCGACAGCAAGGTATTTATTGTATAATCCCCCTTGTCATGGTGAACGCGATGAAGAAAGTACCGATGTCTGAAATCAAGGGCGATTTGTCCAAGTATCTTCGGCTGGCGGAAACGGAAGAGATTGTGATTACGCGACATGGCAAGCCGGCGGGAGTCTTAGTCGGTTTCGCGTCCGATGACGACTGGTTCGACTATCAAGTGGAGAACGACCCGCGGTTTCTCCGGCGCATTGAGCAGGCGCGGCAAAGCCTGCGACGCGGAATGGGAGTGCGGCTCGAAGATGCGCAAGGTTAACTCGGGAGGCGGCTGGCCCGCCGTTTGGTACACGTTGCGAAAAGCTCGCGAAGTCGGCGGAATTCGCAAGCTGTGGAGGGCGATGCGCAGCAAAAACGCCTGCAAGACCTGCGCGCTGGGCATGGGCGGGCAGGCCGGCGGCATGATCAACGAGCAAGGCCACTTTCCCGAAGTCTGCAAAAAGTCGCTGCAGGCCATGGCCGCCGACATGCAAGGCGCCGTCCGCGATGATTTTTGGACAACCTACGCCGTAACTCAACTGCAAGCCTTCTCGCCGCGCGAACTGGAGTCGTGCGGGCGGATCACGCAGCCCGTGATCTACCGGCGCGGCGACGACTATTATCGCCCGATCGGCTGGGAGGAGGCGCTAACGCGGATCGCCGTCAAGCTGCGCGAGACCGCGCCCGACGAGACCTTTTGGTACTTCAGCGGGCGGAGCTCGAACGAAGCCGCGTTTCTGTTGCAGCTTTTCGCCCGGCTCTACGGCACGAACAACGTCAACAATTGCAGCTACTATTGCCATCAAGCCAGCGGCGTGGGGCTGACCAGCGCCGTGGGCAGCGGCACCGCCACCGTCGAATTGGCCGATCTCGACGGGGCCGACCTGGTATTTGTCATCGGCGGCAACCCGGCCAGCAACCATCCGCGGCTGATGCGCACGCTGATGCAGGTGCGGCGGCGCGGCGGCGAGGTGATTGTGATCAACCCGGTGGTCGAAACCGGCCTGGTGCGGTTCAGCGTGCCTAGCGACCCGCGCAGCTTGTTCTTCGGCAGTAAGATCGCCAGCCTCTACGTGCAGCCGCACATTGGCGGCGATCTGGCCCTGCTGGCCGGAATCGCCAAACGCGTCGACGAGTTGAACGCCATCGACGAAGCTTATCTCACAAGCTGCTGCGACGGCTGGCCCGAATACGCCCGGTGGCTGCGCGAACTGGCCTGGGACGACGTCACGCGCCTTTCGGGCGTCTCGCGCGAAGAGATCGACGCGGTCGCACAGCGCTACGCGAACGCCAAGCACGCGGTTTTCAGTTGGACGATGGGCGTCACGCATCACGTCCACGGCGTGCAAAACGTGCAGGCCATCGCCAACCTGGCCCTGCTGCGCGGCATGGTGGGCCGACCGCATTGCGGGCTGTTGCCGATTCGCGGCCACTCGAACGTGCAGGGCATCGGCTCGGTCGGCGTTTCGCCCAAGCTCAAGCAAGCGATGTTCGAGCGGATCGAGAACTATTTTCAGGTCAAGCTGCCGACGCAGCCGGGGCTCGATACGCTCGCCTGCCTCGAAGCGGCCGACGCCGGGCGGCTGCGGCTGGGCGTCTGCCTGGGCGGCAATCTTTACGGCGCCTCGCCCGACGCCCAGTTCGCCGCTCGGGCGCTCAGCAAGCTCGATCTGTTGGTTTATCTGAACACTACGCTCAACACGGGGCATGCGCACGGCCTGGCCGCCGAAACGATCATTCTGCCGGTGCTTGCCCGTGACGAAGAGCCGCAAGCGACCACCCAAGAGTCGATGTTCAACTACGTGCGGCTGAGCGACGGCGGCCCCGCGCGCCACGATGGTCCGCGGGCTGAAACGGCGGTAATCGCCGAGTTGGCCTCCCACGTGCTCGGGGGGCGCACACCGATCGACTGGCCCGCCCTGCGCGACACCGGGCGCATCCGCCAGGCGATCGCCGCCGTGGTGCCGGGTCTGGAAAAAATCGGCGAGATCGACCGCACGAAGCACGAGTTTGCCATCGCCGGTCGAGTGTTCCACGAGCCGGAGTTCCCCACCGCCAACGGGCGGGCGCAGTTGCACACGCACGAGCTGCCCGAGCTGCTGGGCGGCGACGAACAGTTGCGGCTGATGACCGTCCGCAGTGAGGGTCAATTCAACACGGTGGTCTACGAAAACGAAGATCTTTATCGCGGTCAGGAACGGCGCGACGTGATCTTGCTGCATCCCGATGATCTGCGGCGGTTAGGGCTGCGCGCCGACCAGCGCGTGACCGTGCGCAGCGAGGCCGGGGCGCTGGCCGGGATCTTGGCGCGGCCCTTTGAGCAAATCAAGCCCGGCAATGCCCTGATGTATTATCCCGAAGCGAACGTGTTGGTGCCGCGGCGCGCCGACGCACTCTCGAAGACGCCGGCCTTCAAGGCGGTGGCGATCACGTTGGACCCATCGCCCCTCGCGCCCGCCACCATCGCTCCGCAACCGGTAGCGACCTCTCAGCGTCCGGAGCGCACTCCGCTGCCGAGTTGTTAGGCCGCGGCATTGGAGGATGGCCTTCTAGGCCGTCCACGCCAGAGAGGGACGGCCTGGAAGGCCATCCTCCAATCGGTTTCACCTTGTTCGTTGGGACCGGCTGCCGAATAATGACGGCTTCACCGCGATGTTCGTCCCTTCGGCCGACAAATAATGACCGACCAGTTGCCCAAGCTCTATCTTGCCCGACATGGAGAGACTGAGTGGTCTCGCTCCGGGCAGCATACGAGCCATACCGATATTCCCCTGACGGCGCGGGGCGAAGAAAACGCGCGGCGGCTTGTCGAGCGGTTGAAGGGTATCGTGCCGACTACGGTGTTCACCAGCCCGCTGATTCGCGCGCGGCGGACTTGCGAGTTGGCGGGCTACGGGCCGGTCGCGGTGGTCGAGCCCGACCTGGTCGAATGGGACTACGGCGATTACGAAGGCCGCCGAACCGTCGATATTCGCCAGGAGCGGCCCGGATGGCGACTGTTTCGCGACGGCTGTCCCAATGGCGAATCGTTCGAGGCGGTGCGCGAACGGGCCGACCGTGTCATTGCCCGCATCCGAACGATCGAGGGCGACGTGCTCGCCTTTGGCCACAGCCATTTTTTGCGAATTCTGACGGCCCGTTGGCTGGGCCTGCCGGTGGCCGACGCCCGGCTGTTGGTTCTTTCGACGGCCTCCCTCAGCATCTTGGGCTACGAGCACGCGCTCGACGAGCCAGCCATCCGCCTCTGGAACGATGACCGGCACCTGACGGAATTCAGCTCGCCGGCTGCCCGAAGCGACTGACCGCCTCGCGAATGGCGTGGTCCAACGTCTGCAGTGTGACCGGCTTCGAGAGATACACCTCGATCGGCTCTTCTTGCCGCACCACATGATTGAAGTCGGGATGGCCTGAAAGCAAGATGACCGGCATGGGGCGCGTGGCCCGCAGCTCTTCGGCCGTGGCCAGCCCGTCGAGCACGGGCATTTCCAAATCGATGATCGCCAGCTCCGGCGGAGAACCTTGGCATTGATCGAGCAGTTCCTGCCCGTTCTCGGCCTGACCGACCACGCGGTGCCCCAGGGCGGCCAACATCGCCCGCAACGTGGCGCGCGTGACCGCCTCATCGTCGGCGATGGTAATCGATAGTGAACGCGTCATAGCCCTCGGAGCAAAAAAAGACTCCGCCCGGCCGCCCCTTGATTCAACGGGGCCGGGGGAGCTTTCGCAACTCAACCGCCGTTGATTCTATGTTTTTCATCCCAATCGAGGAAGCCCCGCAAACGGCGGCTATGCGCGGGGTGTCTCAGCCGGTCGACGGCCCGAGACTCGATCTGCCGCACACCCTCTTTGGTGATCGACAGCAGCCGGCCCACCTCGTCGAGTGTCCGCTGCTGCCCGTCGAGCAGCCCGTATCGCAGCGAAATGACCGTCCGTTGGCGGTCGTTTAGCTCCGTCAGCACGTCGGCCAATCGTTGCTTGAGCTGCCCATGACTCAACGTCTGTAGCGCCGTGTGGGGCCGAGGGTCCTGCAACAGCTCGCCCACCGCGGCGCCGTCGTCGGCATCGAGCGGACGATCGAGCGAAAGCGGCTCGCGGTGAATGCGCAGCACGTGGTCGGCCTGTTCGGGCGACAACCCGGCAAGTTCGGCCACCATCTCGACGTCGGGCCGTACGCCGTGCCGCTCGACCAGGGTGCGAACGGCACCTTGCATTCGCCGCCAATGCTGCACAATGCGGTCGGGCAGACGGATCATGCGGCCCTGCGTATGGACCGCCTCTTTCACGGCTTGCCGCACCCACCAGGTGGCATACGTGCCCAGCTTTCCCTTGCGCGGGTCCCAACGGTCGACGGCGTGGAGCAACCCGGCGCTGCCTTCTTGAATCAAGTCTAAGAAGCTGACGCCCCGATTACGATAGCGCTTGGCCACCGCCACCACCAGCCGCAGATTCCTCGACACCAGATACTGTTTGGCCCGCTCATATTCGCTCTCGTGCCGACGACACCGGGCAAGATGCCGGCCCAGCGCCTGGGGCCTTTCGAGCGTCAGCCACTTCAGCGGGCAGAGCTCGCGGGCGACCGATCGGGCTTCGTCAAACGCCCCGCGCACGCGCAGCCGCCGGCGCTCGTCAGCGAGCCGTTCGACTCTTGCCGCCACTTCGGCAAATTGCCGCTGCCAATGTTGCAATTGCCTTGTGCGCAGCCGCAGGCGCGCGACTGCCGCGGCGGCGGCACGGCGGCGCTCGCCCATCCGGCGGCGGGCAGCCTGACGCTGCTCGCGGGTCGAATGTCGGCTGACGACGAACTTAAAGTCTTGCCGGTTGCTCCGCTCGACCGCCGACACTTCTCTCAAGACAATCGGCAGCAACTTGGTGATTCGACTGCGTTCGGCGGTGTCGGTCGTGGCAAAGCCGATGGTGTGGTCGAGCCGGCCCTGCCGGCGGCGCAACCGCCGCAGCAACTTGGCGACGCGACGGAGCACAAAATCGCTTTGCAAAATGCAACGGCTCAGCCGCCGCCGCGAACGCATGAGCGCTTCGGCCGCCGCCGACTCCTCAGCGGCGGTCGGGCGCGGAAAGCGAGCCAGTTGGCTCAAATACGTCTGAATCGTTTCACTTTGGTCGCGTGAAAATTTCATAATACTTTCGAGCCAATGCGCCGACCCGGCAATGTGGGACAGCCGCCCTCGGCTGTCTCGCGGTCGCCTTTGGCCACCACATCGCAGCCGGGGGCGGCGGTGCCACACCGGCATCGTATGTCGCGTTTGCTGCTGCGTGGGGTATATTTTTCGTCCGTCCGCGCTTCAGGACACGCACTTCGCGCGCCAAGCGTCGGCCGAGTAAGATTACCTGCCGCAAAATCGCCGGTTCGGCGGAATCCGGATTGAGGCCGCTGCGGACGAGCGGGGGCTTTCCGCCGCCACCGGGGGTCCGCGTCCCACAAGTCGCATCGCCCTACTGCCAACGGTAGTTGCGCCGATTGTCACGCGGTATCCTCCGGTCTCGAAATTTGATTGGCATCTTGTGTGCGAACGTTCGCGGCCGGGTCAGCAAAACGAACTGCCCAAGGCCGCTTCGCATCTCTGCGGCCGACGGCAAGCAGCGCCGACAAATCTGGACGCAGGGGCCAAGGAACGTTGACCGGATGGAGCCTCTGGGGCGGAGGACAAACCGATGAAACGACTCTCTTGGATAGCGGGCTTGGTGGTGGCGGTGTCGATGATCGGCGAGGCAGACGCCGCTGACGCGCCGAGCAACGCGCCCGTGATGGCCGCGCTCGACCGGCTCGAAAGCTGGCTGGCCACCGGACCGCAAGCCGCGGCCTGGAGCGATTACTTGCAACTCGCCGCACTGCGACAAGAACTTGAGCGAGGCGGGAAGGCTGACTTGGATGTCGTCGAAGCAACCCTCCGCCAGCTCTCGGAGAATCAGCCGGGGCTCGAGCTACGTCCATTTCTGGTACTGCGCACGGCGCTCGAAGGTTGGCTCGCGCGTGCGACGTTGCCCGACGGCGCTCGGTTGAAGGCGGTTACCGATTCGCTGCAACGGCGATGGACCGCCGGCATCGCCACAACCGAAAGCCACGGGTCGTTGATCCTCGTCGCCGAACACCGGCCGACCGAAGAGGCCTTGCGGGCACAGCAAGAATTCGGCAACCGCCTCACGGCCCTGCGCGCGCTGCTTTCGGCGTATGCGCAAGATCCCGCGCCCTGGCTGGCCGATGAAATTGGTGCGACGCTCGATTGGCTCAGCGGCACGGGCATGGCCGAACCGCTCGTAGCGGCCGTGCGCGATTACTACGGCCATCCCAACCTGTGGGTCGACGTCTCCGAGCGGACGCTCGCCGGCGGCGTCGAAGGCGTCATCGAGCGGATCATCGTGGTTGAAGATTCGATCTTGGGCACCGAGGTCCGCGGTCACGGCACCACCAAGGCCAGGAAAACGTTGATCTTGGCGCCTCATGCCGAACGGGCAATCTTGCGATTGCACGTCGACGGAACAATCGACACAACCACGCTCGGGCGGAACGGTCCGGCCCGCATCCACAGCCGGGCTCTCACGACCTTTCGTGCCGAGAAGGATTTTTGGCTGACCGCCGGCGGCCTCACGGCACTGCCGACCGTTTGCATGGCCGAAACCACCACGCTCTCGGCCAACGTCAGCTCGGCTTCGCCGGGCGTGCGCGGCCGCATTGTCAAGCGCGTCGCTCAACGTCAAGTGCGGCAACAAAAAATCGAGGCGGATCAGATCGCCGCCCGCCACGCCGAAGACCAGATTCGGCAGCTCGTCGATCAGGAGGCCAGCGAGCTGGCATTGCAGGTCGAACGCTGCGCCATCGCGCCGCTGCTGGCGCTGGCCAACAACTCCGGCGGCTCGGTTCGCCTTCACTTTTGCTCCGCCAACGGGCTGTTGCGAATCGGCGTCGTCGCCGGGCCGCTCGGAGCGCCGCCTGGCGAACCAAATCTGCCGCTCGACTCGGGCCTGGCCCTACGGTGGCACTCGACGCTGGGCGAGCGTTGGATGGAGAACCCTTGGGTGAAAACGCTCATGGCGAGTTTACAACCCAGCAATCCGTTGACGGAGCGGTTGGGCACGATCGTGCCGGCAGGTTTTGTACGAACGGCGGGCGCCTGGTCGCAGCAACTAGTTCAGTCGGCAGGCGCCACCCCCGCCGAGTCTGAGACATCGCCGCTGGCTTCCGGCTCGCTCATCTCGGGCCAGCGTCTCGAAGAGGCGCTCCAGCGTTGGTTGAACCAAACGCTCGACCCAGAAATCACCGCCCGCGGCATCGCCCTTCGCGGCGGCCGTCTGGGCACGGTCGCCCCCGGCGGCCCAGGCTCCCAGTGGTTATCGGTCGCCTGGATCTCGGCGGAACCTACCACGCGCCTCGCTCGCCAGCCCGGCGGCAACACCGAATGAAACTCCTAACGCGGCTACCTACGCTGCCCCGCGGAAGTTATCGTTGTGTGACACAGCCGCCCCCGGCTGTACTCGGTGTATTCGGCCACCGGTGGTGTCCATCTACGACGACCACGAAAGGGTAGCCGCCTGGCATCGCGCGGCGGCGTCATCGCCGTTGAGACGAGCGAGATGACATCACCAGCCGTGCCGCCATTGAAGTGGTGACGCTGGTCTCAACCCCATCGTGTGGCCCGCGCGCGTTCAAAGGCGCAGCGCGCTGCGCTTTTGACGGCACGCATGCGAGCCTGTTGAAAAAGTCCGTGAACACCACGCCGCGGATGGCGCGCAACACCGCCGCCTGCGACTTAGGCGACACGCTTGTCGCATGGATCCTAATCGGTTTTGACATTCAAGACCGGTAATTGCGGGAACCGGTATGTGGCACAGCCGCCCCCGGCTGTGCATCGCCGACGCAGTCGGTGCCGCCCTGCGTTTTCTCAGGCAGGACCGGGCAAATAAATAACACGGCGATGGGAATGCCAATCACTCGTGGTAGAATGGCCGGCGCCTGGTGAAACGGAGTCAGGCTCTGCTGGCGAGCAACCTGGCAAGGGATAACCAGGTCCGGGCGGGTAAATGACTCGCTTGGCCCTGGCCCGCTACGGCGGGCCAGGGTTCTTGATCCTTTCGTCAGCACCCCATTTATTTGCCCGGTCATCCCTCAGAAAACGCAAGGCCGCGCTGCCAACCAGCCTGACGCTACCCTTCTGCAGACAAACCTAATAGAAATCGACGAGCGCGTAAGCTCTCATTCGAGGCCGCTTGAAGTATAGAATCAGAAACGGAGGCTCGGGGCCCTGACGCGGCCAAGTCCGAAGCGAGCACCTGATAACGCCGTCGTCCCCATGGCCATTTGTTCTTCCCTTTGATCTTCGACGATAAGCGCTTTCGCCGCGTGGCGAGCGCTTCCGCATCGGCCAACAGCATGGCCAGTTCGTGCGGCTCGGGCTCGGCGGGCGTGCCATCCACATCAACGGCCACGATGCCGGCTAACTCCTCCAAGCGTTGGCGGACCCAGACCTTGCGGTGATCGAAGTTCCGGCCGCTAGAGCGGTCGAAGCCACAAAGAAACGCGCGCCGGACGCAGCGCGCCATACAGTGATATTACCCCGACGACCGACTCATCGACTTTTTTGACGGCGCGCATAGGCGGGCATGACAGCCTCCCTGGATTGAAGCCGCCGTAAGTATACATATGGTCACTCGCCCGTCAAGTACCTTTTTTCGCAGACGTCTTCCCCCGTGAAAGGCTGGGTGTCTTCGTTCCCCTTCGTTCCCGTTATTCCTCCACGATGGGGCCTACTCCGGTTCAGTTACGCCGCGATTTTGTTGAATCTGTTTCCTTCACCTCTTCTACGCCTTCCCGTAAAAGCCGTTGGATCTCTCGGGTCACGTCCAATACGATCCGCCGTTTTACGCCATGTCGTCGAATTTCAAAAGCCTGCCGAGACTCGACTGCAAGCATTCTCCGAATCGCGAACAAGCTCATGCCCTTCAGATTCCGCCCATTGATAGCGAGTATGAGATCGCCTTGCTTGATCCCCGCGTTCGCTCCCCAGCCATCACTACGCACGGTCTCGACCACGGCTCCGTCATCGCGTTTGAGCACCCCGAAACTAGTGAGATCGTACCAAACATCGGGCCGCACGAATCTCTCGCTGGGGCACAAGTACATCACGCCATTCGGAAAATCGAATTCGACTGAATATCGCGATAGGTAACTTAGACCAAGAGTGCTGACACGCGGGTGAGGATACACAACCAATTGCTTCAACGAAAAGCCAGCTAGCGTTAAGAATTTCGCACGCGCGACAGTGACATCGCCCGTCCCGCTCATCGTTATCAGCCGCGCGGATCCTCTGGCTAAGTGGGCGCCCTCTACACGAGCAAGAATGCCTTTCTTGACCAAACCATCATAGACGGTGCTATTCAGGGTCGCAGAAAAGTTACCAATTGCAGCCGTATCTATGAGAAAGGTTTCTGTGACGCCGTCCTCAAAAGCCGCTTCGACAAAGGGACGCTCCGCGCCGAATTCCCCGCGCCATGTGATGGGCACACACCGTCCGAAATCAGGCCGCGCCGCGCGGTGAAACTGTAGTTTTCGTGCGTCGAAATCGATAGAAATGACGAATTCACGCAGGGCATCCATACCGAGAAGTCCATCGACCTGTTCCCCGATGCCGTCCGAGAACCATTGCAAGTCGATGCACGCAACTCGTGTGGTCGGATGAATACTCACCTCACCGAGCTGCATTACCGGGCTTTCATATGCCTCGGTTACGGCGGACCCAAATGCGTTCGACGTCTCATATGTGCTTGTGGCATCCCCAAGCAACCCGCGATGCCGAACATCGAAACAAGTACGGTCCGCGCCCGTATCTAGCAACATGCAATACGTGCGCTCCGGCCCCGTCGACACGCGGCCGCTGTTCTTTGGCTGAACACGTACGCGCAAAAGTATCGGACATTCCTGTTCGATTGGAGCCTCCGCAAGGACGCCAGGGGCGGCATCTTCGCCTTCGGCGGCGTCGGAAACGGCGTTAAGGAGTATGCTGGCCGCAACAGCCGTGAGCCAAACCAGAACCACTTCGGTAATGAACGGGACCGATCCCAACTGATACCTACAGTCAGTCCGACAGCCGCGAAGTAATATGTGAGCAGTCATAGTATTTCTGTCACTCCTGCTGCGCCACCGACTCATAGTTCGCATTAATGTCCGCCGATGGGGTTCCCTAGAATTGGCGGGCCACCCACGTGAGGTCGCAGAGCCCAAGACAGAGCCCAACAGAGCCCAACGGCAGAGCCCAAGACATCCATCCTTTCTCGGCGTAATGGGAATTATCGCAAGGCGGGCGGTAAGTAACAAGAACAGGTCCGACAAATGCAGACGCAACCGCTCGGTGCCGGTCAATCAATGGTCGAAAGCCGCAAACCGTGG